>CADEGN010000004.1 GCA_902826865.1 uncultured Myxococcales bacterium
TGGGGCGGTGGGACGCAAGGCGGGCGACACGACCGACGGCGAGGCGCCCGCGGCTCGTCGGGGTATAGTCGCCGCGCATGGCGCTTCGCAACACTAGTTTCCTGCAGGCGTGTCGCGGCGAGCGGCCCGCCCACACGCCGATCTGGGTGATGCGACAGGCCGGACGCTATCTGCCCGAGTACCGCGAGGTAAGGGCGCGAGTGACGTTCGAGGAGCTGTGCCGCAGTCCTGAGCTGTGCGCCGAGGTTACGCGGCAGCCGATCGATCGTTTTGGGCTCGACGCGGCGATCCTCTTCTCCGACATCTTGGTGGTGTTCGACGCCATCGGGGTACCGGTGCGGTTCAATCCGGCGCCCGTGGTGGCCGAGCCGATCCGCACCCGCACGGCGGTTGAAGCCCTGCCATGGGGGCGTGCCGCCGACCACCTCGACTACGTGTACCAGGCCGTTCGCGCATGCAAGGCGGCGCTGGCCGACCGCGTACCCCTGATCGGCTTCTGCGGTGCGCCGATGACCACGGCGAGTTATCTGATCGAAGGCGGCGGCAGCCGCGAGTTCGAGCACACCAAGACCATCGCCTTCCGCGAGCCGGCGCTCTTCGCGGCCATGCTCGAGCGCATTACCACGTTGCTCATCGAGTATCTCGGGGGGCAGGTCGCCGCGGGGGTCGACGCCCTGCAGATTTTTGAAAGTTGGGGCGCTGCCTTCGCGCCCGACGACTATCGCGTCCACGTACTCCCACACCTTCGGCGCTTGGTCTCCGCGGTGAAGGCGTACGGCGTCCCGGTGATCGTGTTCCTGCGCGGCAATGCAAGCCTGCTCCGTCAAGCGGCGGAGCTGGATGCGGACGTGCTCGGCATTGACTGGTCCATCGAGCTCGATCGCGCGATCGATGTGGTTGGGCGGGATCGGATCGTGCAGGGGAACCTCGATCCGATGGCACTGTTCGCCACGCCGGAGGTGATCAGCGCCAAGGCACGTGCAATCGTCGAGGCTGGGCGACTGGCTCGCGGACACATCTTCAACCTCGGCCACGGCATTTCCCGCCACACCGACCCCGGCATGGTGGCTCACCTCGTCGAGGCTGTGCACTCGGCATGAACCCGCGTGGCGTCGCGTTGCCCATGGTTGTCGGGCTCGTGGGTGGGCTCGTCGGCGCGTGCCGTCCGGCCGGTACCACAGCAACGCTCCCTGCGTCGGCGACGCCGTCGGGTCCACTGCCCCCGAGCCGCGCAGTCACCGGTGAAACGCTCGATGTGGTCGTTCCTCTCCTGCACGGCGGGAGCGTGACGACGACCGCCCTGCGCGGCAAGGTGGTGGTGCTCGAGCTGGTCGACGCGGAGCACGTCGATGCGGCCGGCTATGTCGACTACCAGCGGTTGCAAGACGAGCGGCCCGACGACGTTGCGGTGCTCCTGGTCTCGCTCGATCCCGAGGGTTGGACCGATACGACGCTACCGTTCGTTCTCGGGTGGGATCCGCAGGGCGCTCTGGCGACGCGCTTGCGCGCCGCCCGGCTGCCGACGGTCATCGTCTTGGATCGCGACGGTCGCGTCGTCCATCAATACGGGGGGGAGCGTGCGCGATCGCAGGAGCACGCCCTCGCAGCCGCCCGCGCGCAGTTCGGCGGCTAGTGCCCGGTATCGGAAGTTCGTGCCGGGTTATGCACGGCTCGAACTTCCGACACCGGGCACTAGCCAACCACCCCGCGACTCACGGACGGATCGCCTCGAGGTGCTCCGCGATCATCTCCCAATCGGGCCGCAACCCCACGGCGATGTCGAGGTGTTCGATCGCCAGGTCGAGGTCGCCCTCGCGTCCGCGCATCTGGTACGACAACCCGAGATCCACGTGGGCCTCGGCCAGGTTCGGATTGTGCTTGACCACGAACCGCAGCACGCTGATCGCTTCGTTGTACTGCTTGGCCTCAAAGAAGGCGCTGGCGAACGAGCGCAAGAGGTCGGTGTCGAACACCCCGGCCTCGAGCAACGTGGCGAGTGTGGCCCGGGCCGCATCGTACTGGCCCCGGACGAGCTGCCCGCGTGTTCGATCGAGTGCCGCTTGATTCGGTCGCGCCAGCCGGGCGCTCTGCTCGCTAAGTTCGGCGTGGCAGTACTCGCACGGCCCGTTGGGCGCCGAGTCGAGAGAGGCCGCCGTGGGGTCCTGTCGCATCACGCAATCGTGGGCGTCGTGGTGATGCAGTCCGAATGCGTGTCCAACCTCGTGCAGGACGAGCTTGTTGAGCCTGCGGTCTCGCCGTGCCGATCCGTCGTTGTCGATCCGCGACAGCGACACCATCGCGATACGATCGGTCAGACTCGCGAGTCCGAAGACGTACGGCTTGTCGACCTCGTACATGTCGACGCCGGTGACGACCAGCTCCGCGACCGCATCGAGCTCCCGATCTGCGAAAAGCAGTTCGAGTGCCGCGCGTGCGTCGAGTTGGCCGCGGTCGAGGTTCCACGCACTCCAGGCGCTGAAGAGATCGCGACCTGTGCGGATCTCGCAACGCACTGGATACGTTCGCAGGAGGATCCGACACGCGGCCCGCAGGCGTTCGGCCGGTACGGGTCCAAGCGATCGCACCACCACCAACGGGCGGGGGACGTCGGGCCTGCTTGCCGCGGAGCGGGGCGTCCCCTCTTCGGAACGCACCCGCGCCTGCGCGGCCGGCTCGGCGGCGGCGGACAAGGCGAGCCAGAGCCCGCAAAGGAATGTGGTGACGCGTCGCATGGAAACCAAAACTGGCCGGTATCGGCCAGGCAGTGGCGGCAGGGGGCCGGATCCAGGGTGGCACTGTCGCGTTCCGGTACCAAGTGTCATTTGTCCGGCGGTGCGGTGGCGCACGCCGAGATGTGGGAGCTACACATCGGTCGAACGACGCAACTCTCTGTCCTTTCGCCATGCTCGCACCCAGTGAGCAGTCCACCGCCCCGCGCGCCTGCGCCGCCCCCGAGCTTCGGAGGCGCCGATCCTGGCCGCTCCGGCGGGGGTCGCTTCGAGACATGGACCGTCGGGGAGCTCCTGCGCTGGACGCACGAGAAGCTCACGCGCTCGGGGATCGGTAACGCGCGTGTGGACGCCGAACATCTGCTGGCCTTCGCGCTCGGCTGCACACGGATGCAGCTCTACGTCGAGCATGATCGGCCGGTGGAGGACGAGCCGCGGGCGCGGTTTCGGGGGTATGTCCGGCGCAGGCTCGCGCGGGAGCCCGTGGCGTACATCGAAGGGCGTCGGGGTTTCCACGCCCTCGGGCTCGAGCTCGAGGTCGACCGACGGGTGCTCGTCCCGCGGCCGGAGACCGAACACCTCGTGGATTGGGTGCTCGAGGACCTCCGCGGTGTGACGGCGCCGCGAGTGCTGGACGTCGGTACCGGTTCCGGCGCGATCGCGCTGGCGCTGCGGCATGGGCGTGAGGACGCCGCGTTGATGGCGGTGGACATCTCCGAGGACGCACTCGCCGTGGCCCGAGCCAACGCCACTCGCCTCCTTGCGGACCTGGTTTTCGTCCGATCCGATCTACTCCTAGGCGTCGACATTCCGACCGGCGGTTTCCATGCGGTGGTGGCCAACCTTCCGTATATTTGCAGCGGCGAGCTTGCGACGCTTGAGCCCGAAGTTGCGGCATTCGAGCCGCGCATCGCACTCGACGGCGGTGACGACGGCCTGCGGGTGATCGCGCGGCTGATCGATCAGCTGCGCGAGCGCGACGCGGTGGCACCGGGTGGCGCGGTCTTTCTCGAGGTCGGCGCTGGCCAGGCGAGCACCGTGGGCGCCTGGCTCGGAGAACTTGGTTGGGACGTGGATGTGCGCGTCGACTACGCCCGAATCCCACGGGTCGTGCGGGGACGCCGACCTGGGCCGAGCGTTGAGGGCCCGCAAGCGCCGCTATAGCGTGCATCCGCCGAAAACTGGCGGTGAACTGCGGCCGCACCCTACGGTGCTGCCCGTGCGGCCGGTGAACGTAAATCTGGCGATGTTTCCGTCCATCGGAGCGGCGCTTCTCGGCGCGTGCATGAGCGGCGACGGGATGCAGGAGAAGCTGCGCGACGCGAGCGCAGCGTACAATCAGGCCCTACGCTGGCGTGACATCGATCGCGCGGCCGAGTACCTGCCCGCCGACGCCCAGCAACGGTTCCTCGCCGACCATGAGGATGTCGGGGAGAAGCTCGTGGTCGTCGATCACGACGTGACGCGCCTCGACCTCGACAAACGCACCGGCGTCGCTGCTTCGCGCGTGGTGATCTGGTGGCATCTGGACGACAGCACGGTGGTCGAAAACACCACGATCGATCAGCTGTGGCAGTGGAACGACGGCAAGTTCATTCTCGTCGACGAGCGGCGCGCGAGCGGGACACCGCTCGGCCTGTTCGCCGAGGTCGCGGAAAAAGCACACCCCTATTTGCCGGGGCTGGCCGCGTATCGCAAACATCACCACATCGGCGAGGCCAACAAGAAGGGGCGCCAAGTCGGGCGCAAGCCTCCGCCGCCGGAGCCGATCGCGCCGTGGGCAAAGCGCGATGTGGTCCGCACGGGCGAGTGAGGGTGGCGGTCGCCCCCGCCGGAAACCCCGGAACGGCGCCGGGTCGGTTCGCGCGCTCACCGGTCGGGCGCGCGATCGAGCGCAATCGCCGCGAGGCCCACACAACCTTCGCCGTCCCCACGACTGAGATCGTAAAGTCGACGTTCGATGGGTGAGACCCGCGGCCGACCAGACCGTTCGACATCGCGGGGGCTACGGCTCGCCACTGGCAGTGGCAACTTGATCAAGGACATCCGACGCGAGCGTCGGCGGCATGTGATCAAGCGGGTCATGCAGCTGGTGGTGGTCGCGGTGGCGGTCGTCGCGGCCGGGATCGGGTTCAAGATCTACGCCGATCGTCATGCGGTTCGCCAAGCGCTGCAGTCGGCGCGCGAGCACGCCAAGGTCGGTGCGGCGCCGGAGCTCCGTCTCGGTGCCGAGCTGCTCGATGCCAGCCTGCAACGCGAGGCCGGCGATCGTGACAGCCTAGCCGAACGCGCGATGTTGCGAGCGCACCTGTGGGTCGAGTTCGCCGAAGGCGAGGAAGCAGCGCGAGCGGCCGTCGCCGCCGCAGGCGACGATCATCCGGCCGCGCGTTTGGCTGCCGCCGAGATCGCCTTTGGTGACGGCGATCCGGCGCAGGCCCGTGAACAACTCGATGGGTCGAACGCCATCGCCAGCGACGACGTGTCCGTCCGCGCCGAGGCGGCCTGGCTCGGCGGTCTCGTCGAGCTCGCCCTCGCCCCCGACGACGATGAGCGCTTGCGCGGCGCGCTTAGCAACATCGACGCGACGCTGGCGACATTGCCGGCAAATGCTCCGTTACGGCGCGTGCGGGCACGGCTCCTCCTCCAACTTCGCCTTCCCGACGAGGCTCTCGCCGAGCTTGCTCGGGCCCGGGAACTCGCGCGTTCGCACCTCGGCTTGGCCGCGGATGAGGCGCTGTTCAATGCCGTCCTCGGCCGCGAGCCGACCGGCGTGGCGAGCGTGGCGGATCAGTTGCTCGAGCAGCCTGAGGCGTTACCAGCCCGCGACCGCTACAACACGCTGCTGGCCCGTGCGGTCGTTCACGTGCACGCCGGCGAGTTCGAACAGGGCGTGAGTCGTCTACAGGAGGCCTGGGACGGGCTGCCGAAATGGGACCGCATGGCCGTGCGCCTTGCCATCGAGACCGCGCTCGAGGCCGCCGACGCGGATCTGGCGACCAAGTGGCTTGCCGATGCCGATCTGCCGGAGGTAGAGAAATCCATCGGTCGCGCGTGGGCGACGTTGACTCGAGGTGAGCTCGTCGACTCGCTTACGGCCCTCGCCGGCCTTCCGCAGGAGCACCCCCGTGTCGGTTACCTGCAGGCGCTTGCCTTGGTCGAGCAAGGGCGTTGGCGAGAGGCTGAACCGTGGATCCGTCGCACGGAAGAACTCATGCCGGGACGCATCGAAATCGAGGTTGCGCGCGCACGCGCCGAGATTCACCTCGGCGACAAGGCCACGGCCCTGCGCAAGCTCGAATCGATCTCGGAGGAGGAACCGTGGGCACCGCGTGCGTGGACCGGGCTAGGCGAGGCCTATCTGGCCCAGTCGGAGCCAGACCTACGCAAGGCCAAGGTGGCGCTCCAGCGCGCGATCGATCGCGAACCGGTCCCGGCTGAGGCGATGTTGTTGCTCGCCGACGTTTGGAATCGCGGGCGCGCGAGCGAACCCGAGGGCGTCGCCAAGGCGCAGGCGCTGCTTGAACAAGCGGCCAAGACCTGCCCGAGTTCGGTCCGCTATCGCGAACAGCTCGCGTACTTCCTGGCGGACGCTTCGCGGACCAGTCGCGCGCGCAAGCTCCTGTCCGAGCTCGTGGAAGAGAAGGGCATCGCCGCCCAAACCGTGGTGCTCTACGTTCGCCTCGGTGCCGACGCTGGCGACCGGCGGATCGACTACGAAAAGCTGCTGGCCAAGGCCGCCCAGCTCGGCGCTGAACCCACGACCATCGAGCGGGAGCGGGCCCGTGTCGCGTTGGCCACCGATGATCGCGCAAAGGCCGAGGAGGCACGGGCGATCGCTGCCGGCCTGGTTCAGCGGGATCCGAGCGACGTCGAGTCGCGCTTGTTGCTCTCGGAAGCCTATGTCCGCCTCTTCGATCGCAAGGAAGCCGAGCTCGCGGCGCGGCGGGGATTCAGCCACGTGCCTGAGTCGAAGCATGGGCGACTGTATTTGGCCTGGGCCGCGGCGGAGTCCCGGCTGGGCAAGCCCAAGCTTGCGGCCCCGCGCGCGCGTTCGGCCTGGCAGCGGATGCTCGACGAGGACCGGCCGGCGGCGGAGCTGCTTCCCGCGGCCGATCTTGCGACCAAACTGTGGATCCGTGCCGAGCAAGAGCGCATCGCCCTGAGCATCGCCGAGCAGCTCACGCGCCGGTTGCCCGAGCATGCCGAGGGTTGGACCATCCGCGCGCGCACCGAGCTCGCTGCGGCCGAGACGTTCGCGGCGAGGGCAAGCGTCGATCGGGCGATCGCGCTCGACCCGGATAGCCCGCGCGCGCACGAGATCCGCGGCCACTGCTTCCTTCGCTTCGGGCAAAAGGACAAGGCCCGGCAGGCGTACGAACGCGCGGTCGAGCTCGCGGACGGGACGCGAATGGAGAAGGAGTATCGCGAGAACCTCCACCGCCTGTGAGCCGTGTCGCACGCGGCTCCGGTCGCAAGCACGTACGATAACGCCAATGATCCTCGTCAGCGGTACCAAGCGCAGCGGCACGAGCATGTGGATGCAGGTCCTGGCGGCGGCGGGCCTGCCGGTGCTCGGCAAACAGTTTCCGCGCAACTGGGAGACCGTGCTCAAGGATGCCAACCCCGATGGGTTCTACGAGTCGGTGCTACGGCACGGGATCTACTACCGGACGAACCCGCACCCGACGACCGGGAAGTACTTTCTTCCCGAGCACGTGGTCGGCTACGCCGTGAAGGTGTTCGTCCCGGGGGTGGTGCGGAGCGAACGCTCCTACATAGAGAAGTTGGTGGCGAACGTCCGCGAGTGGCGCGAATACGAGGCGTCGATCAACCGGTTGTACGCCATCGAGAACGAGCGCAATGCCGAACGGATGCCCGACTTCCGGCCGCCCTTGGTGTTTCCGCCGGCGTATGAGTGGTGGATGGAGAACTTTGCGCTCGTTCGCGATATTAGCTTGCGCCGCTATCCGGCGCGTCTACAGACGTACGACGAGGTCCTCACGGATCCCGCGGGCACGATCACCAAGACGATCGAGTGGATCGGCACGGGCGACGTCGAGGCGGCGATCGCTGCCGTGAAGCCGAGCAATCGCACCCAACACCGGCCGGAGTCGGATTCGGTCGAGCCGCGCCTCGCCAAGGTGTTCGACGATCTCTACGGCGCAGTCGCCAACCACACCGGCTTTTCAGGGGCCCTGCTCGCCACGCTGAATGCGACCAACAAGGAGCTCTTGCCCAAGCTCATGGAGCTGCAGACCGCGGTCGCGCAGGATCAAATGTCGCGCCCTCGATCGATGAAGCCCGAAGACGTTGCAGGCTTGCCTGAGTTTTAGACGCCGGTCGGCGGACGCGAGCACCCTCGGTGCTCGAAATCGGGCGCCGCGTTTCCGCGGGGCCGCCCGCTCATTACCTCCTCGGTATCGGACAAGGGGGTAGCCCTGGGCACACTCGGACCCCCGGTGGTCCCCGCTTCGGCCCATGATTCCCGCCTCACGATCGTCTGTTCGCCCCTTTGCATGGTGGGCCGTGCGAACCGACTGAAGAATCGCGTTGACGCACCGTCAGGCCGACGGATAGCGTTCCCGCCGTTTCTCCGCGCAGCGGCGGCGTCTTCCGGCACGGTGCCGGGGCGTCAACTTTGGGAGAAGCAGAACTAGGACTGAGGATGAACTTCGATCGCAACTCCAACATCGCCTTCTTCCTTTCCTTTGGCGCTCTGTCCGTCGCATGCCCTTCAACCACCGAAGAGGATGGCACAGGCGGCCAGGAATCCACGGGTGGCAACGGCCAGACGTCCGGGAACGACGACAACAACTCGACGCCGACATCGGCCGACGAAACGACGGACACACCGACGACGGATACACCGACGACGGACGCACCGACGACCGATGCGCCGACGACGGACGCACCGACGACCGATGCGCCGACGACCGACGCGCCGACGACCGACGCGCCGACGACCGGTACCGACGCTGGCGACTCCACGACGATCGGCGACGAAACGGGGTCGACGACGGAGGTCGGCGGCACCACCACGACCGGCATCGGAACCACGTTCGGCACCACGACCTCGGCTGGGACGACCGGCGGCGGGATGGTCAGCCAGCTGTGCGCCGACTATGGCGAGTTGATCGGCATGTGCTTCATGGAGGACCCGGACGAGGCCGCCGGCGTCTGCGAATACTACCAAGCGCTCTTCGAGGAGATCTCACCGGAGTGCGGCGATGCCGGCGAAGACTTTTTTGGTTGCATCAACTCGCTTGAGTGCGGGGAGCTCGTGGATGGTGCATGCCCTGACGAAGGCATGGCGCTCCAAGCGATCTGTGGTTTTTGAAGTCGTCGAGGTAGAGGTGTGCCGCGCGAGCGGCACACCGTGTGCCTCGGCGCCGTTGCACCTCTAGGCGACCAACAACTCGACGCCGACATCCGCCGACGAGACGACCGACACGCCGACGACGGACGCAACCACGACCGATGCGCCCACGACCGATGCGCCCACGACCGGCACCGACGCTGGCGACGGCACGACGATCGCCGACGGTACGGGGTCGACGCCGGAGGTCGGAGGCACCACCACGACCGGTAGGGGAACCACGACCTCGGCTGGGACGACCGGCGGGATGGTCAGCCAGTTGTGCGCCGACTATGGCGAGTTGATCGCTATGTGCTTCATGGCGGCCGATCGAGGCCGCCGCCGACTGCGAAACCTTCCTAGCGTACTACCACCGCGTCTCGCCGGAGTGCGGCGCTGCCGGCGAAGACCTGTATGGGCGCATCAACTCGCTTGAATGCGCGGAGCTCATGGCTTCGCAAGGCCTTTCGGATATATGCCCCGACGCAGCCATGGCAATCGAAGCGGCCTGCGGTGCCTGAAGTCGTCGAGGTAGCGGTGTGCCGTGCGCGGTGCCGTGTGTCTCGGCGCCGCCCCAGATCTAAGCAACACCCGGGCGTGCCCGAAGAACGTTCATGGATTCGACAACAGCACGGCGACGTCGTCGTCGGACTGATTCGTTACGAGTAGGTCCGCGACTTCATCGCCGTTTACGTCGCCGGTGGCGAGCGCGCTGGGGGCGTTGCCGACGGTGTACGACTCCGCCGGGCTAAAACTACCCAGGCCGTTGCCGACCAGGACGTCAACCGCATCGTCTTCCGTGGCGACAACGACGAGGTCGAGATGGGTGTCGCCACTGACTTCAACCGCCAGCACGACTGCCGGGCCGGCGCTCGTGGAAAACGGTACGCCTGGGCCGAACCCGCCGATGCCGTTGCCGAGGCCGATCGTCACCTGATCGAGGTCGCTGCTTGTCACGGCCACGTCGAGGTCGCCATCGCCATTGAAATCCGCCACCGCCACCGCCGAGGTCGTGCCACCCACCTCATAGTTCGTTGCGCTGCCGAACCCGCCCGAGCCGTTGCCGCCGCGCAGGCTGAGCGCCGAGCCGGCGAGGCTGGCGAGATCGAGGTTGCCGTCACCGGTGAAGTCGGCTGCGGCGACGGCAACGGGTCCGTTGCCCGCGACGATCGTCGTTTGGGTCGCAAACCCTCCCGCGGCGTTGCCGAGCAACAGGCTGAGGTCATCGCTGCCGTTGTTCGCGATCACTAAATCGCGGAGCCCGTCTTCGTCGAAATCGCCCGTCGCGATGGCGCCTGGTTGGGTGCCGACGTCGAAGTTGGTAGCGGCTGCGAATGATCCGCCGCCGGTTCCTGCCAGGAGCCCAACGGATCCGCCTGCCTCAGCCACGATCACAAGATCGAGCACGGGCGACGTATCGTCGAAGTGACCGGCGAGCATCGCTGCCGGGTTGTTGCCGACCGCGTACAGCGTGTCGAGGCCGAACTCGCCGGCGCCGTCACCGAGTCGGACGGTGACCTCGTCGTCCCCGCCATTCGCCACCGCGAGATCGAGCGCGCCATCGTCGTCAAGGTCCGCGACAACGATCGCGCGCGGGCCGGCGCCCACGAGCACACTCGTGCCCATGACGTAGCAGACGTCCCCCGCATCGGGGCTGCCGTCGGCGCAACCCCCCGGGTCCCCGGTGTCGGTCCCAGAGCTGCTCGCGCCCGATGTTGACGCGTCTGCGGCTGTCGTCCCCGTTGCCTCGCCGCTGCTCGATGACGCTGCCGATCCGCCGCTGCTCGCCGCGGCCGTTGTACCCGTGTCACCCGTCGAGGAGCCGCCGCTTGTGCCCGTGCCGCCGATCGGCGCCCCGCCCTGGATGAGCCCGTATGCAAACGACAGCTCAGCATCGTGGCCGATCGCCTTTTGACCCTCGAGATCCAGGTCCGGCTCCGGAAGCGCGTCGTACTTCGGCCCGGTGTCCTTACCGACGCGCAGCTTCTCGATCTCGTAGTCGCCGACGTCGGTGGTGCCGAAAAAATAGGTGACGGTGGCGTCAGCCGCGAGCGGCATGTTCGGCTGAACCCGAAACGCCTTGCCGATCGTCGGCGTGTTGGGCTGGTCGGTAATGCTGACATCGATGGCACTCGCCAGTGCCCCGGCCGGGATAGAGATCGTCAGGATCCCGTCGGCCGAGGTGATACTGCCACCATCGGGTCCGATCACCTTGGTGGCGCCCGGGGTGCTGTCGATGATGTCGTCGTCTCCGCCTCCGCAGGCGACGGGGCACAGAGATAACAGCATCGCTAAAGAACGACCGCGCACCGCATTACCGTAGCATGGGAGTCCGAGTCTGGCCGCGAGGATCAATCGCCCGCGTATCGCCCTCGTATCTCGCCCTCGTATCGGGGGGGTACGAGTGGGCCGCCCCCCGGGTTCGGGTCGCGCGCGGAACCAGGCGGCTGCACATCAGGCGGGTGGCGTTGTGCCCCGGCTGTTGCCTCCGGCCCTTGGGCGCGATGCCACGCGCCGAGGGCGTTGCGGGCGAGATCCGGGCCGTCGGCGGCCGCTGCCCCCGTACGCGAGCGGCCGCGAATCGGCCGGGGCATCGCGTGTAGCAAGGGCAAGCCGACGGCAAAGATCGCGACGGTCGTCGTAACGGCTGCGACCACCATCACCGTAATGGCGTCGCCACCCGCTACGCCCGCGCGGGCAGGTAGGGTCGCTAGCACCGCGGCCGCCATCCCTCGCGGCAACGAGATCGTGACCACCTTGCGTTGGTCGTAGCTGTATCCGGATCCGCGCAGAGTTGCCCAAACCGACACGGCGCGGACGACGAAGCAGACAGCGCCGAAGAGCGCCCCAAACAGCAGCAGTGACCATGGCGGACCGAGCATCAAGCCCACGAACGTAAACACGAGGGCTTTGAACACGAAGGTGATCTGGCCGTGGACCGCCTCGAGCGCCGGATCGGTCGTGGTGCCGACATACACCTCCGCGACATCGAATCGTTTGGCCAGTGCCGGGGCATTGGCCAAGATGACCGCGAACACCAGCAGCGCAACCGCGGGACTTCCGCCCGCGACATCGACGATCGCATAGACCGCACACAGTGCGCCGATGGTCAGCGGATAAGTGATCGGTCGGCGGCCAAGACGTGCCGAGATCGGAACCCACGCGATCGCAAGGATCGCACCGAGAACGCAGGCGACGGCGAGGTCGACGAGCAACGACACAACCGCACCGTGATCGCTCGTGGCAGCGCCCGGCATCACACTGATCACCGCCACTGTCACAAGCACGCACAGGACGTCGGTAATCGCCGACTCCAGGTTCACCAGCTTGGCGACACTGTCGGCGACACGTCCGAGACGCATGCTCGGCATTACGACGAGGGCGCTAGACCCGCCCAGTGTTGCTCCGAGCACGACGCCGTGGCCGAAGCTCCAGCCCTCGAACGCGCCCAAGGCGGCGAGCGCACCGCTCAGCAGTGCGATGGCCAGTGTTGTGGCCGTGAACCCCGCAACCGCCAAGAGTACGGCGCGCGGTCCTGTCTGGCGAAGATCGTCAAGCGCAAGTCGCCCCCCGGCATCGAACAGCACGACGACCAACGCGAGGCCGCCGACGTACGGGAGCACCGCACGCAGGACCCCGGGCTCGATCGCGCCGGTCGCACCAAGGACGATTCCAAACACCACCAAGCCCACCACGTCGGGCACCCGTGTGCGCTCGAACAGCAGCTCTCCGATGGCGCCCACGACGAGCACCCCGGCGAGCCCAAGTAGGAACGCCGCGACCGGATCCACGTTCAACCCGGATCCGGCTTGGGTGTCTTGGGCCCAGAAGGCGGCAGCTCGGGTACCGCGATTGCGTCCATTGGTGGCGTGCCAGTTAGCGAGCCGAGAAACGCGACGACAGCCGCCACCTCGCCATCGGCGAGCTTGCCGCGGGCCGCCTGGTGCTCGGCCATGAGCTGCACGATCGTCGCGAGGTCCGCGACCGAACCATCGTGGAGGTACGGGGCCGTCTCGGCCACGTTGCGCAAGCTCGGGACCTTGAACACAAACCTATCTGCTGCGCTCTTTGTTACCTCAGCGCGACCTTCATCGGTGAGACCCGGCCAAGGCTTCACGGTGCCGAGCTTTTGGAACATGGTGCCACCCACGGTGGCGCCGGTGTGGCATTGGGTGCAGCCCACGTCGAGGAACAGCTGCAGTCCGCGCAATTCCTCGGCTGATAGCGCGGTGAGGTCGCCACCCATGAACGCGTCGAACTTCGCCGGCGTGATCAGTTGGCGTTCAAAGGCCGCGATGGCCTTGGCGACGTTGTCGTAGCTGATCGGCTTACGCTCGCCGGGAAACGCCTTCGCGAACGCGTCCTCATAGCCGGGGATCGACTCGAGGGTGGTGAGTACGGCGGCTTCGTCGGGCATCGCCATCTCCACAGGATTAAGGATCGGGCCCTTGGCTTGGCTCTCCAGGTCTTCCGCGCGTCCGTCCCAGAACTGCACGAAGTGGAGGCCCGCGTTGTAAACGCTCGGGGTGTTGCGTCCACCGAGTTGGCCCTTGTGGCCCACGGAAGTCTTGGTGCGCGCGCCATCGCGGGTGTCCGCGTCGATCCCATAGTGGTCCAACTCGTGGCAGCTCGCGCACGAGATGTCGTGGTTCTTCGACAGGCGGGTTTCGAAAAAGAGTTGGCGACCTAGGGCGATCTTCTCGGGCGTGCTTGGGTTTGTTTCGCTGCGAATCTCACGGGGCAGGGCGCCGAGAATCGGCTTGGCCCGCTCAAGAAGCGCAGCCGGAGAGACAGGCGGCGCCCCGGGGGACGTCGCCGCGCCGGCTTTGTCGTCGAACCCCTCTCGAACCGAGCCCTCGGCGCGGCGCTTGTGGACTGCGACTTCGTCGCGTCGGTCGCACGCCGCCCCGGCAAAGGCGGCAACGGCGACGACGGACCAGACCAGTCGTTGTCCCGCGTTGAGCTCGGTTCGATGTGCCAAGGGCAGGGGGCGGGCGCTGCGCGAGATTCGATCGTCGGTCATGGAAGTCAATCCACCCGCCGGTGCGGGCGCCCCATCGTTTACCAGCCTCTGCAAGGAGCGCAAGTCTGCGACGCCGGTGCAGCGCCACCGCCGGTGCCCGAGCGCGCCCAGCTGCGCCGACGAAATAGACGGCTTGCTGCGCCGATGCGTCGCTGTCACGCTTGGGGGGCCATGTCGAAGACCTCGTTCGCCGGTTTCCCCTCGATCGCGCTTGCCGGCTTCGCTTTGCTAGGATTCGCCGGCGGGTGTGGCAGCTCATCGAACGCGCCGACCGAGCGTCTGTGGGTTTCGGGCGTGCCAACCTCCACGAGGGCTGAAATCTCAGCGTTTGTGACCACGCGAACGGGTGAAGGAAAATTCCTCGGGGCCTTCTTCAGTGGCTCGCTGTTGCGCGGCAAGCACGACGTGTTTGAGTGGGAAGACGACGGAGCGGATGCGGCGAAGCTCAAGTTCCTCCAAGATGGCAAGGTTCGCCGCATTCGCATCGAACCGTGCAAGCCGTCCACCGGATTTGATCGATGCATCTTGGTGCACGGCGACCCCACCGGCAAGGTTCGCTACCAGTCGCGCAAGCGTTGGACGGTGAAGCGACCCGGCGGGAAGAAGGATCTCGCGACGCTGGTCCCGAGCGTGATGGCCGAGCTCGGTGAAGAGGATCGTGACCTGGCGGCATTCACCTCGGCCGACGTTGAGCCCATCGCGGACGCGCCGTGAGTGATGCCGCGACGGTCGACGAGCTGCTGCGGCGGCTCGTCGATCAGTTTGAGTCGCCCTACGATTTCCTGCGCGAGTTGGTCCAAAATTCCATGGACGCGGGCAGCGACCGCGTCGATGTCGCCCTCTATGTCCACGAGACCACCGGCGGCGAAGTCGTGTTTGAGCTCGAGTGCACGGACGCCGGCGCCGGCATGGACGAGGCGATCATCGACGGCGAGCTCACGCGCCTGTTCGCCAGCTCGAAGAGCGGCGATCGAACGATGGCGGGCGGGTTCGGTGTCGGCTTCGTCAGCGTGTTCGCGTGGGAGCCCCACGCTGTGCTGGTCCAGACGGGGCGCCAGGGGCAGGCCTGGGAGCTGCTCTTTCATGCCGATCGGACGTTCGAGAAGCACGCGCTAGCCGAACCCTTCGAGGGGACGAGCGTCCGGTTGTTCCGCCTCGGGCGGCTCGAGCAGCGCCCTCAGATCGCGGCCGCAATCCGCGACAGCTTGTGGCGCTGGTGTCGCTACTGCGCCTGCGACATCGAGTTCACGGACGCGCATGTTGGCCGCGTTGAGCGCATCAAAGACGAATCGAACGGCACGGAGGATCCGCTCACTGCGGTTCACCAGGTCGGCGATACCACCGTGCGCGTGGCGTTCGGGATACCTCCCCATGTCGTGCTGCTGCGCCGGGGGCTCGTGCTGGCGGAGGGATCGCCCACCCAGCATCTTGCCCGCGTGGCTCCGGTTCTCAGCACGTCATTCGAGCACCTACGCGTGTGGGCGGACTCTTCCGCGTTGCGCACCGACATCGGCCGAGATCACGTTATCGATGATGTGGGCCGTCGTGGGGTCGAGCAGATTGTCTCCGAGCTTGTGGTTGGATTGCGCGACGATCTCATCGCGCGGCTCGAGGGCATGGCGTCGGCCTCGGGACCCTGGACGGTCGAGGTTCACGCGAACTACGGCTATCTGCATGCCCACTTGGCGTGCGAACGCGACTCGATCGGCTCCGCCCTCGATAAGCGTGGTGTCTTGCGGCGGGCGATCGGTGGCGCAACGAGCGTGGCGGCGCTTGTGCGTCGTGCGAGTTGGGGTGTGGTGGCGACGGTGGTTCCGGCGCGCGCAGGCGAACCGCAGGTCGCCGTCGCTGATCGGGGGGGTGTTCCGGTACTCATCGCCGATCGCGAGGACGCAGGGGCGTGGCTTCGCGCCTGGCTGGACACGTTCGACGTCGAGTTGGTTGAGCTTGACGCCAATGTGCGCGCGGTGACGGCAGCGGCCGGCGATGGCGCAACCCTTGCTGGATTGGTGGCGGCGATCCTCGTGAAGGCTGGTGTCGCGAGCGAGGTCTGTGTCGGTTCGTTTGATGGTCCCGCCGATCAGGTGTGGGGCCTGCAGCTCTCGGCCGACCCGCCAAGCGTGGTCGTGGGGGTGCGTCGGTTTGCCGCCGATCAACGGGTGGTCGTCTGGCTGGACGCCCGCCATGTACTCGTGCGGGCGGCGATGATCGAATACACCGTGCGGCCGCTGGTAGCCGCCGCGACGCTGGCGTTTGCGGTTGTTGGCACGCTGCCGCGCGGCGCGATCGATCTCGACGATGTTGCCGATGCGGTCGACGAGCTCGCGGCTTCGGCGGCGTCGCGTCCCGCGGAGGGATCGTGATGGACGATCGCGTGGCCGGGGTTGTGGCCGCACGTCGGCTGTCCCGTGGTCGCGCTG
Organism: uncultured Myxococcales bacterium; assembly: GCA_902826865.1. GTDB lineage: Bacteria > Myxococcota_A > Polyangia > Nannocystales > Nannocystaceae > Xiheibacterium. The sequence continues at coordinate 16,528 of CADEGN010000004.1, forward strand.
ATACGCGGCGCTTCACCATCGAACGCGTCGAGGCTCGCCTACGCTTGCGCGATCGTCCGGGGTCCGACGCGCACGAATGGAGCCTTGTGCTCGTGCGTGGCCTGCTTGCCCTCGCGGATGCGGCCACGGTCACGCTGATTGCCCAACCGGCAGAGGCCGGCGGTGGACTTGTGCTCGAGATCGGCATCGATCCCAGCGTCCTTGTCGGCCTCAAGCTCGCCGATCTCCTGGACGCGGCGATAAATCCGGATCCTGGTCCTGGCAGCGGTAGCCTTGGGCATCGCCAAGAGCGCTTCGTCCGTCTGATCGGTCGCGCACTCAACGAAGCGCTCGCTGCCGATCCAGATGCGATTACCATCGTGATTCCAGACGCCGGGCGCCGAGTCGAGCGCGTGCCTGGCAGTTCCGCCGATGACCCCTACGCGGAGCGTCCTTACGCGGGGCACGGCCGCGCGGGTCAGATCCGCATCGAGATCAAAGGACGGGCGAGCAAAGCTCTGTTCGGGAGCGGCTGGCGCCCGGATCGTGTCGCCCGACAGTTGGTGCAGCGCTGGCGTGAGCGGGTCCCAGGGCTGGTCGATCGTGGTTCGAACGCGGTCGATCTCCGCGCCGTCCCGCCCGGGCAGTTTGTTCGGCTTGGAGCCATTGCGCGTTGGTGGCCGCGCTCGGAGTCCGGCCCGCTGTTGCTGATGCGCGATGGGGTGCTCGTCCCGGGCGTGATGGAACGCGCCGTCGCCGAACGCGTCCCGGTGGGGCGCATGGCCGGGGTTGTCGAGGCGCCATTCGTTCATCTCGTCGTCGACGAGACGGCGATCGTTCGCGATAGTGCCCTCGACGAACTCATCGCGTGGCTGCTCGATGCCCAGGCGCACGCGATTCGCTCGGGCGACGGGGATGACCACACCACAGCGATTACCGCGGTCGAGTTTCCCACCACGCTGGCGGCCGTCGAGACCGCCGCAGGCGTGGCTGTGCCGCTGGAGACCCTGCAACAGACCACGAAGCCCGGCCCCGAGTTCTACTACGCGTGGAGGCCCGACGCAGCCGCTGTGCCGAGCGCACTGCGCACGACAACGCTAATTTTGTGGCCAAGCGAGCGCGAGTTGCTCGAGCGGGCGATGCCGGATCTTCAGCTCGTACCGTTGCAGGTATTGCAGATGGCGAGGGGAGGGTGGTCCGATCTCACGGCGATCGAGCAGGGTAGCCTCCCGGCGCTTCCGTTGGGGGCGGCGAACTGGAACGCCTCCGATCGGGAGATCGCGATTGACCTGTCTGTGCTTGTTCATCGGCATCCCGTCGGGCAGCGGGGCGCCGCGATCCTGCTCGGGTTTGAGCGCCGGCTCGCCGAGGGTGACCCAAGCGAGGTGATCCCCGGCATCACCCTCGTCGGTCGCGTCGATCGCCTCTTCGCTGAGACGGCGGCGCGGGCGGTCACCCATCCCGAGTATCGCGCCAGCGCCATCGCAACGATGGTGGCCAAGGCACGCGCGCAGATGTCGGAAATCGTGGCCTACGCCCTTCGTCACGACCAAGACGACGGCGGTCTGCGTGTGCCGGTGGTTCGCGCGGCGGTCGCCAGTTGCTCGGCCGCTACGCTCGGGCTCCGCTACGTTGTCAGCACGGCGGGCGTTCGCTTGGCGTGGGAGGACAGTCCGTTGACGCAGCTGGTGGTGGCGCAGACGCGTGATGGCGTGAAGCGGACGCTGGGCGCTGCGTTGGTCCGCGCGCGTGACGTCGGGGGCATTGTCATCGGAGACCCGACCCATCGCTGGCATGTGCTCGAGCAAGATGAAGAGGTTTGGCTGCCGACCGCCGTCGGTCGCGACTTGTTGGCCCGGGTGCTGCCAGCCGCAGCGCTGTGGACAATGCCGTGTGTACCCGCGAGTCAGATCCACGTGGCGCCGGCGGCAGAGCAGCGCCGCCTGCTACTCGATCGCGAGGAGGTCGCACGCTCGTTGCTGCGGGTTGCCAGCGACCCGCGCGCGCGTTCGCTGCTTCTCGGTCACCTGCTCGTTGCGCGGGCGCTTGGCGAGTCGACACAGGGCCTCGCCGACATCGCGTTGCTGTCGATCTTCGATCCGCGGGCCGTTACGGCCCAGCGGCTGTGGTCGTCGACCATGCGCGCGAACGACCGGCGTCGATTCGCTCTTGCACCGTGGTCGACGGCGACGCGCGATCTTACCGGTTGCGTCGTCGAGGCTTCGCCGGGTGAAGCGGCGCTCTTGCACGAAGTCATGGGGCTCGGTGTCGATGTCGAAGAAGGGGGCGAGCCGCTGACGTCGCCCACGAATGCGGCCGCTTCACCTGTCGGAGTGCGGACGCCGAGTCCGCTCTTGTCGTTGCCGATCGCTGACGCGCTTGCGGTCGGTGCGATCCACTTGTTTGCCGAGGAGGATCGGCCCGCGATTGAGCTGTGGGCGGCCGGATTGCGGGTCGGCGAGATGTCGCTGCCGAGCCCTCTTGCGGCGATTGGCGGGCGGCTGTGGCTCTCCGATGCCGGGGTGCGTGCAGGCCACGCGGGAATCGAAAACATGCTGCTCACCCATGGCCGCGTGTTTGTTCGCACCGCCCTGGCCAGCGTCGCGCTGACGCCTCCCGGAACCGCGCGGCGCCGGACGTTGCGTCGCTTCATCGATCACGTTCGCGCGGCGGTCGCTGCGGGGGGCGATCGTTTTCGCCTCGCGCCGATCGTCGCCGAGCGACGTGCTCCGGCCGTGCTCGGCAACGATCACGCGAAGGCGGTGCGACTTCCTCAGCTGCGGCGGTTGTGGCTGTCCACGCTGCTGCGGCACGCTCTCGGCCGCCCGCACAAGATCGACAGCGCATGGCTATCGTGGACCGCGGCGCAGCTCCGCGATCCGTCGGCGCCGATCTGGGAGATCGAGCTGGGATCACGCCATCGTTGGATCAAGCGCGCCAGTGACGACGAGGCGGGGCTCGATCGCGTCGGTTTGGCGGCCGTGCTCGTTGCAGCCTCCGTGTTGGCGCAAGCGCGCGTGGAGGGGCCGGCGCTCCCGCTCGCGCTGCTCCGGATTCTCGCCGCGCTACACGTCGCGCCCCGCAGCTAGATCGGAGCGTTTTGGGGAGTGAGTGCTCGCCGTGGCCCGTCTGGCGCGGACCGTAGCCGTGGTGCGGGCAGGAACCGGTGGGCTAGCGATTACAGCACGACGGCGCCGGGGCGATGGATCGAGACGTCGGCAGCGTGCAGCAAGTACTTGTGAGGATCGAGGCCACGCAGCTTGGCCGTCTCGAGGGTCCGGGAAACTCCGTCCGCGCCCGATTCCACAGGTTTGGGGTCCGCGTAGGATCCAAGAAACGGACACGTTCCCCGCCTGCCTCGGTGCGGGAGCGGACGGCAGGACCCTGCCGATCGCGAGTCGCCCGCGAAGACGGCCGAGCCCTGCCGCTGACCGCCGCGACTACCGCGGCAGCCGCGTGGCGACCCACAGGGTGGAGCTGCCGGAGGACGCGTCGCCTTCGAAGCGGGTCAGGTACAGCTGGCACAGGTCTTCAGAGATCCAGTCGGGGGCTTCGGCGAGATCCGTCGACAGCTCGTCGACGCGCCGGATCCCCGCGAAGGCACCGCGCGGCGTATCGCGAGACGCCGTGTAGATGTCCTGCCCGGCGCCGCCGAGGTCGGTGCGCTCCGACGCCCACCAAAGCTGCAGCCCGTCGGCCGACAGCACCGGGTTGGAGTCGTCCGACGGCGAATTGATCTCGGTCAACGGCGACAGGAGCCCGGTCCAACCGGGGATCGATCCCTGACTGAGCTGCTCGTCGTCGAGCTCGTCGGGGAGCGCCGGGTCGCGCCGGTGCCAGTACAGCGTCTGCCCGTCGGCCGACAGGTGCGGCGAGAACACCGCGCCGGAGGGGAACAGGTCCTGTGGGGCCGTCCACGGATCGTCTGCCGAGGTGCGCGTCGCGATCGCGGTGTAGCTGGCCAGGTCGTAGTAGTGGATCGCGAGGGTCGAGCCGTCGGCGCTCAGCGCCACGTCGAAGCCGTTGGGCAGCCCGCCATAGCCGTCGCCGAATACGACCGTCGGATTGGCGAATGCGTCAGCGGGGCTCGCGCGCGTCGCCATCATGATCACGGCCCGAGCTCCGTCGCGTGCGGCGAAGTAGATCGTGCGACGGTCGGACGCCAGGGACGCGGTGCTCTCGAACTGGGATATCCCGAGCCCGGGGACGGGGACCGGGTCGTCGAACGTCGCGGCGGGGTCGCACGGCATCGCCGGCTCGCCGATGCCGGTGCCGCTGCCGGTCGTATCCGTCTCGTCGCCCGTCTCGTCACCCGTCTCGTCACCCGTCTGGCCGCCCGACCCGCCCGGCCCGCCGGTCGAAGACCCCGCATCGTCGCTCGCCTCCGCGGACGGATTGCCCGTGCCGCTTGTCGCCGTTTCAGCCGCGTCGTCACCCTCGGCGTCGGCGCAGCCGACGAGCACGCAAAAGATCAGCACCCCCGACCCACCCGCCGTGTACGACATCGGCGCGCTCTGACGCAGCTCGCGCGCGGATCTTCATCGCCCCGAGAGCTTGGGCAACTTCCCGGGCAAGATTGTCGGACGCAGGCAGTGATGATCGGCGAACACGCCGCAATGCCGAACCCGGGGTTGGCCCGGCGGAGGCACGCGACCGACCAGACGTGCGAACGAGCGACGGAACACCGCGAGGTTGCGCAGCGCGTCGAGCGTGAACCAGCGCCCATCGGACGCCGGTGACCATCGCAGGAGCGAGCGGACGCGATCGCAACGAGTCCGGTAAACGCGGCGCGCGTGCGTGCTCGGCGATTCGTCAAGCGAATCGACTATCGCCCAATGGCGAGCGCTACGATCGCGACGTGCGGGGATGGACGTGGCTCGGCGCTTTGGCGAGCGTGCTCGGATGCGAGTTCCAGCGTGGCCCCCAGTGACGGGACCTCGGGCGCCGGCGCAGCGTCCTCGGGTCAGGCCAGCGACGCGTCGCCGACCTCCGTCGATTCGAACACGGCAACGACGACACCTCAGCCCGACACGTCGGAGGACGCCGGCGATCCGACCGTGGTGACGGTCGGGTTCATCATGGAACCCGACGGCGGCAACGAGTCGATCGAGTGCGACGTCTGGAAGCAGGACTGCCCGCGGGGCGAGAAGTGCATGCCGTGGGTGAACGACGGTGGGAGCAGCTGGAACGCGACCCGATGTACGCCGCTCGCCGAGGACCCCGCGGCGGTCGGCCAGCCGTGCACCGTTGTGGACTCCGGCGTCAGTGGCATCGACGACCGTGAGTTGCGGGCGATGTGTTGGGACGTCGATCCCGAGACGAACATGGGCGTCTGCGTCGGCATGTGCATCGGCGATGAGGGCAACGCGAGCTGTGCGGATCCGTGCTCGACGTGCCACATCTCGGCCAAAGGCGTTCTGCTCCTGTGCCTTCCCCCTTCGACCCGCGGCTCCAGGACTGCGGCGACGGTGATGGTTGCTACCCGACCCCCAACTCCTTCGGCTGTGCCCCCGATGGCGGCGGGGACATGGGTGGGCTCGGCGAGCCGTGCGAGTTCATCAACGTGTGCGACCCAGGCCTCTTCTGCGCCAACCCGGAGGTGGTCCCCGCGTGCAACGACGCCGGCTGCTGCGCTCCGTATTGCGACGTGTCGGCGACCGACGACTGCGACGCAGTCCTGCCCGGCATCGCGTGCGTGCCGTGGTACGAGGAGGGGCAGGAGCCGAACTCGTGCTTCCGCGGCGTCGGCGCGTGCGTGCTACCCGGATGAAGTCCGACCGAGCGCGAAGGCGCGCCTGATCCTCGTCGCCGGTATCGGCGAGAGATCAGCGCGTCGGTGGACTCATGTGCCGCAGAACGTTCGGTAGCCCCACTGCTCGTCGCCAGGCGGGACAGCGAGGTCGGCCTCGGCGGGCTGGTCGTCGTACGGCCGGGCAAGAACGCGTCGCAACCGCTGCAGCGGGCCGAGATCCCCCGCCGTGGCCGCGGCGATCATCGCTTCGATCTGATGATTGCGCGGGATGAAAGCCGGGTTGACCGCACGCATCCGCGCAGCGGTTGCTTCGCCGCCGCCGGGCTGCCCGGCTCCGTCCTCCTCGGCGAGTCGAGCGCGCCAGCGCGGGATCCACTCCCGCGCCGCGGAGCTGTCCGCGAATCCCGCCAGCCACGCCTCAGTCGACCCGCCCGCCGCCACCTCAGCGAGTCGACGGAAGGTCAAGGTGTAGTCCGCGCGGTTCGCCGCCATCGCTGCCAACAGCTCGGCGAGCAAGCCCTCGTCGCCAGGGCGCACCGCGGTGAAACCGAGCTTGCGCCGCATTACGACCATGTATGCGTCGTCGAAACGCGAACCCCACGTTTCAATCCGTCGAGTGAGGATCTCGATCGCACGCGAGTCACCGTCTTCAACCAAGGGAATGAGCGTTTCGGCCAAGCGCGCGAGGTTCCACTGTGCGATGCGCGGCTGATTGGCAAACGCGTAGCGGCCGTGGTGGTCGATCGAACTGAACGAGCGCCGCGGATCGTACGCGTCGAGAAATGCACAGGGGCCGTAGTCGATCGTCTCGCCGGAGATCGAGGTGTTGTCGGTGTTCATTACGCCGTGCACAAACCCGACGCCCAGCCAGCTTGCAACCAGCTCGGCTTGACGACCGACGACCGCGTCGAGCAGCGCAAGCGCGGCCCCCTCGGAGCGATCGACCGTGGGGTAGTGGCGTGCCAGTGCGTATTCGACCAAACCGCGCAGCCCCTCAACGTCGGCGCGCGCCGCGAGAAATTGCAGCGTGCCAATCCGCAGATGGCTCGCCGCCACTCGCGTGAGCACCGCGCCGGGCAGCGGCTGATCGCGAAGTACCGACGCGCCAGTTGCAACGGCCGCGAGTGCGCGTGTGGTCGGCACACCCAACGCCACCATCGCTTCGCTCATCACAAACTCGCGCAGCACCGGCCCGATGGCGGCGCGACCGTCTCCGCCGCGCGAAAATGGTGTTCGCCCAGGCCCTTTGAGTTGCACGTCGTATCGTCGGCCATCGCCGCCGACCACTTCCCCGAGGAGAATCGCCCGGCCGTCGCCGAGCTGCGGAACGAAGTTGCCGAACTGGTGTCCTGCGTATGCCAACGCGATCGGCTCGGACCCCGCAGGGATGCGATTGCCGGCGAGAATCTCGACAAGTTCCACCGCAGCGAGCTCGTCGGGTGCGAGTCCAAGCACCGCGGCGAGCTCCTCGTTGAACGCCAGGATCCTGGGCGATGGCACCGGCGTCGGATCGACACGTGCCCACAGCCGGTCGGGGAGCCGCGCGTACGTCGTGTCGAAGGCAAAAGGCATGTGTCACGGCCCGCGGCGAGTATAGGAGCCAGGGGCGTTCTCGCCAAACCACGTCGAGCGTTCGCGCGTCACCCGCTGCAGAACGTCACCCGAGTCCCTTGCCGCTTGGCTCGCGAGCGGAACGACGTGGCGCGTGTCGTCGCGGCCGCGTTCGCCTCGACGAGAAGACAGATCGATCGGCTCGAACCTCCTTCGAGTAGGTGAGTGTTACGATCGCGACGTGCGGGGATGGACGTGGCTCGGCGGTTTGGCGGGGGTGCTCGGATGCGGTCCCAGCCTGGCCCCCAGTGACGGGACCACGGGCGCCGGACCGTTCGCAAAGGCGCGCGGCGGGTCGCGATGGCATCGCCGGCTCGCCGGTGCCGGTGCCGGTCGTCGGGTCCCTCAGGCGCAGCCCGGTCCGCGACAAGGTCCACGGCTCGCCGCCGATGAACACGGCGCTCTCGCTCGCGGTTAGGGGTTGTACCTGCGAACGGGGCCGCCGCTCGCACGCGCGCTGCTATTATACTGAAGCGAAATGCTGACCGCCATGCCTGTGGCGCACCGACGTGCGCTTGCCGCGTTCGCGGAACGGCTGAGACAGCGGTATGGCCCGGCCCTGACTCAGCTGCGACTGTTCGGATCCTGGGCGCGCGGCGATGCCCGGTCAGATTCGGATCTCGACGTGGCGGTCGTGATCGACGGGCTCACGCGCGACAACTGGCGTGAAGTGATCGACATCGCCGCCGATCTCGAAGTCGAGCACGGTGTTGTGCTCGGCCCCTACGTGATCTCCACCGCCCATTGGGCTGAGCTGCAAGCGCGCGGGCGCACGCTCGCCGCAGCAATCGCTAGCGAGGGAGTTGCGCTGTGACGGAGCAAGACATTCGGGCGACTACGACACGTTCTTCTCGCTCGGCGTGACGGAGTTACGCGGGGATCTGGAGCGGGCCCGCGCATTCGTTGAAGATGCGCGACGCGTTCTCGCAGAAGGCGGTTGGCTTGCCGCGGTCGTGTGACCGTTGAGCCATCGTGGCGGGGGTTTGAGATCGCCCAGGCACTCGATCCGAGTGCGGCGGCCTCCGCGGGGGGCGACGCATCGTTGGGGCGCCGTAGACGCGGATGAGTCATCGCACGAAGTCGCGACCTGTTTGGCGTGCGACCCGAGCGCGTCCCGAGGCCCAACCGAAGCATGAAGGTGACGTCGTGGTCTCGTCGCTCGCGCGGGTGGGACGCCGTGCTTGTCGTCGCCGCCCATCTGGCAACCGGGTGCCTGCCGCCATTTCCGGGTTCGGGCGAGCTGACGGGGCCCTGCAACGACGGCAAATGTCACGGCGAGGGCACGTGCTCATCGGGCGCTTGCATCGACTCGGAAACCGCCGGCGAGGCCAGCGATGACACGCCGGGGCCGAGCGGCGGCGACGGGGCGGATGGACCCGGATCGGTGAGTGACGGACCCGACGGCGGGACCGGATCGGTGAGTGACGGACCCGACGGCGGGATCGATGCCGGCGAAAGCGGAGGGCAGGGTGACACGCTCGGCTCGTGTGATCCTGCCGCTGACGCCTGTGACGGCAGCTCTGTCGATCTCGCAACCGCGTTCGGGATCAATTGTCCGGGCGGAGCACAGATGAACGTCACGCCCCAGGGCAGCCCGCTGGCCCTGGGCGTGCGCACAACCCTTGGTGAGACCGGCGAGTGGTCGCCGCGCGAGGGTAACTATTTCGTCGTGCTCGGCAGCGGGCGTATCGCCGATCTCGACGCGCCCGCACCTCCGATGGACGATAGCGCGTCTCCGACCCACTGCAACGACGATCTCGGCGACTTCGACCCGGAGACAATGCTGCCCAGCCCGCTGCGGAACGCGGACGTGTCAGGTGACTGCGCGAGTGACCCCAGCTTGGTGGGGACCGGGGACTGTTCGAACACGCTCGCGTCGTCGCTCGGCCTAGAAGCCCACGTCTTTGACTACACCGAGCTCCGCGTCGCGGGCGTTGTGCCCGCCCAGGCGGCCGGATTCTCCTACGACTTTGCGTTCTTCTCGGCCGAGTATCCCTATTATGTCGATGGCCAATTTAGCGACATGTTCGTAGCGTGGCTCGAGTCGGAGAGCTGGACCGGGAACGTGTCGTTCGACGACGCGCATCAGCCTGTGTCTACGGCGATGGAGTTCTTCGAGCTCCGCGACGACGAGGGCACGTTGCCCGAGTTCGCCGGTACGTGTATGCGTGGCCATGGCGGAACCCCGTGGCTCACGACAACCGCGGCCGTGGTGCCAGGTGAGGAGATTACGGTCGTTTTTGCGGTCTTCGATGTGAGCGATTCGATCGTCGACAGCTACGTCTTTCTGGATCACTTCCGCTGGAGTTGCGAGGCGGGTAGCCACCCGACGACCGTGCGCGGGTGATGCTTGCGTGTCGCATGAGTTATTCGGCCTCACCGCACTAGCCAAACAGAGCGGTGTAGTCGAGGACGCAACGCCCGTCGAAGTCCTCGGCGTCGCGGAGCTTGGCGGCGGCAACGAACTGCGACCTCATCCCGCGGGTTTCGGTTGGCAGGCTTGACCGCCTTCGATCTGCGCATTGACACGGAAGGTGTTCAGGTTCAGCCAGTGCCTGGGTTCGACCTGTGGGATCGTTCCGTCCTCACGCACGTTGGTGACGTGATAGGTGTGCTGATTCCAGATTCGTCGCGCCTGAATCCAGCGCGAGTCCGCGTCACCGAGCACCTGCACCATCGGTGTGCCCGGCCCGGGGTTGCCATTGGACACGATGACGATCTCCGCGGACCCGTCGTTGTCGACGTCGGCAACCACGGGATACTCGATGAGAGTCCCGCTGTCGCGTGGGGCCTGAAACAACACCTCGCCGGCCGCTCCGAATGCGAAGAGGGTCGTTTCGTCGCCATAGATCGCGTCGGGTATACCGTCTCCCAGGAAGTCGAAAGCGGTCGACGAGGCAAGCCCAGAAACGTCGAGAACCGGCGACTGCCAGAGGGTCGCGGCATCGCTGCCGCGGTACACGCCAAACCACGCGGTCGAGCTGACGCCGATGTCCGCAAGGCCATCGGCGTCGCCGTCGAAGATCGCCGCCGGCCGCCGCCAGTCGGTGTCACCGGTCGGATTGACTGCGGCGTACTTCGTCGTCCCATCATGCTCGAGCACCGTGAGCCCAAAGGGACCGACGGTCATCGAGGTGACGAGCACTTCGGGGAGCCCGTCATCATCCAGGTCGGCCACCTGCGGAGGCCCGGGCTCCACGTCGTCGCGCCTATAGTACTCACTGCCATCATGGTGGTATGCGCTCGAGCCGAGCACGAGTTCCAGTGTGCCGTCCGAGTCGAGATCGGACAGCGCCGAAGTTGCATACTGTGGCGGGAGCACTGGCGCGGAAAACACCAGCGATCCCAGGTGATCGACCACCGTAGCCCCGAAAGCGATCTCGACGTCGCCGTCTGCATCCATGTCACCGAGAGCGACGGCGAACTCGCGGACGAACTCCACGTCGGATATCCACTTGAGTGTGCCATCGTGCTCCCAGACGGTGACATGGGCCTCGAAGCCGTCGAGCGTGGCCCCGACGATCTCCATGAGACCATCGCCATCGATATCGCCAATCGCCGGGGTGATCGTCGTTCTGACCGGTTCTGCGATGGAGTAGTGCACCGATCCAGTGGCACCATCGAGGACAACGATGTGGCCAGGCTGGTACCAAAGCGGGCTTCCCACCACGACGATGTCCGGAGTGTCGCAAAGGTCGATGCTGCCGTCCGCGTTGTCGTCGGTGAAGTTGCCGACCAGGGGCGTCGTGATGCTGTTTGGTTCGCCAGCAAGCCCGTCGAAACTCCATTGCACCTCCGGCGCGAACGCCCGAGGTGGTGCGGCCGTGCGGCAGGGCGGGACCCCGTCGCCGTCGCGCCCCGGTACGCAACTCGGTCTCGTCGGCCCGACCGGATTGGAGACGTCGGCCGACGAGAGATCGAACTTCACGTTGCCGTCGGTGATCGTGGAGTCTGCGTTTCCGATCGACGTACCGTCGACCGGAAATGCCTCGGTCGAGGCCGGCCCCCCGGTGGAGCCCGATCCACCCGTGCCGGCCGCGCTGTCGCCGGCTTCGTCGCCCTGCTGAAAAGGAGAGGGGTTGGCGTTCGAACACGCCAGCGTGGTTGAGATCAGGCACAACCTAGTCGATGATCGCATCGCACGGTTGACTAGCGTGATTCAGTCCCCCGACGACTGCCTCACCTGGTTTCGTCGGGGTGTTGTTCCTCACGTGACTCGGGCGCTTAGGCGTCGTGCGCGCGAACGCGGTCGAGGCGGCGATTGCGAACACGTAAGAGTCAGCTCTGTCGAGCGGCCTCGGTAGGCGGGCGACCTGTCGTCGGGCGCTCGGCGTAGAAGCCCACGTCTTTTGACCATACAGATCCCCCGACGACCGCGCGGGTGATCGATGCTTGGGTGTCGCAAGAGTTCCTCGGCCTCACCGCCGATCAGTCTGGCCTAGTCGAACGATTGCTGGCGGTGAAGCGGCGCGCGATCCCGCGGATGTTCTGGATCTCGAACGGTTTCAAGAGGCGTTCATTCGCGACCGACGCCAGGAAATCAGCGAGCTCAGGCTGATTCGCGCCGCCAGTCATGAAGACGAAGCGCTCAGCCCTGTCGGGTGCGGTCGCCGCAACCTCCCGGTACAGCTCGGCGCCGGTGACGTAAGGCATCATCAAGTCGCAGAAGATGACGTCGAAGGGCTCGTCGCGGTCGACGATCGCGCTCAGTGCCTCGCGCGAGTCGCAGAACTCCACGACGTCATGTTCCGAGGCAAGGACGCGTGCAACGGCGCGTACAAGGGTGATTTCGTCGTCGACGATTGCGATGCGGCCGCGCGGTTGCGTCCCGCGGGCAGCGACAGCAGGGGTCAGCGCAAGGGGGGCGTCCGCGGCGACACCGACCTCGAGGCGGAACTTCGCACCCCGCCCTGTGGTGCCGCAGGAGTGCGAAAGCGACGCGCCCATCTCCATCGCGGCGCTCATCGAGATCGCGAGGCCCAGGCCCGTGCCCTGCCCCGTGGGCTTGGTTGTGAAGAACGGATCGAAGATGCGCCCCAGAACGTCCTCGGGGATCCCGGGGCCGTTGTCCTCGACCTCGAGGATGACGAGCGCTCCCTGCTGGCGAGTGCGAACAGTAATCGTATTGCGTTCGGGGTCGGCGTGCTCGAATGCCTGAGCGGCGTTGGTGACGAGGCTGACCAGGATCTGAGACAAGCGGCTCTCGGTGGCCACGACCGGCGCTACAGGGTCGAGCTCGAGCCGCACCGTTGCTCGGTGCCGGATCTCAAATTGGGACAGCCGCAGGGCGAGGCGAACCGCGCCGTGCACATCCGTGGGGGTACACGAGCTGCCATCACCGGCGAACGCGCGTAGGCCGTGGATGAGCTCGCGGATCCTCTCACAACCATGGCGGGCGTCGGACAGGGCGCGGAAGAGCTCGACCACGCGAGCTGGCCGGGCCGGCCCGATGATCTCGCGCAGTTCCGCCGCGGCGAAGTCGACGCTCGCGGCGATGCACTGCAGCGGGTTGTTGATCTCGTGACCCATACCGGCGGCGAGGGTGCCAGCTGTGACCAGGCGCTGGTGGTTCTCCATGCGCTCGCGCATGGCCTCGCGTTCGGTGATGTCGAGGAAGAGGGCCAGATGATCCGGCATCGCTGCGGACGCCCGCAAAAGCCGCAGTTCGAACCGGCGTTGGCCTTGCTCGTACGCGAACGACTGCGAAGCCGGAGCGGGGTGTTTCGTCAGGGCGGATTGGAGGGCTGCCCTGGCGTGCGCGGGTAGCAGATCCGCAAGCTTGGTCCCCGCGCCCAGGGGTTCGCGTGCGAGTGGGCCGAACGTTCGGAGCACCGTCCCACCATCGGCGAACACCGCGACACTCGTGCTGCCAAGGTTGTCGAGCAGGGCGGCGAGGAAAGCGTGCTCGTTGGCGAGCTCGAGCTGTTGACGGCGCTTGTCGGTGACATCGACGAACGTCGCAACCGCTTCTCTCGTGTCGTCTGAGGCGAGCAGGGGTTGCGCGTTGATCTCGATCCACCTCTGGTGGGCGCCCTCCCCAATTGCCATCACGACGCCGCGCACGGCCCGTTGCTCGTCTAGGGCCAGGATCGACGGGTGTTGGTCGCCGGCAACCGCATGGTCGTCGGCCCGCAGGCTGCGCCACCATGCGTCGAGGGAGGCAGGTTCGGCGACTTCGTCGGCACCGTCGCGGAGGATCTGCTGCGCGGCCAAGTTGCTCTCGACGATCTCGCCGCGGTCATTCTGGACGATCACGCCCTCGACCATCGCGCCGAACACCGCGCGCAGGCGGGCCTCCGACACGTTTGCCCGGGCTTCCGCGTGGGCATGAGCGCGGCGGAGCCGGCGTTCCTCAAGCAGTTCGACGGTGAGGTCCGCGAGGTGGCGGAGCATCTCGAGCTGCTCGTTGGTGGGTTTCCGCGGCTGACGGTCGATCGCGCACAGAGTCCCGAGGACGAATCCGTCCGGCGTGCGCAGGGGCATCCCCGCGCAAAAAACGAATCCTCGGATCGCCTTGCACGAGTGGGTTGTCAGCGAAACGCGAGTCGTCGAGCGGATCCGAGACGACGAGGCCCTGTGCGGCCGCCACCACGTGGCCGCAAAACGAGATCTCGCGCGGAGTTTCTGCGGCAACGAGACCGTGGCGCGATTTGAACCACTGCCTCTTCGCATCGACGAGCGAGACAAGTGCGATCGGTACGTCGAGAATGTGGGCGGCCAGCGAGGTAAGGGCATCGAAGGCCGGCTCAGCGGCGGTGTCCATCACGCCGTACCGCTCAAGTGCACGCAGACGATCGGCCTCATCAGAAGGGATCGACGGCGGCTTCATCTCGCCGTGCGAAGTTACCATGGCCAAGGTGGTGCGGCTGGTCGCGTTGGTCGAAACGGATGTGCCGGGCACCTCCAAGAACCGCATGCGACCGAAATGGGCCTGCTTGCGTGGGGGCTCGACGCCAAAAGTGGTGGGCGCCCCCATGAATCGAGCCGCTCAGCCCCGCCGAGCGACGGTTCTCCCACCTGCAGTCGCACCTGGCGCGCTCTCGCGCCCCGTGGTTCGTCACACAAACGGCACAAACGCGCTGCCGCGCCGTTACGACACCCATGCATGCTGACCACCAGCATGTTCGGTGTCCCACCCCTTGACCGCTTGGTTCGCCAAGCGGGCGCAGACTGCGACACAGACCCCGTGTCCCGGGCGAAGCTGCGGGTATTGGCGGCCTTGTACAGCACGGCCGGGGTCCAAGCCGAATCGTACGTGGTGCCGTCCCTGCGCGTTTGTGCGGTCGGTGCGGCCCTCTTATGGCTGACGATTTTCGTCGCCATCATCGTGATGTGATTCGGGAACCTCGCCCCGGTACAGCTGTCCCGTGCGCCTAGATGTCGCGTGGCGCGGCCCTGTTTTCCTTCGCTTGCGTGCTCTTCGCCTGCGGACCCGCGGAGCTCGGCATCACGCCGGAGACCCCCGGAGCGATGGCGCCTGTCCGCGCGACGACCGCCACCGAGAATCTCGAGGCGTTCGCGCGCCTTTACGGCTACGTGCGTTGGTTCCATCCCACCGCTGCCGCCGCGCAGGCCGACTGGCGAACGCTCGCCGCGTCCGGCGTCGCAGCCGTCCGCGACGCGAGCGACACCGGCGAGCTGCGCGACTCGTTGCTCGATCTGTTCGCACCCATGGCCCCAGAGCTCCGCCTGTGGGTCAACGGCGAGCGTCCACCGATCGACGACGGCCGACCGATCGATCGCGAAGACCAGGTTTTCTGGCAGCACGAGGGCTACGTCGGCGTTCGCCTCTCGCTCTATGCACCGCCCTACTCGCAAACCCGGGTCGGGGGCGATACGGGTCGGCGTCGCCGCTTCCCGGAGGCACCGCCCGCGGACCGACCGCTCGAGCGCGAGCTCATCGACGGATTGTTTGTACGCATGCCGATCGTGCTCGACACGGAGCAAGCCGCCCACGAAGGTCGGCCGCCGCACGATCCCGATCTAGAGCGGGCCGCGATGTCCGGACGGGGATGGACCGAACTCGACGTTCGCCAGGGCGCCGTCGTCGAGGTCTGGAACGTGCTGCGCCATTTCTACCCGTACCAGGACACGGTCGCGATCGACTGGAACGTGTTGCTCCAAGACACGCTACGCGACGCCGAGGACGACGCCAGCGTGGCGGACATGGCCAACACTCTCTGGCGAATCGTGCGGGCCCTCGAGGATGGCCACGGAATGGTCGGGCATCGCGATCTACTCCGGCGCGGTCAGCTGCCGATCCGCGTCGAGATCATCGACGGCTGCCCGGTCGTTACGGGAACGCAGGCGCCACAGCTGTTCGTCGTCGGCGATGAGGTCGAAGCGATCAATGGCAGAGCCTTGGCGCCTCGCGTCGCGGAGATCGCCGCACGCTTGTCGGGTTCGCCGCAGTGGCGCAGCTTCAGGGCCTCGGCTTGGGAGGCGCTCGCGGGTCCCCGCGATAAGCCCGCCACGGTACAACTTCGCCGCGGCCGGGACCGCCTGCAGGTGGCTGCCAGATTCAGCGAGGATGGCCCGCCGGCCCCACCGCGACCCAATGCGATCCACCGCTGGCGCGACGGTGTGCATTACGTCGATCTCACGCGGGCGGCGTGGCCCGAGATTCGCGCTCGACTGCCGGAGATCGCCGCAGCCCCGGGGGTCGTGTTCGACGTGCGCGGGTACCCCAACGATACCCATCCGGTGCTCGCGCACCTGCTCACCGAAAACGAGGACGCCGATTGGATGCGGGTGCCGCACGTGATTGAGCCGGACGGGGAATTCGCAGGATGGGAGCCCATCGGCTGGCACCTGCGCGCCGCCACGCCTCACATCGCGGGCCGAGTCGCGTTCCTTGTCGATGGCCAAGCCATCAGCTACGCCGAGTCGGTACTCGGGTATGTGGAAGCCCACAAGCTCGGCACGCTGATTGGGTCCCCGTCCGCGGGAGCAAACGGGGATATCGTCCGCGTCGACACCCTGGGAGGTTTCTTCGTGGTGTTCTCCGGAATGAAGGTGACGCGCCACGATGGCTCGCGCTTCCACGGCGAGGGTGTAGTCCCTGACTTCTCTGTAACGCCGACGACGGAAGAGCTTCGAGCCGGCCATGACGCGGCGCTTGCGCTTGCGCTCACCCACGTACGGCGACGGGGCTGACTCGCGTTATGGGATGATGCACACCATGAAGCGGCGCGAGTGGCTCGCCGCCGAGCCGTTCACACTATCGCTCTCGGCGGGGTTCTTCGGGTTCTTCTCGCACACGGGTGTCCTTGCTGCGCTTGAACACCACGACCTCCGTCCCCACCGCATCGTCGGTGTCTCGGCGGGGGCACTCGCCGGCGGTCTGTGGGCCAGCGGTCTTTCGGCCGACGCCGTCGCCGCCCAGTTGTTGGAGCTGCGTCGCGAAGACTTTTGGGACCCGGGGCTGCCCCTGGGCGGTTTGCTCCGCGGTCGCAAGTTCGCCGCGGAACTCTCGCGGGTGCTCGGGCCCACCGGCGTCCGGACCATAGAGGACTGTCGCGTCGCATTTGTGGCGATCGCCCACGATGTGCTTGCCCGGCGGACGCTCGCTGTCGACCGCGGCGATCTGGCCTTCGCCATCCGAGCATCTTGCACCGTGCCGCTGATGTTTCGGCCGGTGTGGGATCGAAACCGGATGCTCGTCGACGGCGGCGTGTCGGATCGCATCGGTCGAACGGCGCTCGGCGCCGCTGAGCGCGTGCTCGTGCACTACATCCCTTCGCGTCGCCGTTGGCGGCGGGACGGTGACGATCTGGAAGGAATCGGGCCGGCGCAGGTGCTGATCACGCCCGGCGTGCCGCCGCTCGGGCCGTTCGCGCTTGAGCAGTCTCGACGAGCGTTTGAGATGACGCGAAACTACGCGAGCGAGTGGCTCGCCGGTGAGCTGTGCGCGTGATCGGCCGGCGTCTGTTCGCTCGTCAGCATGGCCAGCGCTAGCGCCACCTGACGCTCGTGCTCGCGGGTTGGATCTTGAACCTGCAAACCCAACTGGACCGTGCGTCCGAGCAGCGACTTTGCCTCGAGCAGGCGGTGAAAGAGTGCGGCGCGCTGATCCTCGAGGGTTCGCAAACGATCGAGACCCTCGAGGATCGGCAGGCGGGCGCTCGGCGGTTCGCCCCGGGCCTCCGACGCGTTGAGCGCCCGCACCATCGCGCCCTCTTCCAGACCGGCGAGCTCGCGACTGACTGTGACGATCGCGCCAACGTGTGCCTCGATTGCCGCGACCAACGGCTCGACCGGCTCCGTCAATATCGCGAGCTCCGTGCTCGGGCCCGCCAGGCTTGCTCGGTGATCGACCAGTCGTTGGACCAGCAGCGCCAGCTCGCCGATCACATCGCGGACGTCGCCGGGGGGATCGCCGCCAAGCAGGGTCGCCAGGCGGGCGACGAGCGGATCGGACGCGGGCAGCGCAGCGGGTGCTTCGCGCAGCCGAAACCGTGCCGGGCTGCGCACGTTGGCGGCGCGATCGTTGAGGCGCACCAGCGCCACCACCGTCGCGCAGAAGCCGGGCACGAGGGCGTAGGCGAGCGAGACACCCACGAGAGTCACAAAGCCGCCGAGCAAAGCGGTCGTCGCGAGAGCGGCGAGTGTCCAAAGCCCCGCGTCGGTCACTTCGGTGGGCCGCACCACGCGCGTACGTACGCCATGGCTGGCGGCGAGCTGCGCCAGGGACTCGGCGGTGTCGCGCGTGAGACCCGCGTAGAGTCGGGTGGGCAGTCGCATCCGCCCGATTTTTTCTTCGTCGGAGTACATGTGTTCCGAGCCGATCAGAAACTCGGGAATGTGCACAGGAGATGCGGAGACGTCTGCGATGAACCCGCGCAACCAGCGGATCGGTTCGGCGTCTTCACTGAGTGCCAGGAGATCGAGCCCGTACGACGGGGCGCCGGGTGCCGCACGTTGAAAGCGGACAGCCACGCGGCCGCAGCTCAAGCACAGCCGCTGACCCACGCGCATGCGCACCTGACAATGCTGGCAAACCGTCGTGGCCTCGCCGTCCCATGCTGCGGCACCTCCGCGCAGCACCCAGGCCACCTCCGCGGCGGTTGCTGGTCGGCGCGACAGGTCGCGATCGAGACAGCGGCGGACGAGGTCGTCGAGCGCAGGCGGGACGTCACGACGGACGCTGGATAGCTGCGGCAGTGCCCGCACCTCGGCCAATAGTGGTGGTCCATCGCCGAACGGAAGTTCTCCGATCAACGCCTGCCACATCATCACGCCCAAGCTCCACACGTCGGAGCGCTGATCGACCGCGGTGCGCAGCAGCTGTTCGGGCGCGACGTAGCTCGAACCGCGCAATAACAAGCTCGATGCGGTGTGACTCGAGAGAACGTCGACGCGTGAAAGGCCGACATCCACGAGCACGAAGCGGCCGCCGCCGAGACTGACGATCTGCTCGTGCCGCAGGTCTCGCAGCACGGCTCGGTCCAAGTGGACGGCGTGAATCGCATCGGCGATGGCCGCGAATACGCCGGACACTTCCTCGATCGAGATCGGTGCACGGGCGAGCCAGGTCGAGAGCGCCACGCCGGGTGGATCGGCGCGCATGCGCCACGGTGGATCGGCCGCGGGATCGCGGGGATTAGGTGCGGGTCCGATCGCGAGCGTTGGGACCAAGGAGTAGGCCTGGAGCGCCATCAGGCGTTCGATGTCGTGGACGTAGCGGCGGCGAATCGACGAATCGCGCGCAAGGTCGGCGACGAGCTGCCCGACGACCACCGGTGTGCCATCGCTCAAGCGCACGGCCCAGCGGGTCTCGGTGCCGGCGTCGAGGGGCGGACCGAGCACTTCGTGCGGTGTGGGCAGAAAAGGCAATTTACTCACGTCCGCTGGACCTCCTCGAGCGCCTCGACGGTGGCGCGGATGTCTCGCAGTAGCTCGTCGGCCACGACCAGCCCCGTGCGCGCCTCGGCGGAGATAAGCCTGGCCACGAGTGCGTCGAGCGTGGCCGTGAGCCCGAGCAGCCGGGCGGCCCACGTGTCGCGTTCGTGCATGAACGCGCGGTGCTCTGGGTTTGACGGGTCGAAGTCTTTTTGAGTCATCCAGCTCTCGATCTCGTCCATGCGCGCGCTCGCGACCATGGCGACGTTAACCGCGTGCGCCATCTCGGCCGCGGTCTCGTCTCGGACCTGCGGAGGTGCACGGCGGACCAACGCCAGCACCCGGCCAACCACCGCGCCGAGGGCCTCTCGGTGTCGCCGTTCGCGGATCTGGGGAACCGTGAACTGCAGCGCGCGCACCCGTTGATCGAGCGCGGCGGGTAGGGCCGCCCGCGTTGTCGGGGTGGATGCGACGGTCGTGCGGCTGGCGGAAGCCGCCGTGACGCCCGCCGTGATCGCCACCGCCACGATCACGAGCGGAAACAAGACCACCATGAGCGGCATGTACGTCAGCGACGGCGCCAATACGATCGCCGCCACCAGGGAAGCGCGTCGGCTGGTCATGCGACGCACGTGCGTGAGCATCTGCGGGTGCGAAATGCCCAACTTGGTGGCGTCGGCCTGGAGTCCGAGCCGTGCGATCGAGTCGACGATCGAGTTGGCGCTGGCGAGGCTCACGTCGCGGACCAGCACGAACGGAAATCGCGGAATTTCCCGGCGTAGCTTGCTGGGATCGAAGCCGACGCCGGCGTTAGCCTGCAACCATTCGACCAGGCGGTCACGGCGGGTGCTGTCGAGCTTGTCGGAGATCCGCCCTGGGCCGGAGACTAAGACGCGATACTCCCCGGATTCGATGATCACCGGGGCCGCGCCGCAGCGGAAGCACACGCGCACGTCCTCGAGGATGTCGCCCCCGCAGCCGGCGCAGCGACCGGCACCGACGAGGTCGGGTGATGGTGCCTCGGCGCCAAGCGTTGCCAAGGCGACGCTTTGGGGCGCGCGCAGTTCGATCAATATATTGGCAATCGTCGCGCTTGATTGCGGGCGATCACCCGGCGACTTGGCGAGTAGCCGACGCACGAGCCGATCAAAGCCGGGGGAAACGCGCGGGTGGAGGCTGGGGATCGGCGCGGTGCGATGGGCCTCGAGCAGGGCAAAGGGCGTCGCTCCGGAGTAGGGAGGCGCACCGTTGGCGAGCTCGAACATCATGCAGCCGAGCGCGTAGAAATCGGTGCGCGGATCGACCGCGAGTGGGTCAAGACATTCGGGTGCCATGTAGGGCGGCGTGCCGAGCACGGTCAGCGCCCCGCGATCGGCCTCGGCGAACGAAGAGGCCCGGGCCATGCCAAAGTCCGCGATCTTTGGAACCCACCCCGAGTCGCCTCGGGCCAGAAGGACGTTGGCTGGCTTGAGGTCCCGGTGGATGACACCACCCGCATGGGCGTGGGCGAGACCACTGGCGATCCCAACCGCGAGCTCGATGATTTCGTGCTCAGGCAGGGTTCCCTGGCGCGCGAGGTAGCGCGCGAGGGTCGGCCCCTCCACGAGTTCCATCACCATCGCGACGTGGCCGGCGATGATGTCGGTTCCCCAGACGCGTACCAGGTTGTCGGCGACGAGTCTGGCCGACAGCTCTGCCTCACGCTGAAATCGCGTGCGGGCGCCCTCGTCGCGTTGATGGCGCGGGTGGAGCAGCTTGGCGGCGTAGACATTGCCAGTCACGCGATCGCGCACGCGGACGACCCGGGCGATCGCACCGCTGCCGATCTCATCGCCGAGCTCCCAGCGCTCCCCCAAATCCTGGATTGCGCTCGGGTTCATGGGCGGCCGTTTGGAGGATAGCGCTAAGCGGCGAGCGCTCCAGTGCGCGGGCGGCAAATCTGCGGCTAGGCGGGGCGAACGTGCTACAACGCCAGCGACGAGCCATGCGCACCCTCGCGCTCGACGTCGGGAGCAAGACCATCGGCCTCGCGATCAGCGACGAGGACGGGATCATTGCGAACGCCCTGTGCACGCTGGCCCGCCGCGGCCACGCCGACGACGCCCGCGACATTGCCGCGCGCGTGCGCGAGCGGGCCGTGCGTCGCGTGGTGGTGGGCCTGCCGCTCGAGCTCGACGGGCGCGAGGGACGGCGTGCTCGTGCGGTGCATGCCTTCGTCGCGGCTTTGCGGACCGAGCTTGACGCTGCGGTGGATGTCGCGACGTGGGACGAGCGTTTCTCGACTGCGGCGGCCGAGCGCACCTTACTCGAGGCAGATCTGTCCCGAAGCAAGCGCAAGCAGCACGTTGACGCAGTGGCGGCGCAGTTCATCCTCCAGGGTTGGCTCGATGCCCAAGCCCGACGCGCGGAGCCGGGGGGCACGGCATGACGGCCAGGCCTATGTGGTGGAAGCTCCGGCGCTCGCGTCGGACCCAGCGTTGGGCGCTCGCGGCCGTGGTGCTAACCCTGGTTGTCGTGGTGTGGGTTGCGCGCTCGGCGTACCAGGAGCTGATCGCGTATCCCGATCGGCCCGGTCGCGGGACGAGCGATCCAATCGACGTGGTTATCCCGCAAGGTGCGAGCTTCCCAGAGGTGCTGGCTCTGCTCGTCGCCAGCGGAGTGTTGCCGGAAGAAGAGGCGACACAGTTTCGCCTACTCGTCTTGCACAAGGGCGCGGCGCGCAAAGTCACCGCCGGCCCCCACCGCCTCCGCGGCGACATGACGCCAGTGGAGATCATCGAAGAACTCCAGCGCAAGCAGAAGCGCAAGAGCGTCACGGTGACGGTGCCCGAGGGCAAGAACATGCTCGACGTGGCGCAGATCCTCGCCGCAGCCGGTCTCGCCGACGCCGCGAGCCTCGAAGCGGCAATGCGCGACAAAGCGGCGCTCGGCCCCCTCGGCATTCCCGGCGAGACGGCGGAGGGTTACCTTTTCCCCGACACCTATCAGTTCAACCTCGACGACCCGGCCGCCCATATCGTCGCCAAACTCGTCCAGCGCAACCGCGAGGTGTTCGCCGATCTGAAACGCCGCTACCGTGCCGAAGCCGAAGACCTAGCGGATGACCTCGGTTGGGACGACGACGACATCATCACGCTGGCCTCCATCGTCGAGAAGGAGACCGGCGCCAAGCACGAGCGCCCGCTCATCGCGGGCGTGTTCCTCAACCGGCTGCGCTTCTCCAGCTTCAAGCCCAAGCGGCTCGAAACTGACCCAACGATCATCTACGGTTGCACCGTGCCGGCGCAAAAGTCGGACGCGTGCAAACAGTTTGAGGGCCGGATTCGCCGCATCCATCTGCGCGACCCGGACAACCCCTACAACACGTACACGCACGAGGGTCTGCCGCCCGGGCCGATCTCGAACCCCGGCCGGGCCGCGATCGAGGCCGTGTTCGCCCCTAAGAAGAGTCGGTTTCTCTACTTCGTGGCGCGCAACGACGGCACCCATCAGTTCAGCAAGACGGTGGGCGAGCACGAGGCTGCGGTCGAGCTCTTTCAACGCCGTGGTGCGGTGGGCGACGGTTCAGCGGCGGGGTCGGTCGACGACGCCGGTTGACGCCGCGCGTGCGTGATCACCCATCCGCTGGCCTTGCGCAGCAGCTCGAGCTGCGTGCCATCTGCGGTGGTGATCGCCGCCCGGCGATCGGACGCCGCATCGACGTTGCCGGCCGGCGCCCAGCCGCCGCCGGCGAGCCCAGCGATGGCCGGGGCGAGGAGGTCGTCGGTGAGCAGCGCGTCGTTGTCGAGCCCCTGGGCAACCAGCGAGATGGCAGACAGTCGGGCCCATACTGCCGTGGTGCGATTGTTCGCTACCTGGGCGGCCGCCGCCATGCGGGCGAGCGCGTCGGCGGCGCGTGCCGCAGGAATTCCGAGCGCTCGGTGAAGGTCCGACCCCGGGGTGGCCAACTCGACGCGAAGTCGCTCGCGTACCTTTTGTTCAGGGTCCGGCTGCGCAGCGAGGTCCCACCGCAGGATCACCTCAGGCGCTTCCACGCGGATAAGCGTGCCCTTGTCGTTGCGTTGGTCGAATCTCCATAGCTCGATCACCGGCTCCGCACCCGGGCGGGCCACCGCGGCAACGATTCGCAGTTCCGCCCGATCCCGGATGGCCAATTCGACGATCGGTTGGGCGAGCTCTCCGTCGGCGAGGGCGTCGGCGAGTGTCTGCCGATAGCGGTATGGGCCTTCGCTTGGGGGCGGTGTTTCAACGGCCTGCGCTGCACCGGCAACTGGCTGCGGGACCGCGTCGCTTGTCCCCGCGCCGCCGCACCCCAGCGGTTCAAGCGTCCCAACAAGGACTGCAGCCACGATGCCGGGCATGCCGACCGCCGCGCGGACCGGGGAGTGGCCCAGAGCGTGGGCCAGAGCGAGGCCCAGAGCGCGGGCCGGAGTGCGGGCCGGAGTGGAAGCGAGAGCGCGGGGATCCATCGCTTGCAAAACGCTGCCGCGCTAGAGACCGACTCGTCAAGCGTGGTACCGTGAGTGTGTGAGCAATCGTCTGCGTCGCACGACGCCGCAACCGCCCCGAACCCCGGGGGCCTTGCTGGCAGGTCTGATCGCGATCGCACTCGTATCTGCGGACATTCAGCGAGCGTTTGCGCGGCCGATCGCCCTCGTCGAGGCCGGGGTGGAAGCGCCGCGGCCGCGCGCAGCGATCCTTCCATTGGCGGTCGAGGGCGAGCTCAGCGAGGTGGACCGCAAGGCACTCACGGCCGAGCTGGTGGAGGGCCTACGTCGCGGTGCCTTCGACATCGTCGAGCCTGACGCCGTCGTGGCGGAAGCGCCGACAGCCGGTTCGTGCGGGGATTCCGGTTGCTTCCAGGAGATCGCCAAGCAGACAGGCGCGACCCACATCGTTCGCGCGCGCGTCCGCGTGGTCGACCGTGACTACGACGTGAGAGTTGAGCTCGCGGACGGAAAATCCGGGTCCACCATGGCGACCAGTGAGGAGGGCTGCGAGATCTGTGGGATCCAGGATGCCGGCAGCCTCGTCAACTCGGCGGCGGCGACCCTGCGGACCAAGCTCGACGCCCTCGCCAAGGGTCCGGCCAGTCTTGGTGTGCGCAGCGAGCCCGCCGATGCTGAGGTCAGGATCGATGGGCAGGCCATGGGCGTAACTCCGCTACAGATGCCGGTGATTCCGGGCAAGCGGATCATCCGGGTCACCAAAGAGGGTTACATCGCCGTCGAGCGCGAGGTGACTGTCGTCGAGGGAATGGCGGAGGAGATCTCGTTCTCGCTGCAGAAGCTTCCGTCCCGCCTACCGAAGCGCCCGTGGGGATTCGTCGCGCTCGGCCTGGGTATCGCGGGCGTCGGCGTCGCCACAACCTTCGCGGTTTTCGACGACCGCCCCTACCAACTGGGGGGCGCCTGTTCTGGGTCGAACAAGGACGCACTCGGCCGGTGCCGGCGCCTGTGGGATACGGAGTGGATCGCGTTCGGTACCGCCCTCGCCGCCGCGACCCTCGTGACGCTGGGTGTCGCGGTGCTGCTGACGTCAAGCCGACGCAAACGCGACGCACGCAAACAAAAAGCACGGGTTGGAATCGGTCCCGGGTCGCTCGTCGTCTCCGGCCGTTTTTAGCGTTTTGAGCCGAGATTGCAGCCGGTCGGGGCGAGACGCGTCGAGGCTGCGGGATCGTCAACCCCCTAGTTTCGTCCTCGCGCGGGCGATGCGATCGTCCGCCTTGCTCGAACCCTGCTTCTTGGCCTGCTCGTATTGAGCGAGCGCGTCCTTGTAGCGCAGCACCTTGTAGTACGCATCGCCGAGCTTGATCCGAAAACCGTGATTGGCCGGTGATGCGGCCACTGCCTTCTCGGCGAACACGACGGCCTTCTGATCGTTACCGGTGTCAAAGTAGATATCGGAAAGACCCATCAGCGCGGTGGCGTTGGTGTGATCGTGACCGATCGACTGGTGGAACAATGTGGTCGCGTCGCTCCGCCTGCCTGCCCGCAGCGCCGCGAGCCCCTGCTCGGCGAGGGCCTTGGCGGCTGCGGGATCGCGCGAGGCGTTTCCCAGCAGGGCGCGGGGATCTTGGCCGAGGTTCTTCTTTTTCTTGCTCGCCTTGGCGTCCGACTCGGCGAGCCCTGGCGCCGGCGGTGTGGTGGCGGACAACGGAGCGATCGCGGATGCGACGGGCGGCTCAGCGCTTGCCGATCGTTCGCTGCGTCGCAGTCGTTCGGCGCGCGCGCGAGCGGGAAGGTTCGTCATGACCGCCACCTGGGCATTGGTCGACACCGAATTGCCGGCGACGGCCTCCTCGAGTTCCGCCTCGCGTTCCGCCTTCACGTCCGGGTCTGAGACAGCTTGGGTCCCCGCGGCGAACGCAAGGAAGCGCTCGTCATCCGAGAACGCACCCGTCTTGGCGTGCTCGAGAAAGCGAGCGAACATCACCGTGTCGATGCCGGCTCGCTTCCAGGCGATCTCGTTGTTGGGATCGAATGCCAGCGACCACAGGTAGTGGTTTGCGGCGGCCAGCGACGCCTGCTGTTCGTCGAGGTTCTCCGCCTGGCGTGTGAGGGTCGCGGCGAACTCGTTGCGCAGCTCGCCAGCGCGGGTATCTGCTGCCTCGGCCGCATCTCCCTCGAGCGCCTCGAGCTCGAGGACCTTGCGATAGGCCGTGGCCGCCTCCGGCTCCCGCCAGGGTGGCACGACCCAGTTGGCCTTGGCCGCCGCATCGAGCGCCCCGGCGGCGATCGTGTCGAGCTCACTTCGGTCGGGCTCTTGCGGCTGCTCCGATGGTTCGCGGCGCGCGAGGAACAGGCCGAGCGCGAGCGCGGCGGCGGTACTCGTCGCCGCGACAGTCGGCCATAGCCAGCGCCGGCGTTTGATTTCACCCACCGGCGAGGGCATGCGCGCTTGCAGGCGGGCGGCTCGTTCACGATCGGCGAGCTCGGGGACCGGCAGATCGTCCCACTCGGTGCGAAGTTTGAGCTCGATCTGCGCCTCGCACAGAGCTGCCTCGAGCTCAGCCATGTTGGCGTAGCGATCGCGCGGGGACTTCGCGAGGCACTGCAGCAGCACGCGATCGAGTGCTTCCGGTAGATTCAGTTCCGGTCGTCGTTGGCTCGGTGGCGTGGGCGCCGCGTCGAGTTGCTTCTGCAGCAGCGCGGACACTTCCTCGGCGTCGAAGGGCGGAACCCCCGTGAGGAGTTCGTAGGCTGTGCAGCCCAGCGCGTAGACGTCGAGTCGGCCGTCGAACGGTCGGCCCAAGATCTGCTCGGGCGCCATGTAATGGGGCGTGCCCGCGATGACCTGCTCACCCGTTTGGCCAACGGCCAACATCGCTGAGATGCCGAAGTCGACGATCTTCACGCGGTCGCGCCGCCCGGCCGCGGTCGTGATGATCAGGTTCTCGGGCTTGACGTCACGGTGGACCACGCCCGCCGCGTGTGCGCCAGCAAGCCCTTTGCACACCTGCCGGAGGATGGCGATCAGGCGCGCCGGTGAGAGTGTCTGCTGTGAGTCCGCCGGGACAAGATCTCCGCCATGGAGCATTTCCATGGCGAAGAAAAGGCGACCATCGGGCAGCTCGCCGAAGTCAAAGATCTCGACGATGTACTGCGAGCCGAGCCGGCTTGCAGCCCGCGCCTCGTCGCGGAACACCTTCACCATGTGCGGGTTGCGGCTGAGATCGAAGCGCAGGATCTTGAGCGCAACGCGGCGCTCGATGTCGATGTGCTCGGCCTCGTAGACCACTCCCATCCCGCCTTCGCCCAGCCAGCGAAGAATGCGGTAGCGCGTGCCTGGGACAACGCGACCGGAGGTCAGTCGGATGCGCGGAGACTCGCCGCCCGCGTCGGTCAGGGCAGCATTTTGCACCCGGGTCCCGAAACGGTCGCGGGGACGCGGGATCGCGGACTCCGGGGCTGACGCTGCCTCCGCCTGGGTGTGGGGCTGCGATGAGGCCGGCGGTACAACGCCGCCGGCTGCGACACGGGTGCGTTGGGCGTGGCGAGGCGGAATGGTGGGCGCGCGGTCCAACGGGAATGTGTCTTTTTCGATCGCAAGTGGCGTCTTCGCCATGGCCGAGCTCGTCCCAGGATCTAGTCTACGGATGCGCGGGGGCCCATGCAAAGCCACGGATCGCCCGAGGCCGGGGTCGCGCAGCCACCCACGGTCGGTGCACCTCTGTCACCCGGCCCGAAATGAGCGCCTACTCGCCGATCAGGGCGGAAGTCGCTCGACCCACAACGCCCGGCAATTGCGAGCTCGTCCGCCTGGCGCGTCGACAAACGCGGGTTCGCGTGGGGCCGCGCGAGCGAAGGCTCCGGCGACGACGTGGGGGCGGGTCGGAGCTCGGAGCCCACGCGCAAGCGTGGGCCGACGATCCGAGCCGACGATCTGGGCCAACCCAGGGCGAAATCAAATGGGCGATGCCATCCAGGTCCCTTCGCAGCCGACTGCCGGGCAAGCGAAGGTACCGCTCGCGTCCCCGCTGACTTCTTGCGCCCCCTCGAGCGAGCAGTCGCCGGCGATTGCACCCACTCCACCCGCGACGATCATGCCGTCCTCGTCGATGACCCCGTCGAAATTCACGGTATCGGGTCCGGTGAAGGTCCCCGTCACGGTGCCGTCGCCGGGGATCTCCAAGGTCATGTCGCCACTAATCGCGCCGAACATCGAGCAGTCGCCGCTGAACGTCCCGACGAGGCTCACCCCCGCGTTTCCGCTCTCGCTGCCGCCGCTAGAGCCGGCGCCGCCGGTCGACTCGGTGGCCATGCCGCCGCTGTCGGTGCCACCGGTGTCACCGGTGCCACCACCGGTGGAGTCCATGCCGCCCTCGCCGTCCGACGTTGAACCACCGGGCCCACTGTCGGCACCCCCCGAGGAATCGGCCGCGGCCCCCGTCTCCGATTCACCGCCCTGGGTCATGCCGGTTGCCGCGGCATCATCGGCTCCGCCACTCGATCCCTGGCCAGACGTCGAGGCAGGGCCCGTTTCCTGGGGAACGCCATCGTCGCTACAAGCCGCCGACATGCAAGCGATCGAAACAACGAATGAATGCAATCGAAGGGTCATGAGGCATTGACTCTAACCTCAATCCACCCGGTCGGGGTATGCCCTGAAAAACCGCCCAGGCGCGGGCGAAGTTACGCGCCCCCGCCGGCGGGGGTGCCGCGCCGCGTGCTGATCACGCCGGCCACGCAGTCCGTCGCCGCGTTGGAGGTCAGCCCTCGCGAGGGCATGAAGCTATGCGGCGGCGCGGGCATATAACCTCGCATGCGCTCGAGCTCCCTGGTCCTCGCTGTCTCGTTGTCCGCCTGCGGAGCCGCCCCGCGCGGGGCCGACCCGACGCCGACCGGGATGAGTGAGAGCGGAGGCGGTTCGACGATCGGCACCGGCACCGAAGCCGACGACACTGGGCTCGATCCCACCGATAGCGTGCGCCTGGATCTACCGCCGGCACCGGCCAGCACGGGCACCAATGACACTGACGGCACCTGCACGAGCTTCATCGCGAAGGGGGACATCAACAAGCAGCCGGCAGACATCATCATCGTCGTCGACAACTCGCCGAGCATGCTCGACGAGGCCCACGCCGTGCGCGACAACCTCAACGCGTTCTCCGACCAGATTGTCGCCGCGGGGATCGACATCCGGGTGTTGCTGCTGACCTCGTATCCCGATCCAAACGCCGCTCCCGAGGTCGACACCGGCATATGCATCGATCCTCCGCTCGGCGGTGGCGGATGCCCGAGTACCGATACGAACCTGCCGCTTTTCGCCCATCTCCCCCTGGTGATCGGCTCGGTTCAGGCCCTTTCGGTGACGCTCCAAAGTCACGGGAGCTGGGCCGAGATGATGCGAAGCGGTTCGGGCAAGCATGTCATCGTCATCTCCGACGACGACGCGTTTCTCAGCGCTGAAGACTTCGACGAGCAGTTCCTCGCCCTTGATCCTCTCCACGCCGGCTATGCGTTTCATGGCATCGTGGCAACCGAGTTGTGCCCGGAGGCGGGCTCTGTTGGCAGCGAGTACATCGCCCTGGCCGAGCTCACTGGTGGGATCATCGGCGATCTGTGCGAGCAGGAATTCCAGCCGCTCTTCGACCAGCTGTCGACCGCGGTTCTCGAGGGCTCGGGGCTCGCTTGCAGCTGGCCGATGCCTGCGGCGCCCGAGGGCAAGCTCATCGACCCGGAGTCGATCGAGGTTCGGCTCGCGATCGACGGTGTGCAAGTCGATCCGTTTCACTTTCAAACAATGGATGGTTGTTCGCCCGGTGTGCATGGCTGGTACTACGACGACAACGATGCGCCGACCGAGTTGATCGCTTGCCCCGCGACCTGCGAAGTCCTGTCGAGCGGAGTGACGGCGGACCTCGAGGTCGACGTCGCTTGCGCGACGAACACGGCCGGATGAGATGGGCGGTTCGCGGCGGCCCGCTCCCGCACGAACCAATGAAGTGCGGGAACGCGCGTGGGCTCGCCGTCCCTCGCCACGCAGCCGCTGCCCCGCGACCAGCAGGATTGCCGCCGTCGCCGCCAGGCCGAAGCCGCCGTTGCTCGCTCTGTGCTGGCAAAACGTCAGCGGCACTGGACGCGGGGGCGGCTACCGCCCATGCTCCGCGGCCCACTTGCCCGGCTGTCGATGTCCACTTTGCAAACCGATCCTGCGATCCCCGACGTGTTGCGCGCCGCGCTGCTGCGCCGGGGTTTTGCTGAACTCACGTCCGTTCAGCGGGCCGTCTTAGAACCCGACGCCGTTGGGCGAAACCTTCGCATCTCGTCACAAACCGGATCCGGAAAGACCCTCGCGCTTGGCTTCGTGATCGCGCGCGAGCTCGGGGACGCCGCTTCGCTGCGCTCGCCCGTAGCGCTCGTCGTCACGCCCACGCGAGAGCTGGCCGTGCAGGTGCGCGACGAGTTGCGCTGGCTGTTCGCGGATATCCCGGGCGCGCGGGTCGAAGCCGTGACGGGCGGCACGGACATCGGCCGTGAGCGCATGCTTCTGCGCCGCGGCCCAGCCGTACTGGTAGCAACGCCGGGTCGGCTGCTGGACCACATTCGCCGCGGATCGTGCGAGTGCAAGGCGGTGCGACAGCTCGTGCTGGATGAAGCCGATCGCATGCTCGACATGGGATTTCGCGAAGAGCTTGAGGCGATAGTGGCTGCGCTTCCTGCCGAACGACAGAGCCATCTCGTGTCGGCGACCTTCCCGCTCGCCGTGCGCAAGCTCGCCGATCGCGTACAAGTCGATGCCGTGCATTTGCAGGGAACGGTGCTCGGTACGGCGAACGTCGACATCGAGCACTGCGCCATGCTGGTCGAGCGAGGCGACGAGTACGCAGCGCTCGTCAACGAGCTTCTTCTCGCCCACGGTGAACGCGTGCTGGTGTTCGTCGAGCGTCGCGCGGAGACGCTCGAACTCGCCGAGCGCCTGGTCGCCGATGGCTTCGCGGTTCAGCCGTTCTCCGGCGAACTGAGCCAGCCACAACGGACGCGCACGCTCGACGCCTTTCGCAAGGGCGCGGTGGAGATCCTCGTGTCGACCGACGTCGCCGCCCGCGGCATCGACGTCCCCGACATCTCCTTGGTGATCCACTCCGCCCTCCCCGACGATGCCGACAGCTATACCCATCGCAGCGGTCGTACCGGCCGCGCGGGGCGCAAAGGCAAGAGCGTGCTCCTCGTGCCGGTGCGCGCCCGTGGTCGAGCTCGAGCGGTCTTGCAGGCGGCGAAGGTCGACGCCGTGTGGAGGCCGTTGCCGACGCGCGAGGAGATCCTCGAAGTGCTTGGCGAGCGCACGCGCGGGCGCGTCCACGACTTGCTGGAGAAGACGGCCGCACCTTCCCCGCGCAGCTTGGCCCAAGCGGCGCAATTGCTCGACGGCCGCGACGCGGTTGAGCTGGTGGCCACGCTCGTGGCGATGGCAAGCTCGGAGTTGCTGCCGCGCGAACCGCTAGCGACACGCTCGATCGCCGCTGACGATCGTCCGCGCCGGCCCCAACGCGATGCGCGCCCGCAGGGCCGCTTCGTGCGGTTCTCGATCAACTGGGGGCATCGAAAGGGGGCCACGCCCGCGCGGTTGCTTTCCCATGTCTGCCGCCGCGGCGAGATTGCGAGCGTGGAGATCGGGGCGATTCAGATCGGCGATCGCTCCGCGACTTTCGAAGTTGCGGAGCGCGCGGCTGGTGACTTCGAGGAACGGGTGCGGATCCCCGATCGTCGGGAGCGCCACCTGCAGATCTCGCGTGACGACGGGTAGAGCGCCGTCCCGGCGGCACGCGTGATCGGTCACGCGCCTGGCACGAGCTCGAACCAGGAGTCGCTCGATTGGTCGGGGAATGCCAGCGACAGGCGATCGGCGGCCCGGCAGTGACGGAGCACGAACATCGGGCCCTCGTCGGATTGGAGCACCAGCTGGCCCTGCTCGGCGAAGGTAAATGCGCCCATCGAAGCGGTGCTCGCCGTGAAGGAGCAACTGCACGAGGTGCGGTCTACGATCGAACACTCGATCGCCTCGGTCGTGTCGGTGACGAGCTGAGTCAGGCTGCGGCAGGCGTCGAGCGGCGCAGACGCCGCTACCGATTGTGCGCACGTGACGGGCGCTTCAAGCCAGCCGTGATCTTCGCGCTCGATCGTCCAGGTCGCCTCGGCCTGCGAGAACGTTAGATCCAGCGTCGTCACAGTGGTCTCGTTGCCAGCGACACCGTCGGCGCAGCTCGGCTCGCGGAAGTCGATGGTGTCAAGATCGAGCAGACCGACCTCAAACGCCCACGACCCACAGCTGTCATCGAGGTGCCAGTTGCTGTCGGCAACCGACGCCGCGCAGGGCTCCCAGGCGACACACATTGGCGCGCCCACGTCAGGGGCGGTCGCCGTGGTCTCGGCGCCGTCTGCCTCGGCTGCTCCCCCCGACGTCGACGAGGAGGGCGAGCCGGTCGTGTCACTCAAGGGCTTGGTGTCCGATGATTCGCTCTCGGAGGGCCGGCCCGTCGTCGCGTCGCTCGAGCCGCCGGCATCGCCCGAAGATGACGTTCCGGCACAGGCGCCGGCGAGGGCAACGTGCAGTGAAACCAGCGTGATTCGAATATCCATAACGTCTCCCGGCTTTGAGCACGCCCCTCGCTCGGGACGATTCACGCCGGCGCGGAGCATGACATCGGAGGTACGAGGAAGCGGCTTAACGCCGCTTAATTCGGAGCCGCACCCGCGTCCTCATCGGCGGGGGACTTCGCGTCGGTCGCCGGATCGCAAACGCGACGGGTGGTTGCTCCACGCCGCGGCCGCATCGCAACTCAGAAATGCACGTTAGCGAGGTCGACGGCGACGACGCAGGCCGATCCCCAGGCCCAGGGTCATCCACCCGAACCCACCAACGCCGGTGGGATCGCTGCTGCACGCGCAGCCCAGATCGCTTTCGTCACCGCCGAAGCCGGGCGGCAAGGCGCCGCCTCCACCATCCTCAAAGGCTGCTCCGTCGTCGCCCGGGCCGCCGCCGTCGCCCGCCTCCGACCCGCCACCGGTGCCTCCCCCATCTCCGCCGGGGCTACCACTTTCCGACGCGTCGCCGCCCTCGTCTGCGGCCGGATTGCTCGACACGGTGACCGTGATCGTGTTGCTCGTCGTCATGTTGCCAGAAACGTCGTAGGCCTCGACGTAGAACTCGTACGAGCCCTCGGGCGCGTTCGTGACCCCCCAGCCGTACGGGGCGGTCGCGTCGCTCTCGAACTCATCGCCGTTGTAGAACAGCACGAGCTGCTCGATGCCGCTGCCGACGTCGTTCGCTTCTACGACAATGTCGAAGTCGGCGCCTACTTCAAACGTATCGCCATCGCTGGGTGCTGTGATCTGCACGGTCGGAGGCGCGTCGTCGGGGGCCGAAGCTCCGAACAGGTTGAGCAGCTCTTGGTGAGCGTTTTGTTGGCTGCTGCTGCCGCAGTTGGCTGCGTGTTGAGAGCCGCAAATGATGCCCCCGGTGATGCCGATGCACTCATCCGAGAAAATCGGATCTCCGCCGGCGTTGAACGGGTTCATGATGTCTCCCGGC
This sequence comes from uncultured Myxococcales bacterium, assembly GCA_902826865.1. Lineage (GTDB taxonomy): Bacteria > Myxococcota_A > Polyangia > Nannocystales > Nannocystaceae > Xiheibacterium. Next base: position 49,748 of record CADEGN010000004.1, read on the forward strand.
TCGTCGACGTGCTCAAGACCGTACGAGTGCGCGACCTCCTGGCCAATCGTCGTCGCCTGGGTCGAGGCATCGAAGTTGTCGTTGGCGGAGAAGAACGCGAATGTGATGTTGCTGTGGGTCTGCTCGTCGTCGCAATCGACTGGCGCAATGCCGAGCACTCCGCCACCGAAGGGGTTGGTCGGACCGATCATGTTCATCGTGTATTCGCCGCTCGCCGGGCGCGAGTCGGTCACCACCACGTTGTAGGCGGCCCAGTCGTTGCGAACGGCTTGCATCACCGCGTCGCGCTTCGGTCCGTTGCCGTAGGCGGCGAAAGATCCGACGCACTCGTCGATCTGGGTGACGTCGTTCTGCGCGTCGTCCCATCCGCCGCTGAGATTCGCGCCGTCAAAGTTGACGAAGATGCGGCCCTGGCTGGCTGCCTTCGGCCCCACTCGCGCGTTCATGCGTGGCGCCTGCGCGGGTACAGGCACCGGATCTCCGCGGTACTGACCCAGCCCGTGCGCTTCGAGCTCCGCGCGCGACATATCCCAGGTAGCCGGGCGCTCGTCGCCTGCGACGGCGGTCAAGGGAACGAGCATAACGATCAGCGAGATGTGGAACCGGCGTATTTGCTTGGCTCGACCATCGCGTTCTGGGGGGGGCAGTCGCATGGTGGTCTCCTCGGGTTGGACGCGCTCGACAGTCGAAGACGTCGCGCAGACAGACTTTCTCAGTCGTCACGATACATAGGCTCGTCGCACTGATGCAAGCACCATCGAGTGCGAACGAGCGAGCGGTTGCCACAACTGCTGATCGTCGGGGGGCTTGCGGTCTCACTTCGCACGCTCGGTTCGAATTGCCCCGACGAGGGCGCCCTGATTGTCGCCGGATCGCCGGCCGCTCAAGCGCCACTTCAAGTCCGCGTGATCAGCTCGTTGTTGGGGCCGGACGCGGTGGTGCGCGACAAATCGCCGCTTGGCTAGCCGCTGCTTCGCGTCCGTCGATATCGCCTTGAGCGAGAGCTTGGTTGGGGTTGCGGCAGGAGGAGATGCGCGCAAAAAAATGGTTTGGCGACTGCCGTCCATGTCGGCTAGCCCCCATCTCTTCCGTCTCTTCGGCGGTTTGAACTGCCTTGGAGGGCGGCGATGCCGCGCGGGCGGGCTAGCAGCTAGAGATCAGAACTTCGCCCGCCGCATCGCAACTTTGAAACGAACGCTAGCGAGGTCGACGGCGACGACGCAGGCCGATCCCCAGGCCCAGGGTCATCCACCCGAACCCACCAACGCCGGTGGGATCGCTGCTGCACGCGCAGCCCAGATCGCCCTCGTCACCGCCGAAGCCGGGCGGCAACGCGCCGCCTCCACCATCCTCAAAGGCTGCTCCGTCGTCGCCCGGGCCACCGCCGTCGCCCGCCGACCCGCCACCGGTGCCTCCCCCGTCTCCGCCGGGGTTACCACCGTCCGCCGCGTCACCGCCATCGTCTGCGGACGGATTGCTCGACACGGTGACCGTGATCGTGTTGCTCGTCGTCACGTTGCCAGAAACGTCCTGGGCCTCGACGTAGAACTCGTACGTGCCCTCGGGCGCGTTCGTGACCCCCCAGCCGTACGGCGAGGTCGCGTCGCTCTGGAACTCATCGCCGTTGTAGAACAGCACGAGCTGCTCGATGCCGCTGCCGACGTCGTTCGCTTCTACGACAATGTCGAAGTCGGCGCCTACTTCAAACGTATCGCCATCGCTGGGTGCTGTGATCTGCACGGTCGGAGGCGCGTCGTCGGGGGCCGAAGCTCCGAACAGGTTGAGCAGCTCTTGGTGAGCGTTTTGTTGGCTGCTGCTGCCGCAGTTGGCTGCGTGTTGAGAGCCGCAAATGATGCCCCCGGTGATGCCGATGCACTCATCCGAGAAAATCGGATCTCCGCCGGCGTTGAACGGGTTCATGATGTCTCCCGGCTCGTCGACGTGCTCAAGACCGTACGAGTGCGCGACCTCCTGGCCAATCGTCGTCGCCTGGGTCGAGGCATCGAAGTTGTCGTTGGCGGAGAAGAACGCGAATGTGATGTTGCTGTGGGTCTGCTCGTCGTCGCAATCGACTGGCGCAATGCCGAGCACTCCGCCACCGAAGGGGTTGGTCGGACCGATCATGTTCATCGTGTATTCGCCGCTCGCCGGGCGCGAGTCGGTCACCACCACGTTGTAGGCGGCCCAGTCGTTGCGAACGGCTTGCATCACCGCGTCGCGCTTCGGTCCGTTGCCGTAGGCGGCGAAAGATCCGACGCACTCGTCGATCTGGGTGACGTCGTTCTGCGCGTCGTCCCATCCGCCGCTGAGATTCGCGCCGTCAAAGTTGACGAAGATGCGGCCCTGGCTGGCTGCCTTCGGCCCCACTCGCGCGTTCATGCGTGGCGCCTGCGCGGGTACAGGCACCGGATCTCCGCGGTACTGACCCAGCCCGTGCGCTTCGAGCTCCGCGCGCGACATATCCCAGGTAGCCGGGCGTTCGTCGCCTGCGACGGCGGTCAACGGAATGAGCATGAGGATCAGCGAGATGTGGAACCGGTGTATGGCTCGACCATGGCGTTCTGGGGGGGGCAGTCGCATGGTGGTCTCCTCGGGTTGGACGCGCGCGACACTCGAACACGTCGCGCAGACAGACTTTCTCAGTCGTGACGATACATAGGCTCGTCGCGCCGATGCAAGCACCATCGAGTTCGAACGATCGAGCAGTTGCCACAACTGTTGATCGTCGGGGGGCTTGCGCCCTCACTTCGCAGGCTCGGTCCGAATTGCCCCGGCGAGAGGGCTCTGATTGTCGCCGGATCGCCGGCCGTTCAAGCGCCACTTCGAGTGCGCGTGATCAGCTCGTTGTTGCGGCCGGATGCGGCGCTGCGGCGACAATCTCCACTTGGCTCGCCGTCACCCTAGAAGGGTTGGCGAGAGCTCGCGTCCGTCGGTATCGCCTCCAGCGAGAGCCTCGTTGGGGTTGCGGCAGGGGGAGAAGCGGGCCAAGCGGGGGTTTGGCAGCTGCCGTCCATGTCGGCTAGCCCGCATCTTTTCCGTCTGTTCCGGGGTTTGAACTGCCGTGCGAGGCAGCACCCTTGGAGGGCGGCGATGCCGCGCGGGCCGGGTCGTGCTCCGGTGCCCAGATGAATCGATCGAGCAATCCCGTGGAGATCAGAACTTCGCCCGCCCTGGTGATCAAGATGGCCTCGAGGTCGGCCTGACGCTCGACAAATCGCATGCCCTCTACAGGTCCCATCACCGCAATCGCGGTGGTGAGCGCGTCCGCATCGGTCGCGTTGGGCGCGACCGCGGTCACGCTCTTGCAGGACTTCGACTCCTCGACAGGGTAACCGGTGCGGGGGTCGAGGATGTGCGCGTAGCGTTTGCCCTCGAACTCGAAGAAGCGCTCGTAGTCGCCCGACGTCACCACAGAAATATCGCTGCTTGGCAGGGCACCGATCACACCCTTGCGATCAGGGTCTTGGATGCCAACCATCCATGGCTTCCCACCCTTCGTCCCCGAGACGTAGGTGTCGCCGCCGCCTTCCACCACGTGGTTGACGAAGCCGCGCGCGCGCAACAGCTCCGACGCCTGGTCGACGGCATAGCCCTTGGCGATTGCGCCGAGCCCGACCATCATGCCCGGCTTGGCCAGCCGTGCCTTTCTGGTCGCCGGATCGAGCTCGATTGCACGCCAACCGACAAGCGGGAGCTTCGCCGCGATGTCCTCCGGACTTGGAGGGCGCGCCCCGGGCTTGAACGACCACAGCTGCCCCACGCCGTGAAACGAGATGTCGAACGCGCCGTCGCTGATCCGGCTTACTTCGACGGAACGCTCCAACACACGGAATAGCTCCGGTGACACAACAAGCGCTTCGCCACCTGCTGCGGCGTTCAGGCGCGACACCTCGCTTGTCGGTTGCCACTCGCTCATGACCGTCTCCAGCCGCGCGATCTCGTCGAACGCGGCTTGCATCGCCTCGCCGGCTTCGGCGGCCGAGTGTCCAGGGTCCAGCCAGAGGTTGATCGACACGTGGGTGCCCATGAGCTCGCCGTCGGCGAAGATCGTTCCGTCGGCGCGAACGGGCGGAGGATCCCCGCGCTCGCGAGGCGGAGGATCCGGCGGCGCAGGCGTGAGGGGCGTGGCGAGAGCTGATGTTTGAGGGGGTGCTGTGGCGGCCGGTGGTGGATCACCGCACGCGAGGGTGAGCGCGATCGCGACCAGGTGGGCGCGCGGGCGAAGACCACGAGACGACGGTCTGCGGATCGAGGAGATGGCCGAAGCGTTGCCCAGGGCGATGGACGCCGCAACAGGGCGCGCGTATTTTGCCGCCGTGCTGTGGCGGGTCACGGTCGCCGTGGTTTGGCTCGGGGGCGCCCTCGGCGGGGTCGCGGGATGCCGAAGCGCGTCGCAGGGCGACCAGGAGCCAGCGGCGGCGGCCCCCGCCAGCCCGCCGGCGCCCAGCGACGCGATCGGGGCAAAGCTCGCCGTCGTGTCCGACGCTGCCACGATCGCGGGCATCGATGCCGCTGCCCTACGCCGCCACGTCGAGGCTCTTGCGTCGGATGCCAACGCCGGTCGAGCCACACCCTCGCCGGGTCTCGCCGCGGCTGCGGACTACCTCGTTGCGAGTTTCGGCACCGTCGGTCTCGAGGCCCCGGGCGCGGCGCCCGGCTATCGCCAGAGTTTCGCATGCGGTGTCTCCGAAGCCGGGCTCGCGAGCAACCTTGTCGGTGTGCTGCGCGGCCGCGACCCCGACGTCGCCCACCAGTTCGTGATCGTCTCGGCCCACTACGATCACATCGGTATCGATGACGACGAAGGGGATGGGATCTACAACGGGGCCAACGACAACGCCAGCGGCGTCGCGGCGATGCTGGAGATCGCGCGGGTGTTTGCGCGAGCGCGCCCGCGTCGGTCGGTGGCCTTCGTCGCGTTTTGCGGCGAGGAGACGGGCCTGCGCGGCTCGAAATACTGGATTGAAGCGCCTCCGTTGTCGATCGCCGACACCATCGCCGTCGTGAATCTCGAGATGCTCGGGCGCCCTGGGGTGACGCCAAGGCGCGCGTGGATCACAGGAAAGTCGTACTCCGATCTTGGTGCGACGTTCGACGCCGCGGGTGTCGAGATTGGTTTCGAGTTTCCCGACGGCGCCGACGTTGGACGGACCGAGGGCAACCTATTCGAGCGCTCGGACAACTGGCCGTTCGCCGCGGCCGGAGTGGTCGCCCACTCGGTTTCGGCAGGCGTGCTGGACGCCTATTACCATCATGTCGACGATGAGCCCGAATCGCTCGAGTATGAAGCGATGGCGGCCGTGGTAGGAGCGATTGCCTGGGCGAGCTGGCGAATTGCCGAGGCCGAGACAATCCCGCAGTGGACGCGCGCGGGCCGAGAACGAATCGGGCGCGAGTGACAGCCCGGCCGCGCCCGGCCAGGTTTCACTCGAGCGTGGGTTTCCGACGCGTTGGCGGGGGCGGCGGTGTCGTCGGCGCGCCAGGGGGAGGTGGAATCAGCGCGCGCAGGCGCTCGAGCGTGTCTCCCGGCTTGCGTGGCACGACGATTTCCTCGATCTCCTCTTCCTCGATCTCCTCGGCGTCCCCTGAAGGCGGGCCGAACTCCAGTACCTGATCGAGCAACGCGTCGAGGTCTTCGCGGCCAGAACTCGGCGGCGCTTGCTCGAGGAGGGCGAAGATAGCCTCGTCTTCTGGAGTCAGCCGGGCGAGGCTCGTCGAGGTGGACGCCGACGGATCCGCCGCGGCTAGTTTCGGTGTGCTCGAGCGCTCGCGCGCGGCTTCGGCGTCCACGTCGATGTCGACATCAAAATCGGCATTGGCAGTCGCGAACGCGGCATCGTGGCGCTCTTGCGCCTGCCACAACCCGTCGAGGGTTGGCCATTGCCGCCAGTATTCGCCGGCGGTCTCGGCAGCCGCGTGGGCGGCCGCTGTTCCCGCCGCCGGGACGCGGATGCTTACCAGCCCTGCACAGACCGTCACCGCGAACACGTGCCCCGCGTAATAGGCGTCGACGGCTTCCTTGAGCCGCCAAAACAACTCCTGCGGTTTCTCGTGGTTCCCAACGATCGCCTTCCACACCCGCAACGGGCCGTGTTCGATCACCGGAGAAAACAGGAAATCGCGTCCGCTCGAGAACAACAGCTCGAAGCGCTCCTGCTCGATGACAAAGTGATGTGGGCCGACGCCAGCCTCGGCGAGCGCGCGCGCAAGCTCGTGCCCGGTCGGGCGCAGACGTGCGACTCGCCGGAACCGACGAACCGCAGCCGGAAGCTCGGCGTCGCGAAGAACTTCGCGCCACAGGTCCTCTGGCTCCACCCAGCTCCCGTCGAGCGGGATGGTCGCGAGGATCTGTCCGCCGGCTTTCGTCACGCGCACGAGCTCGCGGACCGCTTCACTGAGGCTCGTGGCGTCGGCCAGAACGAGGTTTGCAACCACGAGGTCGTAGCTTGCGGGGGCCATCTCGGCCACGTCGTCGAGGCCACCAGCCTTGACGTAGACGCGGTCTTTCCACTCGGCGAGGCGGTTCTTTGCGAGATCGCGGAGCACGGGGTCGGGGTCGATCGCCACCACACGCGCGGCGGCCGGCAATCGCCCGAGTAGCTCGGCCGTGGTTCGCCCGCCGGCGCAGCAGACGTCGAGCACCAGCGGTCCGCCGTCCTTCGGCAGGTGACGAAAGGTCAGCCGTCCAAACCGGTCGTGCCACAGCGGCGCGACCTCACGATCGAGGACCCTGGCGATCCGTTCTTCGCGAAGTTGTTGTCCGATCACCATGGCATCACTGCGGCGTTAGCACGAGGGACAGCTCCAAGAAGCCGTTTTTGCGCTGCTCGAAAGCGTCTGTTTCGGTGTCGCAGTCGACGGCGTTGGCGGCAAAGCAGTAATCAATGCGGACGTTCGCCACCCACGGGCGGGCCTTGAATTCAGCGTCCACGGGCGCATTGCTCGAGAGCGTCAGCCCGTGGCGCATCCCGACGTTGCCGGTGCCATCGTCATACAGGGCGGCGTCGACAACGACCGCCTTCTTGGCTCCGCTCGCGTCATTGAGGTCGAGCGGCGAGCTGCTCACGAAGTACTTCCATTCGTACTGGCATGTGGCTCCACACGCGCCCTCGTGGAGCACTGTGACGAGCGGGTCGCCGGGTACGCCGACCGCGATCGCGGCATCGGGATTGAACGTGCGGTGGATCGGAACAAGCGTGCGATCGTCACGCCCGGTGTGGGCCACAGTAATAGGGTAGCTGCCAGCAGCCGGTGTTGCGTTCGCCACGCAGTAGGGCACGAACACTTCCGCACCAGACTGTTCGGCTCGGACGATGAACGCCCAAACACCGAGCCGCGTGTCCATCACCGTGCCGGCCACGGTGCAGGTCGCGCCATCCACAGAGATTCCAGTGGGCATGCCACCGTTGCCCTTGCCGCCGGGATGATCGCAGACGATGTCGGTCTCATCGCCGGTGCCTGGGACGATGTGATCAAGGAGGGAATCTCCGAAGCCGAAGCAGTAGGGATCGGCGTCGCCCGCGAGGTTGAAGGCGAGTTGCGGCGCGATGTCGACGGTGCACGTGTCGTTGGCCATCGCGCCAGCGCTGTCTGTCACCAGCAGTTCGAATGCCGCGGCTGTGGCCACCGCGGTCGGCACCCCGGAGATCACGCCGGTGGAATTGTCGACCACCAGTCCGTCCGGCAGACCAGTGGCCGTCACGACGATCGTTCCAGCTCCACCTGTCACCGTCGGAGCGTGGTTGAAGTTCGCGCCAATCGCTCCGCGCGGCAACGTGCCGCACTGCACGCTCAAGTCGCCGCCGGTTGTGTCAGCCGATCCCTCCGACGCCATGTAGTGGTTAGAAGGGGCATTCAGATCGTCGGTGCAGGCGGCGGGGGCCAGGCACGCGATCAGGCACGTGGCAGCGCGCGAGGACGGTGCAAGTATGTGCATGGTCAGGGCGGCTCCGGCCGTGAATGGCAGAGTATCACGCCGGCTGCGACTCCCGCTCAGACGCGCCCGCGAGCGACCGCGGCCTCAACTGCGGCCACCGTCTTTGGGATCGACGACGAGAGGACAACCGGTTCGGTGGGTGTGCAGAGCACATCGTCTTCGATTCGGATGCCACGCACGTCAGAGAAACGCGTCAGCCGTTCGCGCGCAAATGACCCGTCTTGCGCGAATGGTTCGCAGAGTCGTGCGTCGGCGAGGATGGCTGGAACAACGTAGAGGCCAGGCTCGATCGTAACGACCATGCCGGGCGTCAGATCGCGATCGAGGCGCAGATAAGCGAGGCCGAACTGCTCGCTCCGCGAGCGCCCGCGCGCGTACCCGGCCCGATCGCCGAGGTCTTCCATGTCGTGGACGTCGAGGCCGAGGAGATGACCCACGCCGTGGGGGAACAACAGGGCGTGGGCGCCGCGTTCGACGAGCGCGTCGGGGTCGCCGCGGAGAATCCCTTCGTCGACGAGGCCGCTGGCCAGCACGCGAGCGGCGGCGAGGTGAACGTCGCGGTAGCGCACGCCGGGTCGCACCATTGCGATCGCGGCCTCGTTAGCAGCCAGCACGATCTCGTACAGGGCGCGCTGCGTCGGCGAAAACGCGCCCCCGACCGGCCACGTCCGCGTCACGTCGCTGGCCCAGCCCTGGTACTCGCCCCCGACATCCGCCAGCAGCAGATCGCCGTTGCTGAGGCGGTTGTGATGGGTGGTTGCGTGGAGGATCTCGCCGTGAACCGTGACGATGCTGCCGTACGCGCACTCCATCTCGCGGGCGATCAACTCCCGCTCCATTGCGGCACGGACCTCATATTCGAACAGCCCGGGCCGGGTGACCGCCATGCCGGCGAGGTGCGCGGCAGCGGTCCCTTCGATCGCGCGCCGGATCATCTCGAGCGCGCCATCGTCGTGGCGCAGGCGCAGTTCAATAACTGCGTCGGCGAGTTCGAGATCGACCGCGTCGAGGCCATCTACGCCGGGGAATCGACCGCCGGGCCAACGGCGCTCGAGCAACGCAGCTTGGCGCGCACGCGTGAGGGGGTCCAGCGAGGGAAGCGTTGCGACGGCGCGTGCACCCCCTGCAGAAGCGATTGCGGCAGGCAGCTCGTGGATCGATCGCAGCGCATCGACGCCGGTGGTTCGGCAGACTTCGCTGGCACTCGGGATCTCTCCGTGCCACAGCGCGTCGTCCTCCGCCGCCGGCACCACGAAGAGCTCGCACCGCCCGTCATGCACGAGCAGCGCGGCGTCGGTCAACGCGGCGCCGCACAAGTAGAGGAAGTGACTGTCGGCGCGAAAGGGGTAAGAGTTGGCCGGATAGTTGCGCCCGCGTAGACCACCCGCAAAAACCAGTGCGGCTCGAGGTCCGAGTGCGGCAGCTAGGGCGCGGCGCCGGCCGACGAATCGGTCGGAAGGCTGCACGGGGAGGCGGGTCGACATGGACTTGGTTGTAGCGGAAGCCGCTGTCTGCGACCATCCCGTGCCGTGGGTCGCGTGGACATTGCGGGGGCGCGCGAGCCGATGCTTCGCCCGCGACGGGAGAGATGACCGACTCTGGCGGCGATGGTCGCGCGACACTCGGCTCGCGCGGACAGTCCGAGGTGTTCTTGCTGGGCCCGAGGTTGTGCGTCGACCGTCGGTTCCTGGTGGGACTGATCGTGCTCGCGATTGCCACCCGATTCGCCTGGGTGATGTGGATCCATCCCCCTTCCGACTACGTGTTTAGCGACATGCGCAAGTACGTCGAGCGGGCGCAGGCGCTCGTCGACCACGGTTTTCTCCCCGAGCGCACGATGGCATGGCAAGCGTGGGGAACCCACGCGATCCTGGCGGTGCCCTTGGCGATGTTTGGCCGCGAGGCGTTGACTGCCGCGGCGATACTGTGGGCGAGCATGGCAGCCTTGGCCGTTCCGCTCGGCTACCTGCTCTGCGTGCGGGTGTGCAGTCACGGCCGGATCGCTAAGGCGATCGGCATTGCCCTGCTCTTGTGGCATCCGAACCTGTCCAACGCCGGCTACTTTCTCAGCGAGACGCCGTTTCTCTGCTTCGCCCTGGCATCAACGCTCTTGCTCGTCGTCGTCCTCCAAACCGGACGCGGCGCGTGGGCGGCGGGGTTGGTGTCGGCCGTAGCTTTCGCCGTCCGACCCCAGTCGGCCATGTTCTACGCGCTGGCGCTGCTTACTTGGTGGTGCTGTCGCCGCCGCTTGCCCCACGTTCGCGCGCCAGCGTTGGTGGCCGTCGCGACCCCGCTTGTCGCCATGCTCCTGTTCTCGCTATGGCGCTTCCACGCCCATACCGGCTACTGGGCGGGCGTCGCTGAGAACGCGAACATGAACCTCACCGCCGGTCGTTGTCACAACGTGGTGACGCAAGCATTCCGTAGCGAGCGCGAGTTGGCGCGCAGCGAGCGAGAGGAAAACACCCGCGACGGACGTCGGGTGAGCCTGCCGAACTACCGCTTGGCCGGGCGGCTGCCGAGCTGGCATCCCATGGCATTGGATCCGGCGTTCGGCGAAGAGACCATTCGCTTCGTCGGCTATATCGGCGATCCCGAGATTCATCGCGACATCCGCCGGCGCTGTTATGCGAAGACCGGTGTGCTCGGGCAGGTCCGTTACAGCATTACGAACGTGATGCTGTCGTGGTTCGTCGATCGCCAGTGGCCCGAGATCGAGCGCGGCTCTCGCCAATTTCTCCCCCCGCTGCTCGTCTACAATGTGCTCTTCCAGGTGCTGGTTTGGGCGCCGTCGCTCATCGGCTGCTGGCTGGCGCTGCTGCGCGTGCGTCGCGATCCGGCGCTGGCCCTGGTCGCGTGGCAGCTCGTCAACTCGCTCGTAGTGGCCGCGGTTTTCTTCGGGACGATCCGGCTGCGCACGCCCTACGATCCCTACGCGTTCGTGCTGGGTGCCGTTGGATGGACGTGGCTCGTGGCGCGTTTCGTGGCCTGGCGGGCCCAAGCGTGAGCAAAGCGCTGGTGCCGGCGGCCGAGTGCGCTGGACGCTCGTGCCACGGCTGTGGCATCAAGCGCCCCCGCTCGTGATCCTCCGCGTCGAAGCCGAACGTCCCTCGCCCCGCGCGCTGCGCCCCGCGATCGACGCGCTGATGGACGGCGAGGTCGTCATCTACCCGACGGATACGGGCTATGCGTTCGGATGTGCCCTCGCATCTGCACGCGGGATCGCCAACCTGCGTCGGCTCAAAGGGATCCACGAGAAGCACGCCAAGCCCCTGACGATGCTCGTCCGCGATCTCGCCGAGGTCGCCCGCTATGGCCACGTGGGCAATCAGTCATTTCGCTTGATTCGCCGCATGCTGCCCGGTGCGTACACGATGGTGCTGCGCGCGACCTCCGACGTGCCGCGCGCGATGAAGAACCGCAATCACGAAGTTGGCCTGCGCGTGCCCGACCACGCCGTTTGCCGCATGTTGGTCGAGCTACTCGGTCAACCGCTCCTGACCGGCTCGGTGACCGCGGCTGAGTCCGAGCCCGGGCTCGAGGATCCTGATGAACTCGCACGTCGCTTTGTGCGCGAGGTCCACGTGGTCATCGACGGCGGCCCGCTCTACCCAGATCCATCGACGGTGCTCCGCCTGGTCGATGATCAGATCGAGGTCATTCGGGAAGGCAAAGGCCCACTGCCGCAATGAGCCCGTTCGATCGCCACCCAACCGACCAACCCGTGGTCGGATGGGAGTTGGGGCAATTTTTCAGCGGATGCAGCCCGTGTCGTGGGATGGGTCCCTGCGCCACCCGTGTGGCATTTGTTCGCGGGTCTAGCTCTAGCGCGAACCGTCGAGCCGGCGGCCCATCGGTCGATTGCCTAGGACCAGGCCGATCTGCGGGCCGCAGGCTTTCTGCCACACACCGGCCGTCTGCCGAAACTTGACGCCCCCGAAGCGACCGGCTTAGAGTCCCGCCGCGCGTCGGTGCACGCGTGATCTGCATTGCGCCAAGCTCTGCTCAGCTTCCCCTCGGTTCGCACCGTCGCCAAACGGAGAACTCAAATGCGCGCACGTACTTCCCTCCTCCTTCTCGCATCTACGCTCACGTTCGGCTGCGCTGGTTCGCTCGGCTGGCAGCCGCCCGTCGGTGGCTTCTACGCCGGCGCCAAGGGCATCAATCCTGCGACTCAGGTTCAGATCAACGAGGCAGCTCGCCCCGGTCCGAAGTCCGGGAAGTCCTGTGCGTCAGGCGTGCTCGGCCTGGCCTCGTGGGGCGACATGAGCCTCGACGGCGCTAAGAAGGCCAGCGGTATCACCCGCGTCGATACGCTCGACTACAAGACCATGGACATCCTCGGGGTCATCTACCAGCAGCACTGCACCCTGATCACCGGCGAGTGATTCCCCGGACCCAACCGGGGTCCAACCAACAGAGGCGCGATGGCGAGGCCGCCATCGCGCCTCGCGCTGTTTTTCTGGGCCTACTTTTTCGCTTTCGCGATCTTCTTGAGTAGGTATGCCTCGAGCTTGCCCTGGGTCATCTTGCGACGATACCGCTCGAGCTTGGGCGCGACCGTAGCCATGTCCCAGTAGCGGATCGCGTCGTACATCCGCAGCATCGCGTTTACCGCGGCGAGCTCTCCGCGGATATCGAGTGCGGTAATCCCTGAGCCCGGCCGGATGTTCGCCAGGACCCACTCAGCCTTGCCGCATTGATAGGCCATCCGCATGTATGCCGAGTAGAAGAACTTGCGATCCGTCAGCGGTGGTACGAGCACCGGGTTGACGATGAGAACCGCCGGATCCGTGTTGGCCTCGACCCAATCGAGTGCGTAATCGCGGGCGCGGATCCACTGTTTGCTGTTCGCCGTCGCCGGGGCGACGCCCAGCAGCCAGCGGCAGGTCGCCAGCGCCCGCTCACGGTGCTCGGGAAGAACTGACGCATCTTCGAACGACCAGGTCTCGGGGATGCCGGCGGGCGGCGGCGGCGGCCTCACGTCGCGCAGGCGAACGCCGGGCTCGCGCGACGCACACGCCGCGAGCATGCACCCGACGGCGATCGAACCCAAACGCAGGGCGACAGACATGCCCAGCCCGAATAGCCGAAAGCGATCCCGCGCTCAAGCGCCCATGGTATCTGGGGGCGCGTCCCATGCAGCTCGCGATCCCGAAGTTCCAGTTTCGCTTCGTGCCCGCCCTCGGCAACGTGATTCACCCCGGGAACTTCCACCCGGTTGGAGCCCAGCGCATCGCCGAACAGATGGTTGCGCGATGCGAGCGGTCTGGGACCAACCGATCGCGAGCCGGACAGTGCTGGCTGGTGGTGGGTGGATCCGGAGGCTTCGGTAGCGCCGCCCGGCTGGTGCTAGGGATCGGTCGCGGCGCGGACACGATCAACGTCTCACTCGATGGCCAGCCCAACCCAGATAGCAGCAACAAGGTCCGCAAGATCGGTTCGCCCGGGTTCCACCGCAACCTTGCGATCGAGAGGACCCTGCGCGCGCGCGGGCGCATGGCACAGTCGATCGATGGAGATGCGTTCGATCCGCAGATCCGCGCGCGTGTCATTGAGTTGCTGGGCAAAGAGCCCGGCCGCAAACTCGACGGGGTCGTCTGGGCCCTGGCGGCGCCGCGGGCAATCGACTCCCGCACCGGCCAAGGCGTCGCGAGCGCGTTGCGCCCACTCGGCGCGAGCGTCGCGATCAAGACATTTACCGGTCGGGACGGCGACGAGGGGCCCAAGGTCTCACTGCTCGAGCTCACGCCGGGAACGCCGGAGGAAGCGATCGCGACCATCTTCGTGATGGGCGGCCAAGTTGTCGCCCAGTGGATCAACGCGCTTCGAGCCGCCGATGCGCTGGCGCCGGGCTTCCAACTCTTGACCATCAGCTACCGCGGCAATGCCTTGAACGAAGGTGTGTATCGCCGGGGGCTCATTGGTCTGGCCAAGGCGGACCTCGAGTTCCACACGCGCGTACTCGATCATCAGCTCGCCCAGGAGTTCGGCGGTCGTGCGGTCGCCATCGAAGGGCCGGCTGTCGTCACTGAGGCCTCCGGTGGCATTCCTGGAGTGCCGTTTTACATGGCGCACCTGCTCGACGTGATGCGAGACCGCTTCGAGGATCCCCTCGACTCGATGCTGCGGATGTTTGTCGAGCACTTCGATGGCGATGCTCCCAAGCTGGATGGGGAGAAGCTATTGCGCATGGATGACCGTGAGCTCGCCGGTGACGTGCAAGCCGAAATGGCGACGCGTTTCGATGCGTCGACGCCCGGTCAGCCGTTCCCGCCCGCCCTGTACGAGCGCTTCATGGCGGAGTACGCCCGGACCCGCGGATTCGAGGTTTCGGGGCTGGACTACGAAGCCGAGTTCGATACCGACGCCGTGTGTCAACCGTGAAACCAGCCGGCGCGGCCTCAGATCCCGTGCGCTTTGCCTAGAGCGTTGCCCGTATGCGTGGGCGAGCTCACCATGTTCGCTGCGGGTGTTCGGAATGGCCCCCTCGCGAGCGCGCAGCCGAACGGACCGCGCCGATCGAGCACTACTAGCTGCCTATTGCTGCGCCGAGGTCCCATGCCTTTCACCTCCCATTTTCGCGCTGCGTTCCCCGCCGTTCTTCTCGCCGTCGCTTCAACCGCCTGCGACGATGCCGGCGGGGCGAGCGAAGACGACGACCCTGCGTGCGAGGACGGCAAGTGTGACGGTTTAGGGGCTCTGGGCGGGGAGTTGGCCACGTTCAATGATCCAATCGCGGTGTTCTTGCGCGACACGATCGATGCCAAGGGCCGCATCAGCGTCAGCTATCTCGACATGCTCAAGGCGATCTCGGCGCAGCAGGGTTGTAGCGAGGACAACATCGATTCGTACGTGATCTCCGACGACCTCGTCGCCCAGACAGCGGCGTTTCCCCGCGTCGTCAACACCCTGTGCTCGAATGATCGCACGAAGGCCGATCTGGCGTTCTTTGCCCTTTCGTTTGGCGACGCATCGGGCACGGATCTCGACACGCGCAAGATCGAGATGTTCGCGTGGGATCCAGTCGCCTTCCAGTATCGATTCTACAAGGGCACGGCCGCCAAAGGCACAAAGACCAAGGTCGCGATCACGCTCGACCCGTCCGAATGCAAGGAGTGCCACCTCCAGCCCGAGCACATCGAGGGCGTGCCGATGCCGATGACGCCCATCATGAATGAGCTGGCGGCGCCGTGGCAGCACTGGTTTGCCGAACCCCAGAGTTTCGACCATGTCGTCGACGAGGTGACGCAGAAGGCGCCGAACTTCGCCATGCTCGCCGGTCCAGGCTCAAAGTTCCGCAAGTCGGCCGCGCGCCTCGAGCAGACGATCCGATCCGCGTTTTCGCAGCGGATCGCCACCGCACGGCTACGACTCCGTCGCGATCCGGCCGCTGTGGATCAAGCGATGGGCTTGCTCCGGCCGCTATTTTGCGATGAGCAGCTGACCTACGTGACCGAGGATGGCAAAAGCGGACTGATCTCGGCCAACGTTGTCGTCGACGAGGGGTTGGCCTCGGTGTTTTTCCAGATCATGGGAACGGGTTGGCCCTGGGAGTGGTGGCAGGACAAGGTGATGCGGTACGGCCAGGGGAGCTCGCAGCCGGTGACGATGATGCCGACGCGGGGGGCCGCGACCATTGCCTACGAAAAGCAGCTGTTGGCTGTGCGCGCCCTGACCGCCGATCAAGTGATGCGGGTGCGCGCGCTCGATTGGGGCACGCCGACGATGTCGTCGTTCCGTTGCGAGCTCTGGCACAACGCCCTGCCGCGGGTGAAGTCAGCGCCGCCGGCGGGCGCAAGGAATGTCGACTTGCTGGCGCCCCTGCTCGACGAGATCCTCACCGTACGGAAGGGTGATTTTGGAATCTCCGGCACCGACCTGCCCGCGCAGATCCCCCTGGTGTCGCCGAAGAGTGGGACGTTCATCAGCCTGGTCTCGGCCGACGAAGCGTCCGTGCAGAACCTCGCCGAACAGCTCGTGAGCGGCATGATCGGCGAGGCGGAATGCCAGAAGGACGGGACCGGCGCTTGTCTCACCGACGCCACCGGGCTCGGTGGGATGATCGAGACGCGATTCAAGGCGGCCGAGGGCGCCGGTCGTGACCAGCTTTTGCCCCTGCGCAAGAGCCGGGCCTGCGAGGCCAAAACCAAGTACCCGAACGCGCCAGCGATCGCCGATCTTGGCGGTTGCTGACCGGGGACGAGGGCGCTGAAGCGCCCATCTCGGATTCGCGCAGCGTCGCGTGGGCCGGCCGACGGTTTCGGGCCGGAACGATTTGTGCGCGACGGAAGCCGCCGCCCACGGACTACGAAGGGTCGGAAGAGCTTCGCTCACGTAGTTCATCGCCTTGGGAGGCAGCAAGTGAAACGCTTAACGATGACTTGGATGGTTGCGGCTGCGTGTGGCGGCGGCGGCGGTGGCGCGGATGGTGACACGGGCGGCAGCAGCACCGGCGAAGCCACGACCGGCGGGTCGAGTGACACGTCGGCGGATTCGAGCGGCGGGACGTCTGCGGCGACTTCGGGTGAGTCGTCGGGGGACTCGTCAAGCGGTGGAGGAGAGGAGACCGGCGGCGTCGACCCGCGGCCGATCCTCGAGCGTGATCCGATCGTCAGTCACGCGTGCAGCGAAGTGCGGCCCATGACCCTCTTTCCGGGCAATGGCTGGTCCCGCGTCGAGTCACTCGCGGTCCACGGCGGCGAATTCAAGTTGGTTCGCTCGGGCGACTCGCTCGAGATCACCGAGATCGCCCTCGACGCGACACTCGGCGCGTCCACACCGCTCGACACCACTTCGTTCGCGTTTCATGGGGCGACGATGGCCGCATTTTCGGCGGGCATTGCGGTCGCATGGACGCACTACGCGGACGACGAGCGGGTACGCGTCGCGGTGCTGGACAGCGATCTGGACTTTATCGCCGACCCCTTCTCGGTGGATGCGTCGGCGAGCTCGAGCACGCGAGTCGCGGCGGTTGTCGCGGGTGGGCCCGGGTTCACCGTTTTCTACGGGAACTGGTCAGGAGACGGCAACGGGACCCTGTTTCGCCTCGTATTCGATGCCGAGGGCCAAGCCGTTGGATCTCCAGTCGCGGTCGCGTCGCTCGGCCTAACGTATGGCTACCCGAGGGCCTCGGCAGTGCCCACGGATGACGGGGGCCACGCGCTCGTTTACGTGGTCGGAGCGGAGTTGACCTCAGAGGTGTTCTTCGTCGTGCTCGACGAGAGCGGCGAGCCGCAGTTTGAGCCGCGCAGGATCTCGCGCGCCGGGGGCGACGGGTGGAGCTCTGACCTGGACCTCGGTGCCCATCCCTCCATCCTCAGCGTCGGCGACGGCTACTGGGCCACGTTCACCGAGGGACAGCGAAACGAAGAGCTAATGCAGGGTCACAGGACGGTCATGCTCGCACGGCTGGATGCCGCTGGGAACGCTCAGCTCCACACGTTGCAGGAGGTGGACGAGGGGACCGAGCTGCGCTGGCCGAGCCTGGCCATGCTCGAAGATCGCGTGGCGCTGAGCTGGACGTCGGGGACGATCATCTGGATCTGCGCCGGCTGCGTCACCGACTACGATCTCAACTTCGTGTTGCTCGATCCCGATGCAATAGTGCCGGCGAGTGAGGTTGTTACCCAGCTGCACACAAACAACGGCATCACGTCCCCCATCCTCGCGATTTCCGGCGGCGACGTGCTAACCGGGAGCTCGCTCGACTTCCACGCCCTCACGCGACCTGCGAGCGGGGCGGTCCATTGCGGGACGCCCGACTGAGGTCGCGGCCTCATCTCGCAGCGGCGGTGCCGACTACAGCTTGCAGTAGTCGGGGAAGCCCCCCGGCAGCCCGTCGGCGTAGGGCGACGGTTTGGTGCCAAACGGATGGTCGAGGAAGAACTTCCACACGCTGGCCTGAGCGCTCCCCTGGGGGATTCTGTGCCCGTCGCCGTGGTCGCAGATAAACGCGAACCCGCCGCGGTCCTCGATCATCTCGAGGTAGCGCTCGCTGGCCTGCTTGAATGAGACGATCACGACGTCGTTCAGGCCCCCGTGAAAGATCATTGCCGACAGCGGATTGCTCGGATCCTGGTCAGGCGGCAGATCCGTGATCATCCCCCCTGAATATGAAACCGCGCTCGCGATGTAACCCGAGCGGCGGATGCTCATCTGCGAGGTCTGCAGTCCGCCGGCGCTCAGCCCGTTGGCGTGGATGTGGGTGACGTCGACGCCGACTTGTTCGATCGCGCACGCGAGCACTTCATCGGCGACCAGGAGGTCGTCTTCCTGTTGGCCGATAACGAGAAACCACGGGAAATCTCCCGCCATCGGATCGTGATAGGGGGCGGCGACGATTCCGCCCTGGGCGACCACCTGGTCAACGAAGTCGTTCCCGAGCCCGGTTAACGCCTCGCTCGGATGACCGCCGGTGCCGTGCCAGTAGTACACCAGGGGTCCGTCCATGGTGCCGGCCGCCTCGGACATGTAGAGCTTGACCTTGCGCGGTTCAATGCCGGCCGGTGCGAACGTCACGTCGCCAGCCACGAGTTCGGGGCAGGTGCCCGTCGCTGTGGGCAACATCGACGGCGGATCCGGTGGCGCAACCTCACCGGTCGAGGATGCCCCCGCTCCCTCGCTCGAGCTCGAGTCGGTGCTGCCTTCTGAGGTACCAACGCCCGTCGTGACGTCGGTACTCTCGTCGGCGCCGCTCGACGACGTCTCGATGTTGCTCGTGGGGTCGGGCCCACTCCCGCAGGCGATCACCAGCAGGAACCCGATGGGTAGGCGAAGCGGGCGCACCGCGGGAGAATAGCGGATCGTTCGGCAGCCGGCCCGGGGGCGTTCAGGGGGGCGGTCCCTGCGCCGGCGTCGTGAACAACGCCGCCGCGCCGTTCGCCTCGCCGCTCAACCAAACGATGCGGCGATCCGGGGAAATTGCCACCGAGTTGGTAGCGACGCCCGGGGGTAGGGCGACGTCGTGCCAGGCGCCGTCGGTGTCGCGCCAGCGCAGCACCGTGCCGTTCCAAGTCCACAGTCCGCCCTCGGCACTCGCCCACATGCCGGCGATCTCGCCATCCGAGGGCAGCGCATCGAGGCGCCAGCCCTTGTCCTTGCCGACATTGCTCAGCAGGTATGTGGCCTCTGCGTTGCGGACGAGCACGCTCACGCTGAACTTGCCACGGGCCACGCGCTCGCCGAATCGCCAGCTGCCCGCCGGGAATCGCCGTGCCGTCGCAGTTGTGCAATCCTGGTCGGGACATTCGGTCTGGGCGTAGTACGCACCCTCGTGGTTCGAGAGGACATAGACCTTACCTCGGTTGGTCTCGACGAAGTCGACAGCGGTACCGAGGTGCGGTCCCACCACGGGTGGTTCGGTACGCCCTGCGATCCGGTCGATGGTTTCGAGGCTCGCCGGATACACGAGCATGCCGGTATGCGTGCTCATGCGTGGCGTGCGTTCGTCCTCGGTCCCCGGGTGCCACCACTGCTCGCCGCCGACGGCCTGAGGCACCCAACGCTTGCCTTCACGGAGTTTCATCAGGCGCAACTCGTGCACCGACAGCGATCCACCTCCGTAGTCGCGATCGCGGCGCTCGATGTACCACGCGTCGTCGGGCCAGACACCGACGATCGCGGCGGCGGGTTCACGGTCGAATGCGACGGGGGTCAATGCACCGTCGGCGCCGAGCTGCAACCATTCGTTGCCGGCGCGCCCGATCAGGCCGGCCGTGACCTTCGGCTCGAATGAAACGACAGCGCTCGGCGCTGGCTTAGGGGTCCACACGGCCTCGTGGGTGGTCGATGCCCACGCGATCACTGGGATCTCGGTCGGGTCGGCGGGCGTCGTTGTCGGCGTAGTCGTTGGCGTTGGCGTTGCGGGCGAGGCGAACTGGCCGGCCCCGCGCTTCGCATCTTGGCCGGGCTCGGGCGTCGGCGCCGTCTTCTCCGCCGACTCTGCGTCACCGGCGGAGCTCACCGCCGCGGTGCGCTTCGGATCGGTGATGGGCGTGGTTTGTGCCGTGTCGCCGCAGGCGGCAAAGGCGACGAGCGCGACTGCGACGACACCCGGCGAGACGGCGAAGCGGTGGTCCACGCCGGCATGGTGCCACACCGCGCGAGGAAGCTCGGGCTTGAGCCCACGACGCGCAAACGCCACCCCGGCCGCGGCCGAGGTGGCGTTTCGTTTGACTATTGCGGGCTCACTTCGTGGGGGCCACGACTTTGCCGGCCTCGGCCCCAACGGCCGACTTGCCCGCGCCGCCCTCCTGTCTACGACTCGGCGGGGTCAGGCCCTTCACGTCTGTCGCCGCGCCGGCACCGGTGGCGGTCTTCTTGGCCTTCGGCTTGATGAACTTGAGCGTCATCCGATCGCTCTCGCCGATGGCCTCGAACTTGGCCTTGTCGGTCTCACCCGCCGCAAGCGTCGGCGGCAGGGCCCAAACGCCTTCCTTGTAGTCCTTTGTGTCCTTGGCGTTGGCGTTGATCTCCGACTTCTTCTCAAGCTTGAAGCCGGCGGCCTCGACGGTCTGGATCAACCACGCCTCGGGCACATAGCCTCGCTTCGAGGTTTCCTTCACGTCCGCACCCTCGGGTGCACGATGCTGCTCGATCGCCAGGACCCCGCCGGGCTTGAGCGTCTCGTGGGCCTTGACCAGGAACTTATCGAGTCCGCCAGACTGCACCAGGTTGTGGGTCATCCGCATCACCATGATCGCGTCGACGGACTCGGCCGGGCCCATGTCGTAGGCATCGAGGGTCGCATTCGGAACGACCTCAACCTTGCCGAAGAGCTCACCCGAGCGCGCGATCAGAAGCTCTACCACGCGGCCAAAGTACGCCGTCGTGAGGTCGTCGGACTTGCTGTCGAAGCTCGCGACACGGAGCTTGCCGCTGGCCGCCAGCAGCGGGGCCAGCAGCTCGGTCCACCAGCCGCCGCCGGGCGAGAACTCAAACACCGTCATGTTCGGCTTGATGCCGAAAAACCCCAGCGTCTCCGTGGGGTGACGGTATTGGTCGCGCGCGGCTGACTTGGGCTGGCGGTGCGGGCTGGCAAGGATCGCCTTCATCGCCACCTGCGTGGACCTCCACTTGCGTGCGGTCAGCTTCGCGGCGGCTTCCTTGATCTCCGGGGTCCAGCGCGCGACCTCCTTGGCGTGCTCGGCCTCGAGCTCCTGCATCGCCTTCTCGAACTCCTTGCGCTGCGCGGCCTTGGGATCGTTCTTCGGCTCGACAACCTTGCCGGTGTTGGCCGCCTGGGCTTGCTCGGATTCCGGCTTGGGAATCGGCTTGCCCTCGCCCTGCGCCGAGGCGTCGGTCGGTGGCGTGGAGGATGACGAATACGACACGCTGCGATTGCAGCTGATGGCCAGCGCCATCGCGGCCGCAGTGACGAGGATTTGGGTGCGCATGGGGGGCAGCTTATACGCAGGGTGTGCGCGGCTCACCAGCGAAATCCAACCGAGCCTCGGTGTGCGCCTGCTCAGCGAGTACGGGGGCGCACGTCATCGACGGTTGGTGGTACCCGGGCGCGAGCGATCACACGGCACAGCTCAAACGGCCGTGAACGTCGATTCGGGCGTGCGTTTGGCTCGAAGCACGTCAAAACCGAGCGTCACCGCCGGGCGCGCTTCCTCGATCGCACATGGGCCGCTGCGGGTTTCTTCACGCCGTGGCGGCCAGGCTTGGCGCCGCCGGTCGGCTCGCGTCCACACGCACGCCGGTCACAACAGGTCGCATGCGCCGGGCGAATAGCTCGCCCCAGCACAGTACTTGCTCCGGGTCGATCCCGGAGTTGGTAAGGACCTCGCGTGCCCGCTCGTGCTCGACCCACGGCAGGATCACGAACGTCGCGTCGGCGTGGGCTCGTATGCTCGCGACGTCGAGGCGCTCGACCTGCTTGTTCATGAACGTCGCGCCGATTCTCTGAACCCGACTGTCGAGCGCGGCAACGACGTGCAGCCCGCTGAGATCGACGTCCTCCGAGAAGACACCAAAGTAACGATCCATTGCCGGGACAAGTACGACCGGCGTCTCGTCCCGCTTGCAGCGATCGAGCGCGTCTTGAAACTCCGCGTAGATCGCGGCAACGTGCGGGATGCGGTTGGCGGCGAGGTGCATCTTGCGGTTGCATGCGTCGCAGACGATGTTGTAGCCCTGCACGCCCACCATCGCGTGCCGCGGGATCGGCCGGTCGCCGGGGCCGGGAGGATAGGGGAGCTTGAGGGTCTCGACGTTGCTGCAGTGCGGGCACTCAACCGTCAACTCTGACACCTGCACACCGAGAGCCTCGCCACCGCGCACCGTGGCCGGGCGCGTGCGATGATTGCGGTCGTTAAGTTCGCGCAACGCAACGTAGTGGTCGTGGTAACGCTCATCGCTCATCTGCGTGAGGTTGATTTTTCCGTTCCACAGGTAGCTCGAGATGTCACACATGCGGCGGATGAACTGGACGCGCTCTGACTCACTTGCCCCGATCTTTCCCTGTTTAAGCGCGTTGTCGTAAAGGCGCGTGCCGGGGTAGGGGATCACGGCCGACCAGTCGACAAACATGAGGTCGTTGTCGCGCTGAAATTCCAACGACGTCTTGAGCGTTTCCTCGGTTTCCGCCGGGTCGCCGAACAGGAAGTTGGCCTGAATGCCGATCCGGGCGGCTCTTGTCATTTCGACGGCGCGGGCGATCTGTGCCGCGCTGATCTTCTTGTCCATGCTTTTCAGCACGACGTCGGACCCGCTCTCAAACCCGTAGGAAATATGATGGCAGCCGGCCGCACGCATGCGGTTGAGCAGGGCTTGATCGAGCTGATCGACCCGCAGCTGGCAAAACCACTGGATCCGGATGTTGCGCTGCTCGAGCAGGTCGCAGAACTCGATGATGCGCTTCTTGTTGGCCGAGAATAGCTCGTCGTAGATCGAGATGTGGGTGAAGTCGAGGCGCTCCAAGCACGCTTCGATGTGATCAACTACGTTGACCATCGAGTGCCGTCGGTACTTGCCCATGCCGGCGTGGTAGCAGAACGTGCAGCGAAACGGACACGACCGGCTGGCGGTGATCGGGATGGTCTTGCCGACGTGAAATCGCGTCTCGTGATAGGTGACCTGCATCGTCGACTGCAGTTCCATTTCGCGGGTCATGCCGAACAGTTCGAGGTCTGGAAACGGCAGGTCATCGAGCTCAGCGATCGACGGACCTTCACCGGTGGTCCGCGGGGTAGCCCCATCCCAGTACCAGATCCCCGGGACCATCGCAGGGTTGCCCTTTGTGGTGATCACCTGGAGAAGGTCGCGAAAGATCAGCTCACCCTCGCTGATCACCATGTAGTCGGGCCGCAAGGTCGACATCACCAGTTCGCTCTCGCACGAAGTGATGCCTCCACCGAGCACGATTGGCGCGTTTGTGCGCGGACGCAGGAACTGAATGAGTCGATCGATCGCTTCAAACGCGACGGTGAGCCCGGTGATACCGATCGCGTCGAAGTCGTGCTCGCGCACGAGCTTGGCCAGGAGCTCCCGGCCCGCCTCATGCTCATGGTGATTCAGGTTGCAAGCGACGACTTCGTGGCCGAACTGGCGGATATAGGACGACACATAGGCCATGCCGATCGGGAAGTACGTCCCGCCGTACCGGGGTGAAATGAGCAGCACTTTGGCGGGGCGTGCGGCGCCAGAGCTGTTGTTTGGGCGCCGGTGAAGCTGCACGAGGTGGGTCATTGCGATCGTTCCAAGGCGCCGGCGACCGCGCTCAGCCTCGCCACGGGGTCCGAATTGCCCCGCGGCACCGCACGGTTCAACGGCCTGCGATCGAGAGATAACGTGGCGGGACGCGCGGGCAAGCGCGGGCCCGATTTGGTCCCGGGCGAGGGCGAAAGGGAGCAGCGCGATATTCGCTGTGCGCCCGCGGACATCCCCCGCCTGCACGCTCACGTTCCCCAACGCGGAGGTCGTTGGCCCGCACGAGGTCGGCGTCCTCGCGTCCATGGGAGCGGGAGAAATGGGCGCGGCGACGGCATCGAGGGGCACTGGCGCGCAGCCTCTGGCAACACGGGTATGTTGTGCCGCGTGACCACCGCGCGATCCCCGTCGAGCACCGCTGCGAGCGACATGGCGCGCTTGCTGGCGGCCGTGCGTGCCGTGGTGCTCGACGTTAGCGACGGCCGCGGTTTGGGACTTGTGACCCCCGATGTGTCGTTCGAACGCGAGCTCGGGCTCGGCAGCCTCGAGCGAGTCGAACTCGCGATTCGAGCTGGCGATGCATTTGGGGTCCAGTTGTCGGAGGAGGCCTTTTCCACCGCCGACACGCCGCGGCAGCTGCTCGCGTTCCTTCAGGCTCAGAGCTATGACGCGAAGACGCCGGTGGTGTCGTGCACCGGAGCGGCGCGGGCAGCGTTACTCCCGGGTCCATCGTCGGTGCCTCCACCGGCCGACGCCGCCACGCTGGTCGACATCCTTACTTACCATGTCCGCACGCAGCCCGACCGCGTGCACATCGTCCTCGAGGACGATGATGGTAGCGCCATCCCGATCACCTATGCCGCGCTGTATCGCGCCGCCACGGCGGTGGGGCAGGGACTGCGTGCACATGGGCTGGTTCGCGGTCGGACCGTGGCGATCATGTTGCCGACGTCGCTCGGCTACTTCGCGACGTTTCTCGGCGTTCTCTTGGCCGGTGGGGTTCCGGTTCCGCTCTACCCCCCCATGCGGCTCGATCGCATCGCCGAGTACATCGGTCGTTGCACCAAGATCCTCACCAACGCCGACGCCCAGATCCTCGTCACCTTCGATCGTGCCGCGCGGGTGGCCGACATCGCCCGCGACCGGGTCACTTCCATCGAGCATGTGCTCGCCGTCGACGCATTGTTGGCGAACGATGGTCGGGTGCCGGTGCAGGTCGACGTTGAGGCTAGCGACACCGCCCTGATCCAGTACACGTCCGGTAGCACGGGTGATCCGAAGGGCGTGGAGCTCACCCACGCGAACGTCGTTGCCAACATACGCGCCGCCACCGAAGGGTGCGGACTGGTGCCCGAAGACGTGGTTGTCAGTTGGCTACCGCTCTATCACGACATGGGATTGATCGGCGGCTGGTTGATGCCGTTTTACGCCGGCGTGCCGACGGTCATCATGTCGCCGCTTGCTTTTCTGTCCCGTCCCATTCGCTGGCTCGGCGCGTTGTCTGACTATCGTGCGACTTGCTCCGTCTCGCCCAACTTCGCGTTTGATCTCTGCGTCAAGCGGATCGACGCTGCGACCGCGGTTGGTCTCCACCTCGGTCAGGTGCGGGCCGTGCTGAATGGTTCCGAGCCGATCCTTCCCGCTACGCTCGACCGTTTTGTTGCCCGTTTCGCCGCGTCCGGACTCCGCCGCGAAGCGATTTTCTGCGCCTACGGGCTCGTGGAGAACATGGTGGCTGTGACGTTCCCCCCCGTTCTGCGGGCGGCACGGGGCGATCGCATCGAGTGGGCACCCGTTTCAGCCGAAGGCCC
>CADEGN010000005.1:0-22811 GCA_902826865.1 uncultured Myxococcales bacterium
TGCCGTGTTCATCTTGCTCACCGACGGTCCGCAACGCTGCCATGTCGCTGCCCGCGTCGGGCTCGGTGATGCACATCGTTCCCCAGGCGTCGCCCCGCGCCACCTCTTCGATCGCCTCTCGGAAGCGCGTGTCGACGATGCGCGTACCATCGAATTTCGTCGATCCCTCCCGGATCGAGAAGATCAAGAGGGCCAAGGCGATGCCCCCATGAAAGCTGTAGTGCGTCATCACCGACGCGTCGGCGCGGCCGAGCATTTCTGCGGTAATGAAGTAGACCAACAAGGGGCTGTTCATCCCGCCGAGCTCGCGCGGCAGGCATAGCCAGTGGAGATCGAGGCCTTTGATCTGCTCGAACAGCGCGAGCATCGGCGCCGGCAGGATAGCCTCACCGTCCTTCAGCTCGACGCCGAGTCGGTCGATCTTGGCCGCCCTGGGTGCGACTTCTTCAGCGGCGAGTCTGCCGACCAACTCCGCGGCTTCGCGGTAGATCTGAACCGACTCCGCGGTCGTCGCTGGCGCTCCGTCCTGGGCAAGGTCGCGTTCGGTCGCGCGTACCAGCGGATCCCAATCGATGCCGCGCTCAAGGTAGTAGAGCAGGTCGTCGTTGTCGGTGAGGTAGTTCGGCATGGCTGTGGTTCCTCGCAACGGGATGACTCAGTTGGCGTCGGTGCCGGTCGCCCCGCGTGTCGGCACGGCGATCGCGGAGGGTAGAAACAGGCTGGCCTTGGCCACCCGCATCATCTCCGTCAGGAGGCGCTCACCGGCCTCGACGTCGTCGCTGCCGCCGGCGACAAGCGACCGGATCGACCCATGGGTGGCGAATCCGCACAACACCAGGTTGATCACCTGAATCACGTAGGCCTCGGGGTCGACGTCCGGTTGGATCCGTCCGTGCTCTTGGCCCTTGCGAATGTAGTCGCAGACGATCTTTGCCCACGGTTGCACGCGCAGGGCCAAGAGCGGTGCAAGCTCATCGGGACGATCGAGAAGCTCGCGAAGTAGGAGGCGGCCGCGATCGGGATCGTCGCGGAAGAAGCGGAGGATCTCCGCCCCAATCGCGTCGAATTGCTCGGGACCCGCGGTGGCTGCGCGAAGGATCTTTGGCACCACGTCGTTCCAGTGCGCGAGCATCTGGTCGAGCACCCCGCGGCGCAGCTCATCTTTGCTCGGAAAGTGATAGAGCAACGATGGTTTGCGGATGCCGACGGCCTTCGCGATGTCGCGCAGCGACGCACCGACGAAGCCGTGGCGCGCGAACAGCCGCGTCGCGGCTTCGAGGATTCGCTGGCTGATGTCGGGCCGATTGGACCGGTCGGACGGCATGCCGCTACCCGTGGGTAGGCGGGTCTCTACCACTCGGTAGACGGGGCGGCAACTTGGACCGCCGTGCAGCCGCACAATACGCTGAAATTACATAGCTTATGGGCCGGCGGGCGCGAACACGAAAACCCCTCGGAGGTCCTCGGTGCGCGCGATTGCGGTCGAGCCTCCCCCCTGGTCCCGGAACGATGTGGCGCGGAATTGATACGCCATGCCGGCCGTGAGCGCGGGTCCGCCGTAGGGGGTTTCGACCACCGCGTTGCCGGACTCGCCCGGAACATTGTCGTCCTTCCAGACCTCGTTGCCGAGCGCATCGAACACCACCACCTCGTAGCGGTCTTCACTCGAGTCGTCGGCCCAGCGCAACATTGGCGCGGTCGTAACAGTCTCAGGATTATCGGCGCCCGGTCCGATCACTTCGAGCGCGCCGGTGATCTTGAACGACGCTGCGACGGCCGCGGTGCCGCTGTCTCCCACCGATACCATCTGGATCGCTGTGCCCGCGATGTTCATGTCGGGATCCCGAACGAGCCCGTCATTTTCGAACGCAGCAAGTACTTGGTACTGACCACTCGGCACGCCCGGGATCGTGAAGGCACCCGAAATCGAAGGCGCATCGGGTGGTGCCGGAGCGCGTAGGCCCAGGGGCACCGGGCCGCGTTCGAACGTCGGATCGAAGACGCTCGTCGGCACGAGGACCACCGAGGTGGCGGAACCGCCCTGCGCGTTCACGATATTAACCGACCCGGTCACGGCCGCGAGTGCTGCCGGGTCCTCGTCGAGGACCCGAAGATCGACCGCGGCCGAACCGATGGCCGCGGGCTCGAGTTCGAGACCCACGCGATACCCGCGGATCTCGGTCGCGCTGCTCGAGACGTTGAACAGCACATAGTGACCTGACTGGTCGGCAATCGTGTAGGGCGCCGGTACGGGCCCGCCCTCGGCGACCACGAGCGTGCCACCAGGCTCTTCACCGCCCACGGTGCCGGTCACCGTCTTGCCGCCTCTCGCTTCGTCGGGCAGCGGGATCAAACCGATGGTGGTGGTCGCGTTTTCGATGACCGCGACGTCCTCGACTTGAGCGGCCGTTGCATCACGGGCATCGATTGGGATGGCCGGACGAATGCCGCCGGGGAAGATCGCGTAATCAGCCGCGGCCCCGAAAAGCGTCCAGGCTGCGGCATCGGCAAGCGAACCGTCGGGATTGCGGAGCCCGACGATCTTCAACACGTAGGCGCCCTCGGCGTCCGTCTCCACCGCGTCGCCGACCGGCGCGCCGGTGGCATCAAGTGCCGCGACGAGTGCGCCGGGAATCGCGGCATCGGTGAGGGCGTCGACGACGCTGCCGCGGAGTTCGATGGATCCCGCGCATACATGGGCTCCCTCCGTCGTCGGTTGGCACACGAGGTCGCCGTCGCAGCCGGCGTGATCCGCCCCGTCCACATCCGGGACGCACGCCTCTCCCGCGCCGGGACGATCGGACGCGTCGAGTTCTTTGTCTTTGCAACCGCCCAAAGCGAGCAAAGAGATCACTGCCGGGATTGCCGAAGTCGCGATTCGCATGACGGATTCATCGACAGAGTATCGTCGCATGGTTCCAATCTCTGCGGCACAATCGCGGAGGTGAACAACTGTCGCGCTTGGAATCCTGGGGGGAAGCGTTGTCCAACGTCGACCATGGTTCATCCTCTTCGCTCGACTTTCGGACTCCCTGCGGTGTTGTGCTTGTTGGCGGCCTGCGGCAAGGACACACCACCGAGCACCGACACGGAGGATACTGGCGGTAGCGGTGTGACCATCACCGCCACCGTGGGCATGACCACGGCCATGCAAACCGGCAGCACGGACGGGGCGAGCGGTGGGGGCACGGCGGACGGTTCGGGGGACGGTTCGGGGAATGCCGATGGGACCGCCGGATCAGGGGGATTGGGCTCGGCCACCATCGGGTCGGATTCGACCGGCAATGACCCCGGCAATCCTGTCGACTGTGGCGGGGCTGTCTACACCTGCGGCGACGGGATCGACAACGACGGAGACGGCTTCATCGACCTAGTCGATCCCGAGTGCACAGGACCGTGCGACGACGACGAGTCGAGCTTTCAGACCGGGCTGCCGGGCGACAACATGGATTGCAAACAGGATTGCTTCTTCGACGGCAACAGCGGGCAGGGTGACGACGGTTGCATCTGGGACCTTCGCTGCGATCCGGAGAACCCCGGGGAGAACGTCGGGTGCGCGTACACGGGCGGAAACAACTGCGCCAACCTTCCGCCGAACCAAGATCCCGAATGTGTGATGTTCTGTCAGCAGTTCGTGCCGCCGGGGTGTGACTGTTTTGGCTGCTGCACCGTGAACACGCCCGACGGGGACGTGAACATCTTTCTCAACTCGGGGCCAGACTGTTCGCTCGAGAACCTCGAGGCGTGCTCGTCGTGCACGCCGAGCGACAGCTGTTTCGTCCCGTGTTTCCCGGCGGACTGCGAGATCTGTTTCGGTCAAACCGAACTGCCCGAGGGCTGCGACGAGAACATGTGCGTCGGGGAACTGCCGTGCCAGGATAACTCGGAGTGTCCAAGCGACTACTTCTGTCTACTCGGGTGCTGTTATCCGCCGCCGCCCGGATGACCCGACCTGCTCGCCGCGAACGTGCGCCTTCGGCGTAACGCGGCGAGTCGGCAGCGGGTGGTGACCGAGGCGCCCGCTTGGGGCAGGGCAGGAATTGCGCGAGGTCGGCTTCCCGACCGGCCTGGCTTGCGGTCCGGTCCACCCTCGTGGCACACAGGGCGCGTGACGATCGCAGTTGTCGTGGCGGCTGCGTGGGTCGCCGGTGCCGTAGTCTCTGCGACGACCGCCACGATTGATCCAGCGGGGACCGAGGTGGCATTGCGCGTGCGACTGGGTCAACGGGTCGATCGCTGGCAGATCGCCGTGCACGACGGCGACACGCCCGGAGTTGTCCGGGTTGAGCTTCAACAGGGCCCGTCGCAGACGATCTCGCGAACCGTGCAGCTGCGCGGGACGACGATCGAAGATCGCAGCCGGGAGCTAGCTGTCGCACTCGCCTTGGTGATCGAGCAAGAGTCGCCAGGTGTCGCGTCGCCGCCGCGAACGGATCCTCCGCCGCGTTCGCGCGTGGAGTCGGCTGCGCCGGTGGCCCCCACCGGTTGGCTCGCCGTGGCCGGGCGCGTGGCGATGGGGCGGCCGCCAGATCCGGACGGCGGGCTCGGTCTTCGTGGTGGTGTGACTTGGGGGCGTGAGTTCGTGCAACCGCTCGCGGTCCTTGGATGGACGCACGCGCAGCGCGACGGCCTAAGGATCGACGGTGTCCGATTCGGTGTGGGGGTCGCCGCGGGGGCCCCGTTTGCGCGCGGCGCGTTTTGGGCCGGCGGCTCGGTGGTCCCCCAATTCGCCTGGGCGACCGCGCGCGATCGAACGCGAACCAGTGGCGCGAGCAGCACGACAGAGGTTGCTGCCCTCCTGCAAGCGAGGTGGCCGGCGTGGCTGCTCGGCCTTCGGTTGGGCGCTGAGGTCACCGCGCCCCCGCTGCGCGCCATCGGCGAGCGCGGTCGCTTGCGCTTGGGGACGCTCCGCTTCTTGGTGGGCCTGGAGCTCGGCTTCCGCATGGCTGAAGGGCCGAAACGCCGCCGTGGCTAGCCCGAGTTGGAGCCCGGCGTAGCGGCCCGGTCCAACTCAACAGGATCCGTGCATGGGCTTGTCCGCTACACTCGACGTCGCTTTGGCGGACGCCCCGGACGCCGTAGTGCTCGGAATCATCACCGCTGCGAGGCGTGGTGATGCGGCCGCGCAGGCTGAGTTATTCGCTCGCCATCACCCCCGCGTCGCGCGCCATATCCTCCGGATGACCGGCGATGCCGCCAGCGTGGATGACCTCGTTCAGGAGGTGTTCGTCGCGGCCTTCGGATCCTTGGGTTCGTTTCGCGGGGAGTCGCAGTTCGACACTTGGCTGCACACCATCACGTCGAACAAGGTGCGCAACTGGTGGGACGCCCGGCGTCGCCGGGAGGCGCGGGAGCGGCGTGCGGTGTTCGAGGCGGATCGAGACGCCGCGGCCACGGGCCCCGATGAGACCCTCGAGCAACGCCAGCAGCTGCAGGCGTTCTACACCGCGCTCGGGGAGTTGCCTGACAAGCTTCGCGAGGCATTCACCGCCCGCGCGATCGAGCACATGAGCCTTGAGGACGCGTCGGCGCTGTTGGGTGTGCCGATTTCGACCCTGTCGTATCGCACGCGCCGCGCTGAAGAGCTCCTGTGTCAGGCGTTGGGATTGCCACCGCCGCCGGGACGCGGAGACAAGGAAGGTGGCGCGTGATCGACGTCCTGCCACGTCGCGGGGATGGTGAGCCGGCGGTCACGAGCCCCGAGCTTGCGGCGCTCGTCGAACGTGCACGCGCCCAGACGCTTCCGCCCCTGCTCACGACGGTGGCTTCGGTCCGCGCCGCGGCGATGCATCGACGCCAGCGCCGTAGCATGTGGGCCGGTGTTGGCCTGCTGGCCGCGGCCGTCGGCGTGCTCGCGCTCGGGTTGCGCGGACGGCAGGTCGATCGTCGCTCGGCTGCTTCGCCCGCCGGCGCGGCAATGTCGAGCGAAGCGCCGCTGACCGGTGAGGCAAGCGCGCCCAACGTTCCCTCTGAGCGGACCGCCGCGCCGGCGCAGCCAGCGGAGATCGAGCTGCCCGCGCAGTCCCAAACGCCCTCGGTTGGACTGCGTCCGACAGCGCCCGTGGGGCCGACGGCGCGCAAGCCGGTGCCGACGAGTGCCGATGAGCTCGTGCGTCTGGCCGAAGTGGCCATGGCCGAGAACCGCAGGGGCGATGCGATCGCCGTGCTGACGCAACTTGTTCGCTCCCATGGGGCGTCGCCGGCCGCACGAACCGCTCTGTTGGATCTCGGTCGCCTGCTCCGCGATGCCGGGCGTCGCGATGAGGCCCGTTGCGCCTACCGCAGTTGGGTGGCGCGGTGGCCGGGGGACGGGATGCGGGCCGACGTCGAGCGTGCGCTCGACGCCTTGGGCGATGGTCCAGCCTGCCGCGGACTTCGACCGCATCGTTGACGTGCCACGTGGCGCCTGTCGGGCCGTCCCGTAGACTCCAAGGGCCGCATGACTGCCCTCGCCGCCGTCTCGTCCGTCGCCTACCGCGCCCAGCAGATCGCGCTCGTCTCGGCCTGCGGATACGTCCAACGCGTCGCGCGGCGCGTACTGATGCGCGAACGCGAGGTGTTCTCGCCCGAGCAACTGGCGGACCTCCGGCGTCGGCATCGCGCGCTCATCGCCCGTGATGTTGCGAACGTCGAGGCTGGGATCTACCCGCGCGCGCTACTGTTCCAAATCCCGTTTGCGGACTACGCCCGCCGGCTCCCGCGCCTGGCGTGGGACGTCCCGGCGATGCTACAGCGGCGCGCGCGTGGGGGTTGGCGCGAGCTCCCCCGGGACATCGATCTCTCGAGATACCCGCCGTACTACCGCCGCACGTTTCACTGGCAAACCGATGGCTACCTTAGCCAGCACTCGGCGGAGCTCTACGACCTCGGGGTGGAGTTCCTTTTCGGTGGTACCGCCGACGTGATGCGTCGACAGGCGCTCGTACCACTGATCGAACTCGCGGGGCGAGACAATCGCCCGCTCCGGATTCTCGACGTTGGTTGCGGCACGGGAAGAACGCTGGCGCAACTGCGGCGCGCTTGCCCGCGCGCGCAACTGACGGGCGTGGACCTTAGCCCCTACTATCTCGAGGTCGCTCGGCGCGAGACCGCGAGCAGCCCGGGAGTCGAGCTTGTCGCTGCCAACGCGGAATCGCTCCCGCTGCCGGATGCTAGCTTCGACGCCGTCGTGAGCGTGTTCCTGTTCCACGAACTCCCCCGCGCTGCTCGGCGGCGGGTGTGGTCTGAGGTTCGTCGCGTGCTTAAACCGGGCGGGTCGTTCGTGGTGCTGGATTCGATCCAACGCGCCGACGCCCGCGCGATCTCCTACTTCGTGGACCGCTTCGCCGAGGACATGCACGAGCCCTTCTATCGCGACTATCTCGATGATGATCTCGCCGCGGGGCTAGAGGCTAGCGGCTTCCGCGTTAGCACTGTCAGCGAAGCATACTTGGCGAAGGTGGTCACCGCCCGCGTACCCGAGGTAGCATCGAAAGAGTGAACGTCCCGCTCGCCACTGCGGTCGCCGCCATCGTCCACGAGGGCTTCGACACGTTCTACGCCGAGTTCAAGCGGCTCACGCGAGAAGCCCGAAGGTGGTTTGACAGCGGCGATTGGATTCGTCTTCGGGATCTAAACCACGAACGCATCGACCTCTACCAGCACTACGTCAGCCGAACCTGTTCGGTATTGCGCCCTATCACGGTGTCCCGGCCCCAGGATGCCGATCTGTGGCGCGAGGCCCACATGGCCTATGCAGGTGCGATCGCAGGTCGGGTTGACTTCGAAGTGGCCGAGACGTTCTTCAATGCGATCACGCGCAAGGTGTTTCGTACGGTTGGCGTGAATCACGAGATCGAGTTCCTCGATGGCGACTTCGACACCCGACGAACGGTTGACGCACCGCTTTTGTACCGGAGGCTGCCCAGCACCGACGACCCGGTCGACGTGTTGAGCGCGGTGTTGTCGCACCCGCGGCCGGCGTTCGTGTGGCGAGACCTCAGCGCTGATGCGCGCTGGCTGGCCGAACGCCACGCCGCGCACTGCGAACGGACTGGTGTCGATCCGCGGTTCGATGCCGTTGAAGTGTTGCGCTCGACGTTTGTGCGCGCGCCGGACGGGTACATCGTCGCGCGTTTTGTTCGCCACGGGAGCTATCAACCGTTGCTCGTGGCGGTGCAGCCGACCCCAGATGGGATGGTCGTCGACGGCGCCCTGTTTGATGTCGATGAGATGCTGCAGGTGTTCAGCTCGACCCGCTCATATTTCTTCGTGGAGGTCGATCGCCCGTCGGACTTGGTTCGTTTTCTCGGGTCGCTGATGCCGCAGCTTACCGATGCCGAGCGCTATATCTCGATCGCGCATCACCGCCACGGCAAGACGCTGATCCACCGCGAGCTGATGGCGCACCTGCGGCAGTCGAGCGATCAGTTCGTCATGGCACCGGGGATCCCGGGTCTGGTGATGACGGTGTTCACGCTGCCGTCCTACCGCAACGTGTTCAAGGTCATCCGCGATCGCTTCGACAAGCCGGGGGCCACGCGCGAGGGCATCCTGCGTAGTTACCGCGACGTATTTCGCGGTAACCGGATAGGTCGCCTTGCCGATACCCAGGAGTTCGAGCACCTTGCGTTCTCGCGCTCGCGATTCACCGCA
Organism: uncultured Myxococcales bacterium; assembly: GCA_902826865.1. GTDB lineage: Bacteria > Myxococcota_A > Polyangia > Nannocystales > Nannocystaceae > Xiheibacterium. The sequence goes on from CADEGN010000005.1 coordinate 8,635, forward strand.
GATTGCCTCGCAGAGCTCCAAAGCAAGGCCGCCGGTTCGATCCGGGTCGACGGCGATGAGGTCGTCGTGGCGCACTTGTACACCGAGGAGAAGATGACCCCCCTCAACCTCTATCTCGAGCAAGCCACGCAGCCCGATGCTGTCCGCGCGATCGTGGACTATGGGCATGCGATCAAAGAGCTGGCCGCGAGCGACGTGTTCGCGGGTGACCTGCTGTGGAAGAACTTCGGGGTCACGCGCCACGGTCGTTTGGTCCTCTACGACTACGACGAAATCTGTCCGCTGCTAGACTGCAGGTTTCGCTCGATCCCGAAGGCGCAGACCTACGACGACGAGCTCTCCGATCAGCCGTACTATGCGGTGTCGGAGTACGACGTGTTTCCTGAGGAGTGGGCGCCATTCATCGTCCCGCGCGATCCGGCCCTGCGGGCGGCCTTCCTCGACCACCACGCCGATCTACTCACGGCCGAATTCTGGCGCCGCAAGCAGGCTGCCGTTGCAAACGGAGAGATCGATCTCGGGCTCCCGTACGCTCCGCGCGGATGAGCTAGGCCGCCTTTTCACCGGTGCGCGCCCGGTGGGCCGACCTGAGAAACCGCGCACCTGTCGCGAGGATCCGGAGCGTCGACGACCTTGACGGCTCCCACATTGGGCGCCCGTGTTGAGCGTCGCGCAGTCCCGTCGCCGGGTACCGGTGGTATCTCATGTTGCGTGGCTTTCGAGATGCGCACTAGACTGGCCCGAGCGTGGGGACGCGACGACAACTTCGGGCGATCGATGGGGCTCTCTCGGGGGCGGTGTACGTCGTCCGAGGGCGTACGCGTATCGGTCGGGCCGCGGACTCCGATATCCAGATTCTCCACGACGGGGTCTCCCGGCAACACGCTCAGGTGATCGAGGACAGCGCCGGCAACGCGGTCCTGGTGGATCTGGCCAGCAACAACGGAACATTCGTTGCCCACAAGCGCGTTGTTCGGCAACGTCTCACGCCCGGGGATGAGATCCGGATCCTGCGCGATCGATTCCTCTTTGAGGAGGTCCCTGACCACGAAGAGCTGGGCGCGAGCTCGGCCGCGTTCGCGGTCAAGGTTCACTCGACTGAGGCGCACAAGAGGACTGTCGATCATTGGATGCTCGATCTACCGGCCCCGCGCACACGCGATGACGGGGGCTCGGTCGTCGTCGAACCAGGGCCGGAACGGCATCGGGTGGTGGCGTGCTACGCCGATGGGAGCACATACCCAGGCGATATCCTGGGCGACATCCTCGAGTTCCGGGCCCTGCGCCTGCGCTCTTCGCGTGGCGACGCCCTCCCAGAGGCGGAGATCCAGCGTTACCAGGAGCTGCAGACGGCGCTGCAGCAGCCGGCCGATGAAACAAAGCGAGTGGCGCGCCATCGGAAATTTTGCCGGTTTCGCTGTGGCTTTCCGGCCCGCCTCCGTCACGGCGAACACTTTGGCGATCGAACGGCCCGCGCCACCGTAGCCGACATCAGCGCAGGAGGGGCCGGTGTCGGTGTCCCTGGGATTACCCTGGGCGTCGGCGAGCTCGCGTGGCTGGTGATCGATCTGGTCGTCGGCGCACGGCCGCGCACGATCGTGCTCACGGGTCGCGTCGTCCGTGCCGAGAGCGATCGCTATGGGGTGCTCTTCGCCGGGGCGCCGGAGTGGGAGCAATGGCGACCGGCACACCCGTAGTGAGGGCGAACTCGCGCGAGTGCGCTTCTCGCGGAGGCGAGCGCGGGTCGTGGTGCTACACTGCGCCGGCAGCGGCCTCGCGCCGTGACGATGCAGCGGATCCTGCGAGGGTTAGAGGGGCTTCCGCCGGGCACGGTACTCGTGCTCGGACGTCGTGCTGTCCTCGGTCGCGCGCCCGATTCCGATCTGCAGCTGGTCGACCCAGAAGTGTCGCGGCGTCACGCGAAGATCGAAGTCGACGATGACGAACAGGTGGTCGTCGTAGATCTTGCGAGCAAGGGTGGGACCTTCGTCGACGGTACCCGCGTCGATCGCAGTACGTTGCACTCGGGCTCCACCATCGAGATCGGCCCGTTTTGTCTGCGCTACGAGGAAATTGACGCGGCCGCGACCGAACACAAACCGAACAAGCGCAGCGGCATGGATGCGCTTCGCCAGACGGTTCAGTTTGACTTCGGCCTGGGCGAGCGCGATCCCCGAGTGGTGGCGACTGGTGTTAGGGCCGACGACACGTCACGCATCGTGATCGAAGAGCGCGTCGTGAGCACGCCGGGATCGCGAGTTGCCGCTACGCCGCCCCTTCCGCCTCGCGCACCCGCGAAGCCCCCTACAGGTGCCCGCGTCCAGATCGTCCCGCCACCGCTCAAGTCCGATCTGGCTACGCGGCGCACCGTCGAGCGTCCGAGCGTTCGCGATCCGGTGGACGTCGAGTTCGCCGGGGCTTCGGCGCGTCCGCGTCCCGCGTTGAAGTGGACACCATCGGGTGGCGTTGGCGGCGTCACCGGTGAGACTCCGATGGCGCCGTCCGACCCACCTGCCACCGACGAGGCGGTGGTCACGATCGAACTTGGCCCCGAGACTCTCGACGGCACCGCCGCCCGCGACATCATCCGAGATGTGTTTGAGTACCGGGAGCTTCGCCTGCGGGTGCTTCGCGGAGAGCCGATCGGCGCTGATCTTGACGCGCGTCTTCGGGCGCTCGATCAGCGCCTGCAGCTTAGCTCCGTTGGTAATGATCCGCTGGTGGGCACCCGGCGGTTCCGCCGATTTCAGTGCCCATTGCCGGCTTGGCTGGGTCGTCGCACCCCAGGCTCTGGGCGGGTCACAACCAGCGTGGTGGAGCTTGAGGATCTTGGCGCGGGTGGGGCCCAGGTCATCGCGCGCGGGAGCGAGGCGTCCGTCGGTGAGTCCTGCTGGCTCGCCATCGACCTCGAGACTGGAGATGCCGTGTCGGTGTTGGTCTTCCGCGCGAGGGTCGTGTGGCGCCTCGCGGAGACGAACCGTGTCGGTCTGGTGTTTTCGGGCGCGGGGAGCTGCGGGACGGACCCCCTGGAGCTGATCGCCGCTGATACCGCCTAACCCGGTCCACACGACGCTCGACGGCCGGAAAAACAAAAGCCCCCGACCGCGAGCTGCGGTGGGGGCTTTTGCTCGTTGCGAGCTCGCGCGGCGATTCAGCCGCCGGACGACCCGCCTCCGCCTGTTCCCATGCCTGTGTCTCCGGCGCTACCGCCGGACTCGCTGGCGCCGGTTTCTCCGGCGGTGTCCTCGCCCTCGCACTTCCGCTCGATGCTGTAGTCGCCGTTGCAGTAGCGACCATCCATCGGCCATACGCGGCCATTGCCGTCGATGAACTGCAGGTTCATCGGATCGAAGTCGTAGGGGCAAAGGTCGCAGGGATCACCGTAGCCGTCGTAGTCCTGATCGAACTGGGGCAGGAAGCACAGGCTGTTCCACATCGCGTCTACGCTTGGGAAGTCCCCCGGCGTGAGAAGCGGGTTGGTCGTCGCGGTGAGGCCGGCAGCATCCAGCGCGTCCTGGCAGCCCGGTGGTGGCGTCAGCACACCCGGTGTCGCGGCCACCTTGTCCGGTAGCTTGCGACAGGTGTTGTCGAGGGGATTCTCCGCCTCGACGCAGTCGACGCTGATCGGACGGTCGTCGGGGTCGAGCAGTGGCCGCTTCGTCGTGGCGTTGATGAGATTCCCGTTCTCGTCTTCGATGAGAGCAGCGGTGCAGCACTGGCCGCCGACCGCAATCTCGTAGAACGCGAAGGGGCGCGGATCCGCACGTATGGCGCAGTCGGGGTTGGTCTCGCAGGCAATTCCGACGAAGTCGGCGTCGGCGTCGTCCTCCTGCATCGCCCCCTCGACGATCTGCATCGGATTGGCCTCGTAGCAATTATCGCAGGCGTCGCCGATCCCGTCCCCGTCTTCGTCGGGGTGGTTGCACACGCCGGCGGGTCCACACCTCGCCGTTCCGCACTCCGCGTCGGTCGTGCAGCTGATCGGCGCCACCGGCTGACGCGGACAGGCGTCGACCATATTGACGAGACCGTCCTGGTCGAAGTCGTCCTGGGCGCCCAGGCCGACGGGCCCGGCTGCACCATCGAGCATCTGGCCCTCGCACGCGTCACCGACCATGTTGCGGCCACCGGCGTCGTCGCGCTGGCACTTGTTCTGGTCATCATAGAGGATCGGGTCACCGAGGCCGTACGGGTTGTCGGTCGGCGCCCCGAAGTTGATGAGGCCATACGACTCGCAATTCGACGCTTGCACGCAGTTGTCGCAGACGTCGCCGATGCCGTCGTCGTCGGTATCGGCCTGGGCGGGGATGTTGCGGACCATCATGTAGTCCGGAACTGCAACCCCGGCGTCGTGCATGTTGTACTGCTTGACCGCCTGGCGACAGCTGTCGCACTCGTTGCCGACGCCGTCTTTGTCTGAGTCGGCGCTGTTGGCCGTTCCGGCCAGGATCGGGCACAGGTCGATCACGTCACCCGTGCCATCGCCGTCGGTGTCTTCCTGGTTCGGGTTGAAGAAGTCGGGGGCGTTGTCGCAGGAGAACTGGACGTCGTCTTGGTCCTGGTCCTCCTTGCACTTCGGCTCATCGACCGTGAACTGGTAGAGGTAGTCGGGCGTCATCCCGGAGGCGTAGCCGCCGGTGACGAGCGGCATCCCACAGGCGTCCCAGAACGCGCTCTGGTACGCGGCCGTTTCGCCCATCTGGTCGAGCTCACCCAGACCCGGGACGACCAGGCGGTAGGTCAGGTTCTTCTCAAGCCGAGCGCCGAACTCCGTTGGATCGATGCTAGCGCGGATCGTCCCCGCTGATTGGTCGGTCACGTCGACCGTCAAGCAGGGGGCGAGGCACGGATCCTCGGTGCCGTCGCCGTCAGGGTCGAGCTCCGCCTTCGAGTTGACGCAATTGGGACCGCCGGCAAGTGGTGGGGGATTGCTCGGGTCGTCGGGCGTGCAGCCCTCGGGCGCCACCAGCTCGTCATCCTCGACGTCGACGGTACCCTTGGTATCGACGCGGAAGAGCTGCAGCTTGCGCTGGTTCTCCGGGCTCATGTCGTACTTGTTGGAGAATGTGATCGCGAACGAGTCACACGCGCCGATGCGGAGGTTGTCCGTCGGGAAGCCGCTTCCGGGGATCACGTGGAAGTCGACCGTGTCGAAGGTGTACTTCGACTTGCCCTCGAGCGTGTTGCCGACCTTGTCCTTGATGAACTCAGTACCCGCACCGTCCTCCGGGGTCGCGAACGTGACGGTGTACGTCGAGCTCGAGCACATCGCGCGGTCGTAGTCCTCGAAGTTCTCGCCGAGGAACGCGTCGTTGGCCCGCCAACCCTCGTGGCGGTTGCGTGGGGCAACCAGGCCGCGGTCCTCCGCGCAGCGCTCGGCGTCTGCGCGGGGGATACCGCCGAGATCCGCCGGGCGCCACTCGACACCCTTGATGGCCGGGTCATAGACCACACCGCCACGGCGCTCGACGAAGAGCACCGCGAACTCGCCGCGACGGTCGTCACGGATGTCGCCGTTTTCGTCGCGGCAGCTGGCGTTGACCACGTCGACGCACTTGTCCGAGGGGTTGTCCTCGCAAATGCAATCGCGGGTGACCTCGGGCAACTTGTCGTTACGGATGTAGCGCGGGACCGGCCGCACATTGGATTGGTAGAAGGGGTCGCAGGCCGCGCCGTCGGACGCCGCACCGAGCGACTCCTGGCAGCACTCGGCGGCGCTAAACACCGTGTCGTTCGCGGTGCTGTTGCACGCACCGAGCTGGGTGTTTTTCTTGTAGGTGTTGCAGTCGCCACCCTCGTCGTTGCACTGGCCTTCGAACCGCTCGTCGGCCAGAAAGCACGCGCCGGCTCCTGCGTCGGCGAAGCGGCGATCTACGCAGTACCCCTGCTCACCCCCGGTTGTGTCGGGGTTCGCGCGGCACGTTGCCATCCACTGGGCGCGGCAAACACCACCCTGGCAGTTCTCATCGGCGTCCATGAGGCATGCGGCCCCGTCCTTTTCGCCGACGCAGATCGTCCCGGGTAAGTTATGGGGATCGGAGCAGTCCGCTGTGGTCTCGCACTTCGCGTCGAAGTTCTCGAGGTGCGCTGGCCGTTCGTCGGGGTGCGTCTCGCGGATCTTGTCGGACCAGGGCACCGAGAAGGTTTCGCGCTCGCAGCCGGGGGCCTTCGGGTCGCACCAGAAGTAGGTGTAGTGGTAGTCCTCTTGGGAACGGTCGACGCTGGGGATGAAGTTGCGACACTCGACCAACGGGTCGCCATCCATGGCGTCACACGTGATCGCCGTGTTGTCGTTGGGGTTCCGCGCCTCGCCGTTCTCGTCGAGCCCGTACTTCGCGACCTTCGTGGCCAGGACGTAGTCGCACTCGGTGCAGCAGCTGTCGTAGCCTTCTTGGGGCGTGTCGCAGCTGTTGCTGCCCTGGGTCCAGATCCCGCGGAACGACTGCAATTTTGCGTCGGGTGTGCCAACGCGCGTCTTTAGCGGGACCTGACGCCGCTCGCCGTCGACCATGACCTCGTGGGTTTGGTTGCAGGGGTCGCTCTTCCAATCCAGCCGATCTTCAGCCCCGTAGCTCTGGTTGTCGTCGCGCAGGTTGTCGATGCACGACAGGTTCACCAGGCGGGTGATCTCGTCTGGGATGTCCGCCGGACCCTTGATGAAGTCGCCGTTATAGCGGGTGGTCGGGCCAACGATGTCGAGGATCTTCGTCTTCCAGTCGTAGACCTCGAACAACTTCGGCTGGTCGGGTCGCTTCCGCACCAGCTCGACGGTCGCGGGATCGAGCAGGTTATTAAAGACGAACTCGATGCCGTAGGTGACAACGAGGGGCGAGATCTTGCAGTACTCGTCGGGACGCGAGGAGGTCTTGGCCTCCATCGTGTCCTCGCACGGACCGATCTCCTCGACGAAGTAGCTGCCCTTCTTGACCTGGCCGGGGCAATCCGTGCCTTCGCACGGCGGACCGAGTAGGTGCACCTTCTTCGAGGCGTAGTTGAGCCCGGAGATGCTCTCGAGCACGAGGTTGTCGGGATCGCAGATGCCGCAATCTGTGTCGCGGATGCAGGCGGTGTTCCCGAGCGCCACGACGCCCATGGCCGTGAGGGCGAAGGCGCTGCGCAAACCATTCATGGTGGTCGCTCCATTGCTCATGAAAAACTTCGTCGTGTCGAACGTGGAAAGGGCCGCCAAAGACCGGTGCGGCGGCGGTAGACTATGCCAAGAACCTCGCCCAGGTAACCCGGGAATCTGGCCCGGGCAAAGGGATCTGGGACCGATTGAGCACAAGCCCGATGGGGAAGCTTGCGCAAGGCGCGCAATTTGCCTGGGTCGTCATTCCGCTCGATCCACCGCCGGCGGCTGCGCCTGTCGATTGCCTCCCTCGGTGCCGGTGGTTTCGCCGTCGATCCCATGCGACGGCGCAGCGGTCGCATGCATCCCCGTTCGCCGCAGCGGGCAGCTCAGGGCGGAAAACGCGACTGCGGGGCACGGCTTACACCGTCGCGGGCCTGCGTCCCAGCGCCGCGCCCGGTTACGACGCGCGACAGTCGATCAACATGGCCGTGATATTGTCGTCGCCGCCGGCGGCGTTGGATCTGTCGATCAGCTCGGCAACCGCGGCCTCGGGGTCACCGTGGGCTGAAATGACCTCGTGGATCTCATCGTCGGTGAGCATTCCACATAGGCCGTCGGAGCAGAGTACGAAGCGATCGCCGAGCTCGATCTGCACCGTCTTGAGATCGACCTCGACTGTCTCGCGCATGCCAAGCGCGCGGGTGATCACGTTCTTGTGCGGGAAGTCGCGGATCTCTTGTTCGGTGAGATCGGGTCGCGCCTCCTTCCAATCCTCGAGCAGTGAGTGATCACGGGTGAGCGCGTGGATGCTGCCGTTGCGAACGCGATAGCAGCGTGAGTCGCCGACATGCGCGATGTATGCCCGCGTTCCGTTGAGGTGGAACGCGACGATGGTCGTTCCCATCCCGCGCTGGGATCGGTTGCGCAGCGAGGCCTCGTGGACCCGTTCGTTGGCCAGGCAAATCGAGGTGAGGATCCGATTCTCGGCGTACGAACGCGACGGGTCGTATCTGTAGGGCCAGCTGGCGTCCGGGTCGCGACTGCGCCGGTAGAACTCGCCGATGACCTCGGTCGACATCTTGCTGGCGACGTCACCCGAAGCGTGACCGCCCATGCCATCGTCGACGAGGAACAGCCGATCATCTTCGATGAGCGCAAAGTAGTCCTCGTTATGGGTCCGCTTGCGCCCAACGTCGGTGCGAGCTGCATAGCGGATTCGCACGGCTGCAAACCCATCGTAGTGCCCGAGCGCCGTGTAGTGCAAGGGGGGAGCTTCGCCCCCTCGGCTGCCCTTCTGGTCAGCGGCCAGGAAAACTGGTGGTCGCGATCGCCAGTAGGGCTTGGGGTGCTACCGCGCGCGGGGGGCTCGCCGGGGCCCTTTCGGATCCCGCACCGGCTCACAGCCCGAATGCATCGGCGAGCTCGGCGTACAGATCGCTGCCATCCACCAACTGCAACACAAGCGGGCCAAAGGCGATCCACTCGCCGCTGTGCACCTCGATCGTCGCGCCGGACTCGAGCGGACGGCCCGCCACCTGGGTTCCATTCGCCGAGCGGTGGTCGGAGAGGATCAGCGCGGCACCGTCGCCGGGCGAGAAGTGGGCATGGAGTTTCGAGATAAACGGCAGGCGCAGCACAACGTCGCAGTTGTTGGCCCGGCCCACGCTGACGCGGTCGGGGAACGGATTGCCGGCGCGCTTGCGGATCTCGATCCACCGCCACTCCGCCGCGAACGGATCGACGGCCCGCCCTTCCTCCTTGCGAACCGCGACGGTATTGAAGTCGAAACGGCCAGGCCCGTCGCCCGCGTTGCTGGTCGGGTGCTTAAGCAGGTACCAGCCGCGGTGCCGGCTCTCGAACACCGAACGTCCGAGCTCACGCATGGCCGCGAGGAGCGGCTCGATCTCTTGCATGGGCGGCTGCATCGTAGCAGGGCCGAGACTGCCTGCGCCGGGCTGCTCGCGCACCAGTGCCGCCGAGGACGCGGCGGCCGGACTCTCGTGCGGCGGTTTGGGCGCGGGGGTCAAGGTGGGCAGTCCGACCTTGGTGGCGACATCGACGGGACGGGGGCGTTTTTCAGGGGCATTCGCGCCGTATCCTGGAAGTCCGCCAGGGGCTCCTGCCTTCGTTGGCCAAAAGGCCAACTTTCTGGCCGACTTGGGCAATCCGTGGCGCCCCCGATCGGCTCCTGCGGTTGGACAAGCGCGGGGTCGACCGTTCCAACGTAGACGGCAGCGGCCCGGGACAAGGACCTAGAGGCCCGGGGACGATGGCTCCCGGTGCGCCACGACCAGCCGCTCCGCGCGAAATGGTAGCGCCAGCCGCGGGCTCCCGGGCGCAAAGATGGCCCACTGTCTGGCGTCGCCGTCGCGCCGCACCGTGAAGCCGATCTCCGAGACGAGATCCGCGGCGGCGCCGGTCGTCATCTGGCCCAGGAGGGGTTCGCCGAGGCTGCGGAACGCCAATCGAGCGACCGCGCGGGCGCCAGGCAGCGGCCACGCGACGATCTCGGGAACGACATACGTCATCATTAGCCAGCTCCCGGCGCTCGAGCGCGTCCCGATCTCGGCGATCGTGCTGCGGATGGCGGCGGGCCGCAAATAGGGGGTGACCCCCTCCCAGATCCACGCGGTTGGTTGCGCCGCGATGTGGCCTTCCTCATCCAGGCGATCCCCGACGCGCTGGCGTTCGAAGTCGACCGCGACAAACTTCACGGCTGCGGCCGCAGGCGCTAGCGCGGCGACGCCCTCGCGCTTGCCCGCCTGCGTCGCGGGATGGTCGACTTCGAAGACCGCGACGTTGGCGAGTTCGTCCATCCGATAGGCGCGAGCGTCGAGGCCTGCGCCGAGGATGACGAGCTGGCGCACGCCCTGCGCCACAGCGGTGCGCAGGGCATCATCGATGGCCGCGGTTCGCAAACACACGTGGTCGACCATGCCCAGGCTCAGCCCACGCACGACGACGCGCGCGGGCAGCTGCTCACCATCGAGGCGTTGCGTCGCTCGCAGGGCCGCTGCGACCGGGTGGGGTAGCAGCCGCATCGCGACCGGGTCCGGGGCGGCCCCTTCGGTCCCGAGCCCGCGACCGAACGCCACTGCCATCGCGGTGAGAGAAGGCCAACCGTTGCGCATGGGCTGCAGTCTAGTGCGGCGCACGTGTCGCCGGCCAGCGCTCGCGAAATGCCTGCGCGTGATCGCGTTGAGCGCCGTGGGTCGCAGGCCAGCGGTTGACAGCCCGATCGCCGTTCTTAGCTTGCCATCCGCAGGCGGAGCGCACGCCAAGGCGTGGGAGCCGGGCGGGCCGACCTAACCAAATCCAGTCCCCCAAGGAGGTCACGATGTCGAAGGTCATCGGTATCGACCTCGGCACCACCAACTCCGTCGTCTGCGTGATGGAGGACGGTGCGCCGAAGGTCATCGCAAACGAAGAGGGCGGTCGAACCACGCCGAGCGTGGTGGCCATCGAGCAAAGCGGCAACGTCTTGGTCGGCCAGCAGGCCCGGCGTCAGGCGATCACAAACCCGGAGAACACCGTGTTCTCGGCCAAGCGATTCATCGGCCGTCGTTTTGGCGAGGTCCAAGGCGAGCTCGGCCGCGTGCCGCTCCGGGTCGAGAAGACCGCCCAAGATGGGGTCGCGTTCCGCCTTCGTGACCGGTTGTGGTCGCCGGCGGAGATCAGCGCGCGCGTTCTCAGCAAGCTAAAGAAGGCGGCGGAGGACTACCTTGGCGAGGCCGTCACGAAGGCGGTGATCACCGTGCCCGCCTACTTTAACGATGCGCAGCGGCAGGCGACCAAGGATGCGGGGACAATCGCGGGGCTCGCGGTCGAGCGGATCGTCAATGAGCCCACGGCCGCGGCGTTGGCCTACGCCCACGGTAAGGCGGATAAGCGTGAACGCACCGTGGCGGTCTACGACCTCGGTGGGGGCACCTTCGACATCTCGATCCTCGAGATTGCCGAAGATGTTGTCGAAGTCCTGTCGACCGGTGGTGACACCCACCTCGGCGGGGACGACTTCGATCAACGGATCATCGACTGGCTACTTGGCGAGTTCAAGGCGCAAACGGGGCTCGACGTCGGCAAGGATCGCCTGGTGATGCAGCGGCTCAAGGATGCGGCTGAGCGGGCCAAGATCGAGCTGTCGCAACAAACCGAGACGGAGATCAATCTCCCGTTCTTGACCGCGGACGCCAGTGGTCCCAAGCACCTCCAGATCAAGCTATCGCGGGCGAAGTTCGAGTCGCTTGTCTCCGATCTCGTCGAGCGTACGCTTGATCCGTGCAAGCGGGCCCTCGCCGACGCCGGCAAGTCGATGGCCGAGATCGATGAGGTCCTGCTCGTCGGGGGATCGACCCGTGTGCCGCTCGTGCAACGGCAAGTCGAGGCCCTGTTTGGCAAGGCGCCAAACAAGGGCGTAAACCCCGACGAAGTGGTCGGGCTGGGCGCGGCCGTCCAGGCCGGAGTGATTACTGGCGACGTCAAAGATATGTTGCTCGTCGACGTCACTCCGCTGTCGCTCGGCATCGAGACCCTGGGCGGCGTGATGACTGTTCTCATCGAGCGCAACACCACCATCCCCACCCGCAAGAGCGAGGTGTTCACGACTGCCTCGGACGATCAACCCTCCGTCGAAGTGCACGTGCTGCAAGGTGAGCGCAAGATGGCCGCCGACAACCGCACGCTCGCGCGATTCGGGCTCGAGGGCATCGCCGCGGCGCCTCGTGGCGTGCCGCAGATCGAGGTCGCGTTCGATATCGACGCCAACGGTATCGTCAGCGTGTCGGCCAAGGACATTGCCACTGGGAAGTCGCACAACGTCACGGTCAAGGCATCGGGCGGTCTGTCGGATGCCGATGTGCAACGGATGGTCGAAGACGCACGCCGTCACGGCGATGAGGACGAGGCCCGCCGCGCTGCCGCGCTGGCGCGCAACGAGCTGGAGGCGCTGGTGCTCCAAGCCGAGAAGCTCTTGGCCGAGCGGGGCGCCAAGTTGCCGCCTAGCCTGCGCGCCAGGGCCGACTCCGCCACGAAGGCGGCTCGCCAGGCGCTCGAATCGGGGCAGACCGCTGCGTTCGACGCCGCGCGAACCTCGCTGACCGCCGTATTGCACGAGGTGTCGACGGCGGCCTACGGCCCAGGGGCGGGAGCATCGGCAAACGATTCGCCTAGCACCGACGTGATCGAGGCCGACTTCGAGGAGAAGGCGTCGTGAAATGCCGTGGGCGGACGTGAACGACGCCCGTTTCCCGGATAGCGACGTTCGCCTGGCGGTGTTGGGAGCGCGGCGCTGGCCATCGACCGGGCGCGGCGTTGCGGCTTGCGGTCATTGCGACCGCGAGCCGTAGCGTTGCTCGAGGTGGTCGATGATCGCGTTCACGCCATGGAGCCCGCGCTGCGGGCCGGGATCCCACAACCACGGGATCTCGTCGCGTCCGCTGCGAGCGACGAGATCCGCCCGTCGCGGCGAGCCAGCTCCGACCGCGACTTGGAGGTGCTCGAGCTCGAGCTCGCACAGAACCTCGCGCACGAGGCGGGTCGTGGGCGACGACTCGTATCCCCACAACTCGAGCAGCTGCGCCGGCGGATGCGACGGACGTGAGGACGTTCCATGGCCGAGGCGCAGGGCGGAGGCCGCCGAGCCGAGGGGAATCGTTAGGTGCGTGCGCGCGTGCAACGGCGCCGCGCGGTCGCCATAGCGCGCGTAGAGGTACTCGACGATGTCCGACGACTCGTACATCGCGGTCCCTGTGTTCGCATCGATCATGAACGGGAACTGCGCAGTGCCGCCCGCTGCGAGCACCTCAGGGCGGAAGCGCCGGCCGCCCCGTGGACAAGGTCGGATCTGTAGCGTGAGGTCGAGAGCCGTCGCCGCCTCGCGGACCTTCCGGCAAAACGGGCACGCCTCGAACTCGTAAACAACGATGGGTTGTGCGGGCCTTGGTCCGACCGCACTCGCGCGTACGCCAAGGCCCAAGCGCAGCGCCGATGCCGCCCACGACGCGAGCCATGCGAATTTGGGCAGCATCTTGGTTAGGCCGGGGCGTGCACGCGGCTCGCGTGCACCTGCGTCGGAATCCAGCAGCAGATCGGGCATGCGCCAGGATCGTGGCCGCGGGCGGGGCAGTGGGTCCGACCGAAATAGATGATCTGCAGATGCCGCTTGCCCCACTCGCGCGGCGGCCACAGGGCCGTCAGGTCGCGTTCGGTTTGCGTGACGCTCTTTCCGCTCGAGAGGCCCCAGCGGGCCGCCAGGCGATGAATGTGCGTGTCTATCGGAAAGGCTGGGACTCCGAACGCCTGCACCATGACCACACTCGCCGTCTTGTGGCCGACCCCAGGCAGGGCCTCGAGCGCGGCAAGCTCGCGGGGAACCTCCCCGTGGTGGCGCTCGACCAGGAGGTCGGCCATCGCCCGAAGGTGTCGCGCTTTGGTGGGCGCCAGCCCGACCGTTCGTATGAGCGACTGGATTCGCGGCACGGAAAGCCGGGCCATCTCGGCGGGCGTTGCCGCAGCAGCGAAGAGCGCCGGCGTGACTTGGTTGACCTTTTTGTCCGTGGTTTGGGCCGATAGCAAGACTGCAACGAGCAGTTGGAATGGATCGCCGTGATCGAGCGGAATGTCCGGCATCGGGAACAGCCGGTCGAGCACGCGGCCGATACGGCGTACGCGGGCGCGGAGCACCGATCGATGGTCGGTCATCGCCGCGCACCGTAGCAGGCCTGGTGCGGTGTGTGCAGCCGGCGGCGCGCGCCTGGCCTGCGACGGGCCGGGCCAAGCCCGGCGCGGCCCACGGCAACGGCGGCGATCGCCGCCGTGGCACCGTACGAAGGGCACGAGTGTCCGAGCACATCAGCAGCGCCGTCCGCACCTCCGATCGGAGGGATGAGGGGGCCAGGACGCCCCATGCCGGGATGAGTATCGACCACCAGCGCCGCTATCGCCTGCGCACGCAGATCGGTGAAGGCGGCATGGGCGTCATTTGGCGTGCGCGGGATGAGGTCCTCGAGCGCGACGTCGCGATCAAGTTCCTCAAACCCGATGTACCGCAGGGTTACCGCGGGCGTTTTCGCCGCGAGGCCAAGCTTGAGGCTACCTTCGTCCACCC
>CADEGN010000005.1:22821-50780 GCA_902826865.1 uncultured Myxococcales bacterium
GGTGCACTGGGCGGCGTTGATGAGTGGATGGCGATGGACTATCTCGAGGGCAACGACCTGGGTGGACTGCTCGAGGATCAGGGCCGGCTCGGACCACGGGTGTTGCTGGACGTCTTCGACCAGGCGCTGGCCGCCCTCAGCCATGTGCACGATCGGCGCGTGGTCCACCGCGATGTTAAGCCGTACAACTTGTTTCTCGCGCGAGAGCACGGCCGCGGCGTGCGGGTAAAACTGATCGATTTCGGGATTTGCAGGAACTTCGCCGTGCCGGAGCCGGCTGACGAACAAATCGTCGGCGACCCGCGCTACATGCCGCCCGAGCAGGCGGCGCTCGGGACTCGAATCGACGGGCGCACCGATCTCTACGCCCTGGGCATCTCGCTGATACAGGCGGCGACTGGTCGACATCCATATGAGCATCTGTTCGAGGCGCCCGTGGGCGAGCTTCTGCACGCCCACGCCCAAGTGCCGGCCCCGGTGCCCGGGCCGGGGCTGCCGGCGAGCGTGTCCCCGCCCTTCGCCCGGGGGCTGGACGAAATTTGCCGCCAAGCCTGCGCCCGCGACCCGGCCGAGCGCTTTGCTACCGCAGCCGAGATGCGCGCTGCCCTCGCAGAGCTGAGCCGCTGGTTATAGTCCGGTTGTCTCCATCGATCTGGGGTCGGCAAGGCTTGCCCGGCGGGGGTCCCCTGGGGGTATTCTGGCGCCCGCGTCGTCCCCAGGCGTCTCCGAACGCGGAGCGCTGCACGACCCGCTGGAGGAGCCGTGACTTGTCCGAGCTGCGGGGCACGACGTGTCCCGGATCAGAATTTTTGCCCGGCTTGTGGCGTGCGGCTGTTGGCCGACGCGCCTGCCGATGCCCCGTGTCGCGGGTGTCGGTCGAGACTTCCACTTCACTCGCGTTTCTGCGGGCATTGCGGTGTCGATGCGCCGCATGCGTACGAACTCGGCGCGGACGAACCGCGCAATGGGGCACCGCGCGGCGATGGGTGTTCGTCGAGCACGCCCGTGGCCCCACCGATCGGTGCGCCCGCGTCGACGGCAGCGGCCCGCTCCCTCGGCGGTGGCGCGGGGGCTGCGACAACCGCGACGTCGGCTGCGAAGTCGACCGCTTCCGTAGGTCCATCGACCTCGCTCCGCGGCGCGACCGTGGCCTCGCCGATCGTCGATCGCACAGCAGCGACCAAGCCCCCCGCCGGGCGACCAACGCCAGCGCCGCCGATCACAACCACCGCGGGCAAGCCACCGGTTCGCGCAGGGTCGGCGAGACCCGGCGCCGATGCTGGAGCCCAGGCGACGAGCGCGTCGTCCACGGCGACGTCGCAGCCGGCGGCCGCGGCGGCTTCGAACGGTAGTGGCGGCGCTCAGTCGCGGACGATCCCACCCGTGCGTTTGCCTGGGCGCGCGTCGACCGAGGCGGTCGCGAAGCCCACGGGGGCGGCGGTTGAACCGACGCGTGCGAGTGCGCCGGCGTCGAGCAGTGCATCGTCCACCGTCCTCGCGGCGCCGGTAGGCTGGCCGGACATCACCGACGAGGTCGCAGAGGCGGGATTTCTCGCGCTGCAGGGCCTGGAGGACGAGGCCAAGGAGGCGCTTGATGCCTTGCGCAGCAAGTACCCTGGACACCCCGACCTTGAACGCCAGGATCCGGTCCATAGCGCTACCGCGGCCCCGCCGCCCAGGGTGCTTCGACCGTCAGTTCCAACGGTGCGCGTAGAACCAATCGCTGCTGTGCCGACGACGGCATCGGAATCGGCGGGTGCGCCAGCCGTGACGCTGTCGGCCGATCCGGTCGCAGGCGTCGACCTCGAGGAGCGCGTCCAACGGCGGATTACCGTTGTGAGCGATGGCCCGCCGAAGATGATCGACCCGAATGCGCTCGAGGTCTCGGCGCCCACGGCGGCCCGCGATCCGGTTGACGCCGCTGACACCGACGCGCTCGAGTTCGATGTCGATGCCGGTGATTTCGGCGGCGCCGCCCTCCCGACAGCGATCTCGATCTCTGCGCCGCAGAGTTCGACGGGGCAAGAAGCGTTTGACGACGACGACGAGACGTTCGTCGAAACCGAATTCGAGCGGCAAGATCGCACCGTCGTGTCCAAGGGGCCGCCGGCGCCGCCCGATCCGAGTTTGCTCGAACTCGTGCCGGCGAAGGACGGTGTGGCCGCTCCGCTGCGCGCAGTGGATGTGCTGGACGAGCCCTCGGAGGCACTTGCCACCAACGAAGGCACCGTGATCGCCCGAATGCCCATGCCGCCGGCGCCCTATCGCGGACCTGGCGGCGAGTCCAATCCGCCCTTGGTACCGATATCCGAGGGCGTGCCGCGTGGCGGAACGATGCCACCGGTCGCCGCCGCACCCGGCGATGGTGAGGCCGCGCGTGGCGGAACGATGCCACCCACGGGAGGCGGCGCGACGCCGAGCGTCAATCCTGTCCCCCCACCTGCGCCAGGGAGAACGATGCCACCCATGCCGGGCGTGGCTCGTCCGCGTGGAGGCGGCACTCCGATGGCGACGCCCGCGGCAGTGCCCGCGCCGCCGCGATCATCCGCACCGCGCGGCGCCACGACGGTGTCGCGCAGCGGGCCCGCGGCTCCGCGGCCCGTCGCCGCCGCTCCGCCTCCGCCGCGTCGACCCGGGGGCGTCGTCGCACGACCCGCCGCTGCGCCACGCGCGGAGCTGGCCGACGATGCGCTTGTGAGTGAAGAGGCGCCGACGCTCGAACAACCAGCGGATAACGATCCAGCGCTCGCCGCGGGCTTGGACCGTGCTGGGGAAGCCGCCTCCCGCCCCGCCGAGGCGGCTTCGTCGAGCCTCGGTTCCGCTGGAGTGGTTTCGCCGCGGACCACCGTGATCCCAGACGGGCCGCCCGGCGCCCCGCCGATGCCCGCGCCATTTGGTGGCGCGCAACCCTTGGGCAGCGCGCCGGTCGCCGACGCCGCACCGCCGGCGGTCACCCGCGAGACCGTGATCGCGCCGGCGCCCGCCGGACCACCGTCTCAGAGCAACGCCGGTGGCGCACGGGTGGTGATGCTTGGCTCCCGTGGGGAGGCGGTGGCCGAGCGCGGGATCGACGAAGGCGGTCATCTCGAGGTCGGCCGCGCTCCAGGACTACCGTGGGCTGAGGACGAATTCATCGCGCCACAGCACGCTCGCCTGCATGCGTCTGGCGATGGCGTTGTGGTGGAGGACCTCGATCCACAGGGCGGTGTGTTCTTGCGCATCATCGGCGCGCAGGTGATTCGCGATGGCGACCAGATGCGAATCGGCCAGTCGCTGCTTGCGTACGAGCGCGGGGAGGGCGAAGGGCCGGCCGGCATTTGGGGACGCGTTCTCGTCCGTGCTCACCCGGAAAAGCAGATCCAGGCATACCCGCTCGGATCCTCGGGCATGAGGTTCGGTCGCGAGGTCGGGGAGGTGACATTCCCGAGCGATACGTTCGTGTCGAGCGCGCATTGTCGACTGCGTTGCGCCCCCGATGGCGTATGGCTGGAGGACCTCGATAGCTCCAACGGCACGTACATCCGCCTTCGCTCCGGGGACCGGGTCGAGTTCGGGAACAGCATCCTGATCGGGCAGACACAATTCGTGGTGCGCGGTCGCTAACCATCGCGGTGCAGCCCGCACTCCTGCTTCTCGGCCTGTTCCCACCACCACCGGCCCTCTCGCTCCGGCTGGCCAGGTAACACCGGTCGCGTGCAGGGCTCGCAGCCGATGCTGATGAAGCCCCGCTCGTGCAGCGGATTGTACGGGATTCCGAACGCACGGATCGCATCCCACACGTCGGCTTGCGTCCGCTCAACCAGCGGATTCCACTTCCACAACGCAAGGCCGTCGCGGCCGGCGAAACGGGCATCGAGTTGCACTGGATCGATCGTCGCGCGCGTCGCAGGATTCTGGTCGCGGCGCTGTCCTGTCATCCACGCGCGGGTACCGGCGAGGTAGCGCCGAAGTGGCTCCACCTTGCGGATCTCGCAGCACTCACCGTGCCCATCCGCAAAAAATGAAAACAGCCCCTTGCGCCGCACCAACGTCTCGACCTCATTGCGCTCGGGAAAGCAAACTTCGATGCGGATGCCGAAGTGACGGGCGACGGTGTCGAGGTAGCGGTAGGTCTCCGCGTGCAGTCGCCCGGTGTCGAGGGTAAACACGCGAAATGGATGGCCGCTCTGCCGGGCATAGTGGAGCAGCAGCACGTCCTCGGCCCCAGAGAACGCGATCGCGAGCTCGTCGCCGAAGCGCGCGAGCGCCTGGGCTACGATCTGTTGCGGGTCGAGGCCCGCCAGGCCGGCAAGCGTATCGGCGACCTCGTGGGTGTCCGCAGGCGTGTCCGCACCCGTGGGCGCCTTACGCTTGCCTCCAGGCACGTCGGCCGGCGTCACGTCCCGATCTTTGCACGCGAGAGCCCCCGTTGCACGGCGATTGTCGAGGCGGCAGCGACGCTGATAAGCTCTCCGCTGGGGGAATCGAACCGTGCGTTTCCGTGGGCTTGCCGCTCTGCTGAGCGTGGCATCTTCGCTGGTTTTGGCCTGTGCCGGAGCCTCGCTTGACGAGGCCCCGGGGGGCGGCACGGTGCCCTTCACTTCGAATGGGTCCGCCACCGCGAGCGACGCGGACGGCGGCGACACGATCGCCGATGCGACCGCCGATTCTGGATCCGCCACCGGCGGCGAGGCCGGCGGCACGGTCACAGAGTCGGGCGGCTGCGTGGTGAGCGACGAGGTTTGTGACCTCGCCGACAACGACTGTGACGGCATGGTCGACGAGACGGATCCGGGCGCGGGTGCTGCGTGCGAGACGGGGATGCCCGGCGGTTGCGCGAAGGGAACCATGGCCTGCAGCGACGGCGAGCTAGCCTGTGTGCCGGACGCCGCGGCCGCGGCGGAGCTGTGCAACGGCATCGATGACGACTGCGACGGTGACGCGGACGAAGACGAGGCCTCCAGTGGAGCGGATTGCGATACGGGCATGCTGGGCGTGTGCGCGGCGGGAACGATCCGTTGCGAGTCCGGCGCTGAGGCGTGTGCACAGTCGACGCTCGCTGGCGCTGAAGCCTGCAACGACCTCGACGACAACTGCAACGGTCAGGTCGACGAAGGAAACCCCGGCAGTGGCGGCGGTTGCAACACGGGGATGCCCGGCGTGTGCGCAGGCGGGACCGAAAGCTGTTCCGATGGCGCGTTCATCTGCGTGCAGAGCGAGTTCCCCCAGGCGGAGATCTGTGGCAACGGGCTCGATGACGATTGCAACGGTGCGGCCGACGATGCCTGCGGTTGCAGTCACGATCTGTGCGCGATCGGCGGACTCTTGGTCAGCGGTTGCGATCCGTGTGTCACCTCGATCTGCGCCGCCGACCCATTCTGCTGCGCCAGCTCGTGGGACGCGCAGTGCGTGTTGGAGGTCGGCTCGATCTGCGGCGATCTGTGCGTCGGTTCATGCGCCCACACGCCGTGTTCGACCGGGACTGTGTTGGTGAGCGGCTGTGATCCTGGGGGGTGCGTCGCTACGATCTGTGGTGCCGATCCGTTCTGTTGCAACGACTCCTGGGATCAAGCCTGTGTGAGCCAGGTCCAGTCGGTCTGCGGCGTCGTTTGCTGAGTGCTCGATGACGATCGACGAGATCGAACTTGAACGCGATGAGCTCCTCGGGGATCCGAGTGGGTTCATTCGCGTGCGCCGACTCGTGCTCCGTCACCGCCGTGTGGACGGTACGCACTCGCCGAGCTACGTTTGCGACTTCGCGACCAGGCCCAAAGGCAGTGACGCGGTGGTCGTGGTGTTGTGGCGCCGCCGCGGCGACAGCGTCGAAGTGCTGTTGCGAAGCGGGCTACGTCCGCCCGTGTGGTTCGGTCGGCGCGACCCCGGCCACCGCCCGCTGGCCGACGACACGGATTCCCCGTGGATGACCGAAGTCGTGGCCGGGATCCTCGAGCGCGGGGACATCGGTGAGGACGGAATTCGCCGTCGGGCGGCGATCGAGGCGCGCGAGGAAGCCGGTTTCGACGTCTGCGTCGAGGCCTTCGAGTTTCTCGGGGCTGGCACGTTCCCGTCGCCGGGATCGATGCCTGAGAAGTACCACCTGCTCGCCGCCAAGTTGCCTGAAGATGCCGAACCTGGGGCACTCGAGGGCGACGGCAGCCCGATGGAAGAGGGCGCGAGCACGCGCTGGGCCGAGCTCGACGCCGCGATCGCGGAGTGCGTGCGGGGGGAGATCCTCGACGCGAAGACGGAGCTGGTGCTTCGCCGCCTGCGAGATCGCCTCAGCGACTCGTGGCCGTTGCCGCCGACGTGATCTCGACGTCGGCCGAATAGACCACCCCCGGCACGCCGCTCATGAAGATGGTGGTGGCGGAGTCGCCATCGCCCCAGACGACGCTGCCGACCTGGGCATTGGGGAGCGTGATGATCTCGCTCACCCCCTGGGAAACGCCGGAGTCGGACATCTCCACCCGGTACACGCGGGAGGTGCCGTTGGTCATGGCTCCACCGATCCCGCCCTGATCCGCAACGTAGAGATTGCCGCACACGTCCATCGCCATGCCGTCGGCGCCTTCGCTCGGGGCGTCTTCTCCCGAGAGATCGATGACCATGGTAGGTGTGCCTGCCGCATTGCCGTCGGGCGAGATGGCGACGCGCCAAACTTGGCTCTGCAGGTACGAGTTGTAAAAGAGCATGCCGCGGAGCGGATCGAAGAGGATTCCATCGGCGGATTGGATCGTCGTGATATCGACGATCTGGCCGGCATCACGGTCGTAGCGGCCAATCCGGCCGCCGTTGAACTCGGCGAACCATATGCGATCTTCGGTGTCGATCCAGATCCCGTTTGGCGAGGTTCCGGGCCCGGTGTCGAACAGCATTTCGACCGAGCAATCGGGGTGAACGAGGTCCACGCGGTGGGCGGTGTTTTGCGCGAGGACCAGGTCGCCGTTGGATAGAAACCGCATGCCGAGGGTTGAAAGCCCGAGCTCAGTGGGCGGCGTGCACAGTTCGGTCAGGGCAAAGCCGGCGGTGAAATCGGCGCGGATGAGCGTGTCTTGTTGACGGCCCACCAGCCCACCCATGCCATCGGCGGCCATGTCTTCGGAGCCACCGCCATTGCCGGCCAAGATCGGCACGAAGAGAACGCCGTGGCTCTCCGGTTCAAAGGGGCCGGGGGCAAGGTCATCGCATTCGGGCGGGTAGTCGATCGTTGAACCGGTGGTCGTGTCGTCGCCGGCGGTGTCGTCCGGCCCGCTGTCCGCCGGTCCGGAGTCCGGGGAGCTGGTCATCGGCTGTGTGGTGGCGTTGCTGGCGGGGCCTGGTCCTTGGCCGGTATCTGCCGAATCGGCGTTGTCGTCGCCGTCACCGCGGGTGTTGTTCACGCCGCCTTCATCGAGCAAGCCATAGAAGAGTCCGAGCTCGGTCTCACTGCAGCGAGACAGCCATTGCTTCTGCTCGACCCAACAGTCGTCGAGCGGAGCCCACTTGCCGCTGCCCGACTCGAACGCGCTGCGATCGATCCGTGCGATGCCGGTCGAACTCGTATCTTCGGGCAACGCGTGGTGGTAGTAGAGCGTGGCGGGGACCGCGAGCGGCTCGTTTGGCGTGACCTGATAGGCAGGGCCGTAGAGCTCAGGTGGCCGCGGGCGGGTGCTCGGGGGCTCGATGCAAACCTCGGTACCGGATGGCAGGGCACCGGGTGGTAGTGCGATCGAGAGCACGCTGTCGTAGGACGAAACCAGCGCCCCACCGCTGCGGACTGTCGTGCACACCTTGCTCGCCTGAGGTGGACCGCAGGCGGCGATTACCAGGACTGCGAACACCGGCGCTCGCCGCAGCGCCGCTTCGTCGATCCGAGCCCAAGCCACGGGTCGACGGTAGCATGATCAGGGCGACCCATCACGCGCGCGCGGGCGCGCACCCGCGGGCGGCTGCGGCCGTGCGGGCGCGGAGCAATACCGGGACGCGCGGCCATGTCCGCGGCCATTGGGAAGCACGCGCGACCGTGCTACGGTTCGCCCGTGCTCTCATCCCGCAAGACGGGGCTGCTAGGGCTAGCTCTCGCGTTGGCATCCGCGTGCGGCGGGGCAGCGGATCTACCCGAAGGGGGCGTACGCCGGAGCATCGGCGCCGACGGCGGCTCCATCACATCGTCCGACGGACGGTTCACCATCTTCATTTTGCCTGGGGCGCTCGGCAAACACAGCGACTTCGAGATCGTGCCGACGGAGGCCGCGCCCGACTCGTTCGGTCCGGCTTACCGTGTCCGTCCGAACATCGAGCTTGGGTTCGATGCGCAGATCGCCTACCGCGGCGACCTCCCCGAGCAAACCGGCGACACCGCGATTGCGGCGATCTACGCCGACGCGTCGGAGGAGGACTGGGCCCCACTGCCCGTCGATGTTCTCCACGACGATCCGGCCCTCATCCAAACCCACGACGATCGCATCGCGCTCTACTACGCGCTGATTGACGGCGGTGAACCCGGCGACACGACGACCACGGGTGATCCAACCACATCGGGCTCGGATACGATGCTTCCGGTGTTGTCGCACGCCGCGGACATCCAGCCGATCTGGGACGCGCGTTGCGGCGGTGACGGTTGCCACACCCCGGGCGAGCTGCCGCTCGGTGGGGGACTCGATCTGTCGGGCAACGCCTATGGCGCGATCGTCGACATGCCAGCCGTGGGGGCCAACCGGCCGCTCGTCGATGCGGGGAGCGCCGACGGTAGCTACATGTACAACAAGCTTGACGGCTCGTTCCTCGAGGTGGGCGGTGGCGGCAGTCCGATGCCGCTCGCCATGCCCGCGCTCGATGCCGGCACGTTGGCGACGGTCCGCGACTGGATCGATCAGGGCGCGCCGCCCTAAGCGGTGCATGCTGTTCGGCGTTCCACCACGGGCTGCTAGTCCCCGATCGAGATCCCGTCGCCGCTGCACGACCAACTCTCGCTCGAACCGAGGACGAGCTCGCCGAGGACGTTGCACAGCGCCGAGGTGCTGGTGCCCGCCACCACGAGGCGTGGGTCGTTGGCCGGGTCTTGATCGGCGCTGACCACCCCGGCCAGGAGATACTGCGGCGTGTTCACGAGCATGCCGACCACGCGACGCGTGGCGGTGTCGACGGTTCCGCGGTCGAGGGTACCGACAGCCGCGTCCAAGTCGAGGCCCATGAGGTCACCCAGGGCATTGCGCTCGGCATCGTTGGCGAGAATCGGTTCGGTCAGCAGTCGGTCCTTCACCGCGGCCGCCACGTCGGCGATCGTCGCGTCGCCGTCGGCATACGCGGCATCGAGCAGCTGCGTGATCCAATCGGCGTCGGCGCATCCGCCCGCCAAGGGGCCTGTGCAGTCGCCGCCCAGCCCCGGGTCCATTCCCGGCGCAAGCGTCGTCTCCCAGCGCAGCAGGCCGTTGAAGTCGACGCCGTTGAAACCGCTCTCGGAGTCGTTGAGAAACACACCCATGTCGCGCAAAAGGCCGATCTGCGCCGGTTCCTCGGTGCACGGTGGGAAGGTGCCCATGCCGCAGTTGGTCCCCGGGATCTCGTTGGGCTCGTGGGCTGGCCCGAACGCCTGCGAGCGCGGCCACCACATGGCCTGCGCCGTCGAATCGATGAGCACGCGCGCCGAGTGGCGATGCAACGTATCGCCGACGCCGTTGCCGCGCATGAGGGGATTGCTCGAGCTCTTGGTGAACGGATCGAACACCGCCGGCAACGGGTACGGCGTCGACGTCTCGCAGGTGTCCGGGGTTTGCTGATTGAAGTACGGGTGCGTGGCGACCTCGGCCAGCAAATAGCGCAGCGAGTAGCGCTGATCGACGAACGCATCCGTGAGTTGCTCGAGCGTGTCGCGCTGCGCGCCGTTGCGCGGGAAGTTATTGGCCACGGTCAGGGGGTAGCCCATTGCCTCGCGCCACAGCTTGTTGGCGAAGTTCATCGAAAAAAGGTAGGCAAACCCGGCATAGGGGTTATTGACCGTCCCGTCCGACGCGAGATCGAGTCCGTCGGCGACAAGGGCGTCGAAACCCGCGCGCATACGGCTTTCAAGGTGGTAGACCGTGGCGCCGCGACCGTTCGGCGGTACATCGTCGGAGTAGTCGCCGACGAGGTGCGGCACCTGATCGAGGATGTCTGAGCCATCGTCGGCGCCGAAGTCGAAGGTCCCGCAGATTGGGTCCATGCCCCAGGCCCGGTCCGGCCCGCCGTCGCCGAAGCCGGCGCGGCGGAAGATCGCATGGGCGCGGATGTCGTTGGCGTCCCCGGCATCGGGTCCGTACACCGCCAGCTCAAAGTTGCCCGCCAGCGGCCAGTGCCGATCCAACTCCGGGTCGTCGGCGTTGGTGACGGCCATCTCCGCGCGATGGCACGGCAGGCACTCGGTCTTGCGTCCGAGGTACGCGGCCTCGAAGGCCTGCCCGTAGTTGGTGCGGTTCATCGACTCGAGTTCTTCGGGCGTTACGTTGCCGGCGATGGTTGGGGCCGACAGGCGCGCGAACAGATCGGCGCGATACGCCGGTGTGACGTCGTCGAGGCGCAGCGCGCTATAGACCACGTCGGCAAAGCGAAAGCCGCCATCAAACGCCTCCGTGGGCCCGTTGTCGCGGACATGCTCGGCCAACGCCGTATCCTCCGCGGCATCGCCGACGACGTCGTAACAGTCCTCGTTGCGACGATCCGAGCTGACGTTCACGCGTAACTGGTCGTAGAGATACTGCTTCCAGCGGGCGCGATACAGCGGGCCCCGGGCCAGCCCGAGAGCCACCTCGTGGCGACCATTGCGCCCCATCGCGTTGAGCTGCTGAACCATCTGCACGAGAATGCGGACTTCGCGGACGCCCTCGGGCCGCCGGCCCTGGATCAGCGGGAGCACGCGCTTGGCCCAGGCTTCGTCGCCGCCGTCGCACAGCTCCGGGTCTTCCGTCGGTGCAGCTGGTTCGCCACCGTCCTCGGCGGAGGTGACCATCGCACCCGGACCCCCGTCGTCGCTGGCCGAGTCGGTGAATCCCGAGGCGACGCCGTCGTTGCTGCCGCGACAAGCACACAGCGCGATGGCGGCCAGGGCTACGTGGGTTTTCGGTGGACGTCGCGTGGTCATGGTCGTCTGCCTTCCCGTCACACCGACAATCCGAGGTAGACGTCACGCACGCGTTCGGCCGCCTCAACCTCGTCGGCGACGCCACCACGGACGTCGCCCACCGCAAACGTTTGCGAGGAGAATGGGTAGATCCCGAGGGCCTGCAGCACCATCAGGCGATTCTCCGCGGGGCTGATGTAGTTGGTGTTGGCGTAGCCGTCGGTCGCTTCGCCGGGGGCGTAGTCGATCGCGCCGTAGCAGCCTCGTTCGCGGATCGGGCCGCCGATGAACACCGTGACGTAACCCCACGGCCAGTGGTTGGTGCCGGTCTCCCCCGCGTTGACCTGCCGCGTTGGCGTGCGGCCGAACTCGGTGTTGATCACAACCATCGTGCGATCCAAGTCGATCTTGCCCGGGTCATTCTCGTTTTCGTCGGCGTTGTTGATCACCTCCATCAACGCTTCGAACGTATGGGGGTAGTTCTGCGATGCGAACCGAGTGTGGAACGAGTGGGTGTCGTGGCCACCGTTGACCGAGCTGTGGATGCCGGTGTCGATCCACATCACGTAGCGCGCGGTGTCCTCGGGCCGGCTCAGTAGGCTGGCGGCCAGTCGCGCTTGCATGCGCGGCATGTCGACGGCGTTCATCGCGTCACCGCACACCGCCGGGTCTGGCACCGTGATCGGCTGAAACAGATCGGCGGACAGGATGTCGAGAAGGTGCAGGGAGTTACGGCGCGCGAAGTCGGCGAACTCGTAGTTGCCGCGCTCTGGCGCGCGCGTGGCCGCGCCGAGGCCGAGGGCGCGGAGGCGGTTTTCGTATTGCTGCCGGTAGTAGGTGATCGCGTGGTCAAACGCGTCGCGGTCGGACACCGATGGTCGCGCGAGCAGTTGGGTGAGCAGCGAGTTCGGATCGACGGTAACCCCAAGCGGGCGCGCGGATCCGGGGTGAAACCCGACCGCGGAGGCCGACAGCGAGTTGAACGTGTTGAAGCCCGCCCCCGGGTAGAGGACATAGGAATACGGCGCAGCGCGCAGGCCCCCACCCGCCTCCGGGTTCTCCGAGAAGTAGCGCTGGATCGCCGTCCCGACCCCTGCCATGCGGGGCTGGCCTGGCCGGTCGCCGGTGAACGAAACCGGGTTGGCGCCCTCATGCGCGACCTGGTCATGCCGCTGCACCATGATCCGCATGCGTGAGAGCACGTCGGGGCGGCGGCGCAACGGCAACAGCCATGGGCCGAGGTAGAGCCCAACGCCGTTGGCATCGTTGATCTGTGCCGGCTCCCACAATTCTTCGCCATCGAAGCCACAGGCGTCGAAGCGTTCGTCGCGGTTGGGCTCGACCGGATTGCCGACCTGGATGCCGGGCGCGAACTGGTGAACGTAGGTCTGCGTCTCAGCGCCCCAAGT
This sequence comes from uncultured Myxococcales bacterium, assembly GCA_902826865.1. Classification (GTDB taxonomy): domain Bacteria; phylum Myxococcota_A; class Polyangia; order Nannocystales; family Nannocystaceae; genus Xiheibacterium. The sequence continues at coordinate 35,284 of CADEGN010000005.1, forward strand.
CGGCACCGTGTAGAACGTGTCGAACGCGTTCAGCCCACCGTTCATGTGGATCTCAAGCACGCTCTGGGCCATGCGATCGGCGGGGATGATCGTGTCCTGCTTGTCCGCCGGCCACGCGCCCCAACCAGCCGCATTGGCCCCGCGCGGGTACTTGAGGATCCCGAACACGCCGGCCGCCGCGGTTGCGCCGGTGATACTGGTTGCCCTGAGGAATGTCCTGCGTCGCATGGTTCTCCGTTTGCCCGCGGCATTCAGCGCAAGTCGAGGTAACCCCATCGCTCGTAGCGGGTCACGGCCTTGAGCCCGCCGGCATCCAGGGGAATACGCGCGATACGTTCGCGCGCAATGGTGAGGGTAATAGGACCGGCGGTGAGCATGCTGAGGGCATCGGACGGGATCGCGTACTCGCCGTCGTCCTTGGCGTGGATCGTGAACATGCGGCCAAAGTCGTCCCACACGCGGATGACCACGCGGTCGGTCTTACTGCCCGTCGAGTTCCAGCGCACGCGCAAATCTTCACTCTGCTCGATCGGTAACTCGAAAGCCTCGAGGTCGGGTTCGTCAACCTCGAGCTCGGCGGGGGTGTGCACCGCCTCGAGGAGGACCGTGTCGGAGAATGCCTCGCCGCCGTAGACCACCAGGTCGTAGTACGCGTCTGGGACGAAGTCCTTGACGTCGGGTGCACAGCCCTCGGGTTGGTTCTCTGATCCCGTGGCGGCATAGACGGGAAAGCGGTCGAGCACCATCCCCACGTCGAGGACGCAGGCCAAGGCTTCCTTGTCGCCCTCGACCAACTTCATCGCGTTCCCGGCTCGGATCCATCCCTCGGCGTCGCCCCAATTGAAGCCACCGGGCACGTCGTTGTGCTCGAGCGTGTCCTCCTTCTCGGGCGGAAGCGGGAAGGCGATCTGCAGGCCATACGCGGCGTAGAAATCGTCGACGACCTCGTAACCGACCTCCTCTGTGTACCAAGCACCGGCCATGCCGAGCCGGTCGTAGTTGAGAACGGAATCGGCCGGGTAGAGCGTGAAAGTCAGGATCCCACGAAGATCGCCCATGCCGACGGTCTCGATCCCGTCGTCGTGGGCATTGTCGCCGTCGGAAGTGAAGCCGGAGACCACGCTGGTGTCGTCGTCGCGGCAGGCGAGCAACAGCGAGGCTGTGACAAATAAGGCGTGCAGGCGGGGCATGGAAAGCGGGCGATCAAGTGCCCACCGGATCGCATACCGAGGACACCAGGATCGGGGCAGGGGTGCAAGGGTCCGGGCCTAGAACAACCCTTCCTCTGCGCCGCAGCGATTGCCGCGGTGCCGCCGACGCCACCCCCGGCGCCGGGGGCGGATGGAGCGCGGCCGCTCGGATTCGCACCCAAGTGCCGCTTAGAAGCCAGCTGCGCGCAGGTCGGCCACGAGTGCCCGGAAGAACACCAGGTGCCGCCAAGCGTTGCCGAGCCCCGGATCGTCACCCAGCAGCTGACCGACTTCGTCGAGGTGATCGGCGGGTACGCAGCCGAGGAAGGTGCCCCAGCGGGCGTCGAGCACCCGCACGAGGCCGTCGCTGCGCTGAGGTGCAAGGGCGTCGCCCGCCAGGATTGTCGCCGAGAGGGCCAGGCCCGGGTCGATCGCGTCGCGATCGCCGTCGAACGCGGAGATGAAGTTCGGGGCGACTGCGGCCGCGCACGCGCGGCCGCCGTCGAGCAGGCTCGAGCGTCCGGCGATGGACCGATACGCCACGCCGGGCGCGTCGGTGTAGGTCGCGTTGAATGCAGTCATGCCGGGCGTGGAGAGTTGCTCGAGCGCGACGAAGATCGAGCTCGATGGCTCGAGCTCCGACCACACGCCGCCGCCGAGAAGGCGCAGCAAGTCATCCCCGAGGGCTTGGGCGGCCGGGTCCGGCACGATGCCGAGCACGATGTCGGCGATCGGCGTACCAAAATGCGGCGTCGCGATCGTCGTGATCGAGGCGACCAGATCTGGTCGCACGTGCGCGACCACGCGGGCGTCGAGGCCGCCCTGCGAGTGCCCGACTAGGTTGATCCGAGCGGCGCCGGTGTCCACGACGATCTGTTCTACGTGTGCAAGCAGCTGCATGCCGCGCACGGTCGAGTTGTTGAACGGATCGACCGCGGGAGTGAAGACCTCGTCCTCGCCAGCGCTTGCTAGGTCGTCGCGGACGTCGAAGTAGTAGTTCGCGAATCCGGCCCCGGCGAAGTCGTCGAACCCGAAAAAGCCATGGGCCAGAACGATCGGGTAGGGTGGCCCCGAGCCCACGGACCCGCCGCTTTCCGTGGCTGCTGGGGCGTCGGTGTTGTCCAGTCCGCTCGCTTCACTCGAACCAGGCAAAGGTGTCGTCGCCTCCGTCGAGACCGTCGAGACCGTCGAGACCGGAGCGCCGGAAGACGCGTCGGTGGCAGTGGTCTCGCCGCCGCCAGCAAGCGGCTGCGGGCCGGCACACGCCGCCATCGCGATCAACGCAGGCCCGGGCCAGCACCTGCGTGTGCACATGATCGCCGAGTGTTTCCTCGAACCCCCATCGCGTCAACCGGCGTGCGACCGCCACGAATTTGGACCCTGGGGAACCGATTGCACAGAAGTCCGGGTCGTGGGTCGATGCCCGCGGAGACCCGATGCCTCGATCCACCTCGCCGATCCCCGCCAACTGGTCCGTGCCCCCGATCTTCCGTGCTCGCATGGGCACGACCCCCGGCGCCCAGCGTTCCATGTTTGCCGACGGTCATCTGCTTGTCGTGCTCCACGACATCCCCGATCCCGAGTTCCCGCAGCGACGTGAGGCCAAACTATTCTGGCGCGACGCGGGCGGTAAATGGTCGGCGCTGGCTGGACCAACAACCGGAGATCCGGCGAGCCTGCGTTTGCACGTGGAGTCCTACCTTGCCCTCGCCGAGCGGCTCGAAGCCATCAGCGATGATGCGGCGGAAGCCGACGACTGGTTTGCGATCGTGTACGCCGCAGCCCCGGTTCTGCGCGCCGCCAAGAACATGCACCGCGCATTGCAGCAGGCGCGGGAGTTCGTCGGCAACGACGTGGACATCATCGGTCTGCGCGATCAAGCCGGTGATGCCGAGCGCGCGATGGAGCTGATCGTCGATCACGCGCGTGAGGGCCTGGCCTACGCCACCGCCAAGAAGGCGGAGGCCCAGGTTGTTGCCGCCCACGAGGCGACGCGGGCGGCTCACCGCCTCAACCTCATCGCGGCCACGTTCTTGCCCGTGACCGCGGTGGCAACCGTGTTCGGGATGAACATGACGAGCGGGCTCGAGCACGCCGGGGGCGTATGGTTGTTCTGGGCCGTACTCGCTGCCGCCGTACTGCTCGGAGTGGTCATCCGAGCCACTCTGCCGGAGATCTTGCCCCTCGCGACGGCGTCGAAGCGACCGATGCCGGCGACGAAGCGCAAGAAGAAGTGATCACCTCTGGCGGTGGCGCCAGTACCAGGTCAGCGCGGAGGCGGACACAAGGACGAGCAACGCGTACAGGAGCGGAAGCCAGAGCATGCGCTCATGCATCGACGCGGGGAAGGTTGCGACGATGATGCCGAGCGCCAGCGGGATGTTTTGGATCCCGGTTTCGAAGGCGATGGCCCGCCGCTGAGCCACCGGGAGGCCGGCGGTGGCCGCCCCGAGGTAGCCGAGCGCGAACCCGGACAGCCCGACGCCCGCGGAAGCGGCGAACATCGGCAAGGTGGTTTGGCCGACGAGCTCGGCGTTACCGAGAACACCGGTGACGATGAGCAGGCCAAGGACCGCAATTCCGGCGAGCGATCCAATCGACTCCATCGCCTTGGCACGAGCGGGCCATCTTGCTCGGGTCCCCATGCCGGCGGCGAGCGGTACGAGCATGATCGCAAGGGTGCTCACAATGCCCTCGTGCGGGATCTCGAAGCTTGTAGACGTTAGCGCTGGCCCATAGAGCCCCAGCACCAGCGGCATCATCACGACCGCCGCGATCGTAGAAAGCGCGGTCATGGACACTGAAAGCGCCACGTCGCTACGCGCGTACATCGTGAACAGGTTCGACGTCGTGCCGCCGGGCACGCAACCGATTACGAGCAGCGAGACGGCCATGTCATCGGGCAACGCGAGCGCGCGGGCCAGCGTAAACGCGATGAGCGGCATCCAACCAAACTGCGACGCGAGCCCGAGCAGCGGCGCAAAAGGTCGGCGAGCTACCGCGCGAAAGTTGTCGAGCGTTAGGCCGGCGCCCATGCCGAACATGAGGACCAACAAGAGGATCGCTAGCAGCGATTTTTCAAGCGGTCCGAGCACGGCTGCGATATCGCTCGCACACGGTTGGTCGCGCGCCGCTCGTTCACTTATCGTTCACGAGCGTGCAGTTCGCCGGATCCAGGAAGGTGCCGCGTGGCACCTCGAGCTCGTCGAATGGCAACGTCGAGGGGAACTCCATGATCGCGAGCTCGCGCGCACGCTCGCGCTGCAACGAAACGACCTGGAGCGCGTCGCCGATGAACTCTTCGACCGGTCTGGCCTTGCACGCGGTCATGAATGCCTGCGCCGCGGCTTCGTGATCTGCACTGTCGTTGGTGTTGGCGAGGTTGGCGCTGAGCTGGGCGCCTGCGCTGCCCTCGGCGGCCTCGGTGAGGCTCCGCAAGAAACCCTCGCGGATCTTCTTGGGCAAGCCCGCCTTCGCCTTGCCCGTGCTCGTCGTCAGTTTGCCGAGATCCGGCGCGGACTCGAGCAATGCACAGCGCGCATCCGAGAAAACGGGGCGCGTCATGTCAACCGCAAGTACGTCGAGGCGAAAGTCGCGGTCGATGACCTGCAGCTCCTGTAACTTGTTGAGGTAGAGCACGTCCTCGTTGCTCTTCACGACGTACGCCAATGAGAAGTGCGTGTCGGTCGCGGGCTTCCCGCTCGCGTTCTTGAGCTGCGTCTTGCCGTTAGGACCAAGGATCTTCTGCCCGGACAGCTTGATGGCTGCCGCGTACTGCTCTGGGGTTGCCGGTACGCCGTCGAACGCCAGGCTCCCGACGAGCGGCTGGGCGGGGATGACCGGCGGCGGGGTGTTGGGCCCTGGACCGGCCTCCTCGAGGTTGATCTGGACGGTGCAGAACAGCGGACGCAGCACCTGGCGGAGGTCGTTGGTCGCGAGCAGCGTGCGGACCCGGACGTCGTCGATGGCCTGGTTGCCGCGATTGACGAGTTCTTCGAGCTCCACGCCGTCGGTCTTGGTGCCGAGGTCGTCGAACTTGTCGACCAGGGCGCTCGCACCGGGCGTCGTCGTGAGCCCTTCCCAGTGCACCCACGGCGCCGCCAGCTCTTTCATGTTGAGGCCGCCGGCCGGATGGCAGTTCTTGCACCGACCGCCTTCGCCCGTCATGTAGTCCGTTGAGCTGCCAAAAAACCCGAGCTCCCCGCCCTCGAGCGCGTAGTAGTTGAACGCTTCGTTCGCGGCATCAAACGCGATCACTTCGACGCTCTCGGGCAATGCCTTCGGCGCGCCGGCGATGCCGAACATTGAGAACAGTAGCTCATGCGATTTCCGGCTTCCGCATTGTCGTAGGGTGACCGCACGGAAGCTGTCCGCCTTGCCCATCACCTGCGAGGTCTCGCTCACCACCGCGGTCCGGATCCCGTCGCGCACTCCCGCGCAGTTCTCGGTGTCGGTCTCGCGCAACTTCGCCATGATCTCCGCGAAGCTCTCGGGGCACTCATCGGCGTTTCCCTTCGCACGCAGCACGAGCCGCGCGAACACGTCGTCGAGCGCCGAGAGATCGAACGGCTTGTTGCCGTCGTCACCGATCGTCTTGTCGAGTACCTTGCCGGCGCAGATCCCCGCATCTCCGAGACCGTCGGCTTTGCCACCGCCGGGCCCCCCGTCACCCTCGTCATCGCCACCCCGGTCGCACGAGGGGGCGGCCGCAGTGAGGAGCGAGAGACCAAGGGCGAAAGAAATGCGCTGGAAAGCCACGTGCAGTGGTGGAACCTCCGGTCGGTTGGTTCACGCCGGACGGACAAGTCCGCCCACGGCGATGTCTCCAGGTCACGCAGCATGTATTTTTTGGGTTGCGAGCCACAAAAGCAGCAGCGCAGCGCGGAAGGCGCCCGCGTGCGCCCCCAGACTAGAAGCACGTCGGGTCGCCGGCGAGTTCGTTGATGTAGTTCTCGACGTTGGTATAGCCGTTGGACGCGGACGCGACTCCATCGCTCGGGTCGGTCGGCGTCAGCCCGTGCAACTGTTCCCACGCGTCGGGCATGCCGTCGGCATCGCTGTCGAGCGGTGGCGGAGTACTGCTGAGCGTGGGGTACTCCCCGTTCATGCCGACGCGGCCCGTGCCATCGAGCACACCGTCGATCACACGTTGCTCTTCGGCGTCGCGCTTGGGCCGATCGGCGCCGACACGCTCGACAAGCGTCGCAAGCAGTTGGTCGGTGGGAACTGTGTCTACGGGCGGCACGTCGAATGGCTCGTACGCGCGGAATTTTTCTTCGGGCGCGGGCTGGGCCGTGTACATCCCGGGGCAGATCTCATAAAGGAGCTCAACGAAGCGGAAATCAACCCATTCGTCGGCGCACCCGGCTGCGCAAAATGGGCCCCAGTTGTCTTCCACGTAGACCTTCGTCGCGTCGCCACCCAGGTAGGCGAAGTCGTTGCACGTCGAGTCGATACCGCGGACAAACCGGCTCGCGACCAGCTTGAACTCGCCAGAAGCCATGTCACCTTCGGCGGTGCATGAGCGTCCAAAATACACGCCGTTATTGCATGCCCAATTTGCGGCGAACACGTTGCGCACATCAACGCGCATGGCCTTCTGCACGTGAGGATTGTACGAGCTGTTATTCGCGAACAGCGTGTGATGGATGCTTACGGTTGAGGTTCCGGCATCGGTGCCGCCCATCAGCAGTCCCTTGCTCCACGCCCCCATGTGCTGCGCTGCGGAGATGCCTTCCGCGAGCAACGACCACTGCACCGTTGTGTTGGTAACGCTGTCCCAGATCTGAATGAGGTCGTTCGGGGCCCACATCACCGTCACGTGGTCGATGATGACATTGTTGACGCTTGTGCCGCCTTCACCCGACAGCACGATACCCCGAATTTCGATGGGACTCGGGCCAGGCGCGGGGGCCAGTGCGAGCCCGGGTCGGATCTTGAGATGCCGGATGATCACGTCATGCGCGCCACCTCTCAATTCAAGACCACTGTCGCGCAGCGAGATTCCGTCGCCAGGAGCCGTTTGCCCGGCGATGGTGACAAAGCTGTTTTCCTCGGTGAGCGCGATTGGAGTCGCGAGGGAGATCGTCCCGCTAAGGTCGAAGACAACGATGCGCGGCCCCTGAGCCTCAAGCGCCGCGCGTAAGCTTCCAGGTCCGGCATCATCGAGGTTGGTTACGTGGATGACTTCGCCGCGACGCCCTCCCAACGCGTTGCGCCCGTAGCCCTGCGCCGTGGGAAACGCGAAGACCTCGACGGGCTGGCACGGGGTCGAGCCGCTCTCAGAACTCGAATTGCCTCCGTCGGACGAGTCGGTAATCGCGTCGGAACTGCTCAGGCTCGTGTCGGAAGAGCTATGCGCGTGGGTTGTGCCACTGCTTGCGCCCGTGTCCGTCACATCGGGCACGCACGTCCCCGAAAGAGATCCTGCAAGTCGGGCGTACCGGCGACGGGAAGGGCAATCTGGATCAGGGAAGCTGCACACGCCGATCGCCTCGCAAGTGCCACTGCGTTCGTCTTCGCGGCAGTCGGCGTCCTCGGCGCAAACGAAGATGTTCTGCTGTTGGCACGCGCCATGGAGCGCGGCAAAGCAGACCAGGGCGATCCAGCGCAGCACAATCTTTCTTATCATGGGCGCGCAGCGGCTACGAGAGGCGCGCTGGGTCCCGACGCGTCCGAACGGTGCGCGCGTCGCAAACTCGATCGCGTCGTGCCAGGGTTGCGCGATTGTGGTCTGCGTGACGTGTCGACGCCGACTTGTGGTTCGGTGTGACCGCCTGGGAATCGCGCAAGAGTCCGGCGCAGGCGCACTAACGCGCGCGAATCAATGTGCGCGGGCCTTCACCATCAAGCCGCCGCGGCGCGGTGCCGCGCGAATGCCCATCACCAAACCGATGCACACCGCCCGCCGTGCGTGGGCCGGTTGACGCGCGCGCGCCCGTTCGCCGGTCCGCCCGAAGTCTTGCGCGAAGTCTTGCGCGAAGCCTCCCGGCGAAGCACGCGTTGGAGGCGTCTAAGGGCCCGCCGCAGGTACCACTCGGTGAAACGAGCGTGCGATTCGGGGCGACGGCGAAGGGAATCGAAGGTCACGATCCACCGAAGGCAGGTCGTTTCCCCTTCCAACGGAGCGAGCCGCATTGTCGCGTGGTGGCGTGCGTAGGCCCGCGAGTAGGTGACGGAATACTCGAGCGTGTGCGGCGGCACGAAGGCGGTGATCGTTTCCTCCACCAACGGCACGACCATCGTCACGCGCCGCGTGCTCCCGAGGCCTGACGGCATGAGCGGATCACCACTGCGTCGGACGAGCTCGAATCGGCCGAGCCAGCGGAGTGCCTCTGGCGCGTGCAAGTGGCGAAATACCAGCGGCGCGGGGGCGGCCAGCGCCACCGACAGGTCGATACGAAATCGCGGGGTTGCGGCAGCGGCGTTGCGCGCGGCTGTGTTAACCCCGGCGAGCGGCTGGCTCGTCGCCCGATGCGCCTGGGTTCGGGCGCAGGCTGTCGCGCTCAGCCACGACACGCCGAACACGATCCACAGGCGGAGATGCGGACGCTCGCGGAGGCTGCTCGATGCCACGGCCCAGCGAGGGTGGCAGAAACGCCGGCCAACCGGTTGCGTAGCGTTCGTCCATACCGTCTCGCACGGGCTTGCCACCAACTCCTATTGTCGGGCCGCGGGTGGGTTCGCGCGGCACAAACCCGCCACGTTCTTGCGCACCGAGGCTGTCGCCCGTTCATCCCTCCGGCACGAATTCGTCGCAGGTCTGGTCGATGATCTGCACGGCCTCGGCGAAAAACGCTGCATAGTCGGGCTCGCACACGCTTGCGAGCACATGGTGGGGAAACAGTCCGACGAACTCGCGCAACTTGGGTGCGCCCCAGCGCGAGTCGTCGACATTCGCCGAGCATAGTCCACCGGGCTGATCGCCGTCGGAGACCAGCCCGAGCATCGAGATCGCCCCGGGCTGTCCGTTCTTGGCGGCGACGACCGCGTCGAACCACTGCGCCGCTGATCCATTAATCTGCTCGGCCGCCGTCTCGGGCGGAGCGTCGGCCACCAACGTGATGACCAGGATCGCGTCGTCGCGCAGAAAGCCCTCGTTGCAGCCGCCGGCCTCGTTGTCGGAAAGCGCCGCCATCATCGCGCCGATCGGTTGCTCGTTGCCCTGCCCGTAGGTGCCGACCTTCGCGACGCACCCGAACGCTCCGGGGAGGTCCGCCTGCGTATGCGTCATGTAGCGCTGTCCACCGGCGATCGGGCACGGTTCCTTCAGTTCGTCGCGAATCTTGCCGGCGCCAAGCGTCGCGTCGCAACCAGCGTTGACGTACTCGCACCCGTCGCCTTCCGGGAAAAGCGCACAAAAGGACGCACCGCCCGTACAGATGTCGTCGCAAATATCGGCAGCATCGCCGTCGACGACCATGATGTGATAATCTTGTCCCTGCAGCGTTTCCTGGATCGTCGCGACGAACTCCGGAAAACTCGCGACCAGGTTGTCCTGGTCGTCGCCCATGGATCCGCTGTTGTCGATGACGAATAGAAAGTCGGCTTTTTGGCAGCCCATCTTTCCGCCGCCCTCCGCGGTCGCGCTCATTCCGCTGGGGGCATCGAACTTGATCCCTTCGCCCGCGGACGCTCCGTCGGCGCCCGACGCTTCGGGCCCGGCCTCGGCGCCCGTGTCCTGCGCGCCCTCGGTGGCGGCCGTCGTTGCACTGGCGGCGTCGGTGGCACCACCGCCGAACAGACCCACGCTATGTGGATCGTCTTTGCATGCGCCGGCTAGCCCCAATCCAAGGATGAACGTATGGCGGGCCCGCGCGCCGATCTCACCGCTGCGTCGTCGGTTCACGATCACGTTTGGCCACCGATCCCTCGGCTCGTCTCGACAATGTGGTCGCCCTTGGCGGCGCACGGATCGGGGGCCTTCGCAAACCGTCTGCGCCGTGAGCCAGCTGACACTGGGTGGACCCGTCTCTGCCCGGCGCCTGCGCGGGCGCTATCGCAGTCTGACTGTGGTTTTCCGGCCGCGCCGGGTGGCGCGAAGTGGCGAATCTTGCCTGCGCAACCGGGGAACCGGGAGAGAAGACGGGGCTGCTTTCGCGCACCGCGAAACGAACGTCACGGAAATCGCAGCGTCGCCGCATGCCCGCCATGGGACTCGGGGCGGACCCCGATTTTCCGGTGGAGGGGCCCATGGGGCCACGATGCTCTCGAAAAACCGCGCAACAGGATCGAGCTCGCGCGGCGGCGCGGGTTCGCTGTTGCCCGGCGTCCGCTGCGGGAGGGGGGCACGTGTCCGCAAACGAGCTCGATGACCTCGATGCCCTGACGTCGGCCTACGTCGATGCGTTCCGCCGCGTCGAACAGCCGAGCGTCGAAGCGGCCGCGCGCTCGTGGGCCGCAATCGAGGCCCAAATCGTACACGGTGCCGAGGCCAGATCTCGCCGGTGGCCGGTGATCGCCATCGTCGGGTTGGCGGCGGCCGCCGCGGTGGTGTTGCTGTCAATGCGCTGGGGTGAGCCGGTAGAGTTGTCGCGTGCACCAGCGACGAACGCCTCGCCCCACGTGACCCCGCCGAGCTCGTCTAGCGAGGTAACGCTGCGCCCACGGGCGGCGCCGGCGGTGTTGCCGGCGGCGGCTGCCGGCAACGAGAACGTGTCGCCGGCCGAATCCACCGCGCAGACCCCTGCGGAGCACCGTGGCGAAGAGCCCGCAGCGCGGCGTCGCGCCGTACGCCCGAAGCGTGCGGCGCACGTCCCCGACAACTCGTTGGCCGAGGAGACGCGGCTGTGGCGAGTGGCCCAGTCGGAGTATGCGCCCGGCAACCCCCTTGCAGCCGAGGGCACGATCGTGATCGGGGCTTGGCGCTTCCACGCCGGCCGTTTCGCGGACGAGCGCGAGTTGCTCCACGCACGAGTGCATGGGAGGGCTGGGCGTGAAAAGGCTGGCCGGAACATCCGCGACACCTTTGTCGCGCGTTCTCCCTCGGCACCGTTGGCGCCACGAATGCGCGCGGTGTGTGGGCGATCGGAGACGCCATGAACGAGGCAAAAAAATCCCCACGGAAACGCCTGGCCCCGTGCATGAGAGAGTCGAGAGGTGCCCGACATGAATAACAAGTGGAAGATGGGTTTCGGTTGGTGGCTGGGCCTCGCGCTCAGTGGTGGATGCGAGCTCTTGGGCGATCTCGGCGACGACGAGGACGATGGAGGATCCGGCACGTGTGAACCGGCCGACTGTGGTCCGAGCCCCGCGATCGCGAGGATCTGTCCGGATGGATCTGTGGCTGAGCAGGTGTGCGAAGCCACAGAGGAGGGGGCGTGCGGTTGGGACTTCGTGTGTCCACCCGCCGAGTGCACGCCGGAGGCGTGCGGACCGGCGCCCGGCGCCGAGTTCATCTGTCCCGATGATTCGTCGGCCACGCCCGTTTGCGGAAAGGGCGACGACGAAACCTGCGGGTGGCACTTTGAGTGTCCGCCCGCGACGTGCACGCCCGATGAGTGCGGTGTTGCTCCGGGGGCGCCGAGCTTCATCTGCCCCGATGGCAGCATCGGCGGGCCTGCATGCTTGCCGGGGCCCGAAGGCTGCGGATGGCAGATCCTAGAATGTCCTGACGTGTCGTGTGACGCCGACTCATGCACGGACCCTGCTCCCGGTGCGCCGAATATCGAGTGCCCGGACGGCACGATCGGCGGTCCCGCTTGTCTACCCGGACCGGAGGGCTGTGAGTGGTCCGTGATCGAGTGCCCGTCCGCGTGCGATGCCGACGCATGTGGCCCCGCACCCGGAGCGCCGAACATCATCTGCCCAGATGGAACGGTGTCTGGTCCCGCGTGTGTCCCTGGCGATGATGGATGCGGTTGGGTCAACGTGCCGTGTCCAACCGAGGGGTGCGAACCGTCTGACTGCCCCGAGATCGAGGCTCAGCCCACCTGCGAAGACGGCACGCCAGCCACTGGCGTTTGTTCGGCGAAGCCCGACGGCGCATGCGGTTGGGAGTTCGCCTGCCCGCAATGAAGTAGTAGGAACTGCAACGAGGCCGCCGCCCGCGGATGGTGAGTCCCCGGGGGTGGCCTCGTCGTGTTTGCGACCGAAACGGACGACCTGCGCAGTGAGCTAGCTGACGTTGAGCCGGGATCAGGGACGTGCGCAGCGGGAGCTGAGGGTCAACCAGTTCGAAGACGCCGGCGCGTTCTCGCGTTGCGGGGTTTCATGGCGGCCTGCTAGATCTCGCTCCGACGAGGTCTGTGATGATGTCGCCGTCCTTCGACCGAGCGCGTGTGTGTACGCGCTGGGTGCTTGCGTTCCTTTTGATCTGGACGATCGCACCCCACGCCTCCGCGGCCGCCCCGGCGTTGCGACCGACACCCACTGCGCCCGTCGAAACTGAGGCGAGCGACGAGGCCCCGCCGGCCCCGGACTCGCCGCAGGGCGTGGTCGAGGGCTTCCTCGCGCTGGGCGATCGCGGCGAGTTCGTTCAGGCGGCGGCGTACCTCGATCTCGGTCGGCTCGACGCCTCGCGCGGGCCGGAGCTCGCCCGGCGACTGCACGCCGTGATCTCCAGGGTCGCGTCGATCAATCCAGAGCTCCTCTCGGGCAAGTCCGAGGGCACCCTCGACGATGGGCTGGCGCGCGGCCTCGAGCGAATCGGGGCGATCACGCCGCGCGATGGCAGCGAAGGGGATGCGGTCGACGTGCTCTTGCAACGCCGCCTGCGCGGAACGCCTCGTTGGGTGTTCTCGCGCAAGACCGTCGAGAACGTCGATGCATGGTACGAGACGCTGGATGATCGCTGGTTGATCGACAATCTTCCCGAGCCGCTGTTGCGCATGACCTGGGGCGAGCTCGCCTACTGGCAATGGATCGCGTTGCCGGTGTGGCTGGGCGTGGCGTGGCTGCTCGGATGGTTGCTCGGTCGTGTCACCCGGCGGATCGTCGCCCCGTTGATCGTTCGCTCGGCTGCGGTCGCCGATGACGTGCTCCTGCGCCGATTCTCTGGGCCGCTGACATTGCTGTGGACCCTGGCTGTGTGCCGGGTGTCGCTCCCGCTCATGTCGCTGCTTCCGCGCGCCGAAACCACAATGCGCGAGATCTTGGGCGCGGCGTTGGTTCTGCTGGTGTTCTGGGGCGCGTTGCGGGCAGTCGATCTCCTTGCCGACCTCGTATCGCGTTCTGCCTGGGCTACGGCGCGCCCGGGCACGCGGGCGTTGCTCCCGCTCGGAGTTCGGATCCTCAAGGTTGTCGTCGGAACTCTCGCGATCGTCGCGGTCTTCGCCAAGCTCGACTACCCGATCGCCAGCCTACTCGCGGGCCTCGGCATCGGCGGGCTCGCGGTCGCCCTCGCCGCCCAGAAGAGCTTCGAGAATCTCATCGGGGCGTTCGCGATCGGAGCCGATCAGCCGTTTCGTGAGGGCGATCTTGTGAAGGTCGAAGACTTTACCGGCACGGTCGAGACCATCGGGCTACGCTCGACGAAATTCCGCACGCCCGATCGGACCGTGGTCACGATCCCCAACGGCAGGCTTGCCGATATGCGGCTCGAGACCTACGCCGCCCGCGATCGCTTGCGTATGGCATGCACGATCGGACTGACCTACGGCGCGAGCGAAGCTCAGATCCGCCGCGTGCTCGAAGGGATCCGCGGGCTCCTGGCAGCACACACCAAGGCCTGGCCCGAGGGCGCGGGGGCGCGGCTGATCGGTTTTGGTCCGTCCTCGCTCGATATCGAGGTCACCGCCGCCTTTCAAACGACGGTGTGGGACGAGTTTACGGCGATTCGCGAGGAAGTGCTGCTCGCGATGATGGTGATCGTCGAGGAGGCCGGTTGCTCGTTCGCGTTCCCCACCCGCATCGTGCATCTCCACAACGCTCGAACCTGAAGCGCTCACGCCGCCCGCGACTTATGCCGGGCAGGGCCAGGCGAACCGTCGGGTCGTCGCCCGCGGACCGAGCCCCAAGCGACCACCGCGATCCCGCCGAGTTCGAACAACCAGTTGAGCCGGATCCCGCCGGGCGCCGCGCCGATGAGCGCGTCCACGTGGTGGAAGGACGCGGCCCGAATCACCACGAACCCTGCCAGCAACGCAAGACCGACCAGTGGGATCCGAAAAACCCGTAGTTCCCGACGCGTGAGCCAAATCGCCAGCGCGAGCGAAACAGCGCTGGCGATCGCTACCGCAGCGATGAAAGCCGTCTGCACCTCGCGTCGCTGCTCGTACCACCCCTCGCGACGCGCCATGGCCTTCGCGAGTTCGGTGAAGAGAGTCTGCAGATCGATCTGCTTGTTGATCCCGAGGGCGAACATGATCGCGGCGAGGACGAGCCAACCGAGTGCGCGTCGATCGGCCGTCGGTCGTCGCGACCAAGGAAGCGCGGCACGCCGGGTCGCAAGCCAGAGTCCCCCGTGTTCAGCTGCCGCCGCGCGCAAGCACGCAAACGCCGTCGCAAGATAGGCCCCGACCGTAAGCCACCCCATCGCGGTCGGATCACCGATGCCCGGGTGCCAGTCGATGGCGAGCAGCGTGATCATCGAGACCGAACGAGGGAGTTCACGCGCGGCAGACCCACGGTCGGGATGCGTCAGCCGGCCGCGTCGGGTGGATCGAGCGCCCAGGCGCCGCGCATGTTTTGGTTGTTGAGCTCCTGGCCAGGAAGCCAAAACGCGGGCCGACTGGGGTCGACGCCGGCGTCGGGTGACGCATCGATGGCGGTGACCCACAGCTGCTTTCGGCGGCTGGCAACGACAATGTCGGTCAGGGTGTTGCCATAGACGCGTTCCGACACGAATACGAGCCAGAAGTACCCGCCACGCTCCTCGGGCATGAACGTCGGCTCGTAACATGCGGAGCTTTGATCAGCCGAAAGCTCACCGACACCGCAGGCTTGGGCGAGCTGGATCTGTTGGGTGCCGGAGGTGTCGGTCAGCCAGAGCTCGCCCTGCGCGCCGCGTGTTCGGGCTTGGGTCGCCCGCCCAAACGCGATCCACTTCGAATCAGGGCTCCACGTCGGGAAGACCACGGCCGGACGCGCGGCGTCATTGGCCACGATCATGCCGCTGCTCGGGAACCCTGGGGAGACCAAGTCGACGTCGGAGATCCACAGCGTCGATTGGGTGAAGTCCAGCCAGTTGCCGTCGGTCCGTACGCCGTAGGCGATCCGCTTCCCGTCGGGCGACCAGCTGGGGAACACAGGCGCGCCGGGGCCGGGCGTGAGCGTAGCCAAGGGCGTGATGCTGTTGAAGGCCGAGAGCGCCATGTATGAGCCCGGCCCGCCGCCGTTGAACCCGTTCGATTGTCCCCACACCACATG
>CADEGN010000005.1:50790-58535 GCA_902826865.1 uncultured Myxococcales bacterium
CCGCGGAGTCGGACGCGAATTCCGATGGGCCGTCGGCGGTCGTGAACGTTCCCCAGGGGCTGGAGCCACCGTGGAACGACGCGACCATGTGCTCGCCGTTGGCCGACACGCTGTGGCAGGCGACGCATGTCACCCCGGGCGGCTTCTGCACGAATACCTGCGGGGCAGCGTCGCCGACCTTGAGGCGAACGACGTTGCCGTTGTTGACCTCCCAATAGTAGATGGTGCCGAGCAGATCAGCATCGACGATGCTCCACGTCTTCGTCACCGGTAGGTACGCCGTAACCCCGTCGTAGCGCTGCACCGATACCTGAACGTCCCCCGTGACCGAGGCGTTGAGCTTGGCCCAGATATCGACGGGGGCAGTGGGCAGCAGCCAACGCGCCGGCGGTGCCATCGGGGCCCACGTCTCGTATTCGAAGGTCGGCGCCTCGATGTGCAGATAGTAGACATCGGTGGCGTTTCCGCCGTTCCATTGCACGACGGGCGCGGTCAAGCCGTGGGGGAACAGAGTCTTGTCGTAGGGGTAGACCACGTCGAGGACGGGATCGGGGGTGACCGCTCCGTCGAAGGCCGCCTGGGTGGTGGGATCGACGGGCATGTCATCGTCGACGTAGTGGAGCTTCACCGTGAGCGAGGTTGTGCCGACACCCGCTGCGCCATCCACCGTGACGGTCGCGATCCCGCCGGCGATACCGGAGGCGAGGAACGATCCGCTGCTGGCGTCGAGGCCACCGATGTCGATGTCATCGATCGACCACACCCCGGTGACCTCTTCCTCGGACCCGTCGGCGCGCACGCCGACAGCCATGAACTCAACCGGCGGTGGTGCCACGCCGTCGAGCACTTCGATCACCGTGTCGGCTGGTTCGACGCGGATCTCGACGAACTCTCCCGCGGTTCCGGTGCCGTCACTGGCGCTCCCGCTACCGTCCGCGCCCGATGACGCCCCCGATCCACCCGATCCACCATCTGTGTCGTCACCGACACTGATGGTGCCGATGCTATCGGAGGCGCCGCTGGCGCGACCGCCATTGGACCCGCCGCATGCGGGCAAGACGAGCAAGGCGGCAAGGATGCGGGGTGTTGCGCGTCGCATATCCACCGGCTTTCGACCCCTCTGTGGAGCTGGTTTCCGAGACGATCAGGCGCGAGTCGAGCAGCATCTTCGCACACCGAAGAACGGAAAGCACCCGCCCACGAATATTGTCTTGGCCCTTGTTCATTTGGGCCAGCGCGATTAGCCAGGCCGCCGCCGACGCCGGGGGGACCGTGCAATCCGACCCCCGCATCGGGACCCACGCGACCGGCACCCCGCCGTCTGCACACGCCCGGTCCGCTCACGCAGACGATCTCGCGTCCGACCGGGCCGACAGCCTCAGGCCAGCCGCGACCGCATTGCACCCGATTGCCGGGGGTCCGCGATCCGCTCGTGCTCCTGCCGGTAGGCCGTGAAGCCGGCGTGCTGGTATGCGATCAGCGCGCGCGGATGATCGAGCGTGCAGGTGTGCACCCACAACCGCTGGGGGGTCGGCTCGGCCCGCCAGGCCTGCTCGACGGCCTGATCGATGAGAAACAACCCAAGACCCTGTCCGATGTAGTCGGGAACCAGGCCGCAATAGGTGAGCTCGACATCCGGCAGGCCGCGGCGATCGAGCTCGAAGAACCCGGCGGGGCAGCCGTCGACATACAAGACAAAAATCTCGATGCGATCGTCGTGGATGATCGTTGTGAGTGCGTCATCACTCACGGTCCGGCGTTCGTACCACAGCCACGGCTCGCCCACCGTCTCGTAGAGGTAGCGGTAGAACCGCAGGGGAGGCCGCTCGGCGCGGAGCAGCGCCATCTTGCGCCCACTTTGGGCGTGGGCGTGGGGCCGCCGGGGAGGCTGGTGCATCTGCAAGTACGTGATCGTCACGTCCAACGACTCGGCGGTGTCGGTCATCGCCCGCGACTCTACAACAGGGCGGCAGCGGGTCGCGCGGGGCGAATGCTGGCGAGCCCGATGGTGCGGTAAGCTCCCGCGGTGGACCGCCAGCCGCCGCGCACCACCAACAACGCGATCGACCTATATATCCGCACGTACTACTCGCTGCTGCGCAGTTCCGGCGAGGTCCACGTCCGTGCGTTCGAGGAGGCGCACGCCTACTGCGATTCGAGTCTGCACGCGGGCGCGCGCGAGGGCCGGCCCGACGTGGCGGCGTTCGCATACGCGGCCGCGCGTCTCCCCGGGTGCATGCCCTCGGTCACCCGCCTCGTCGCCGGCCAATCCAACGAGCAGTTTGAGGGCCAGGGATTCGCCGTCGGCGAGTGGGAGCGCGTGTTGACGCGAGGACGTCGTCGCCCGCTCCGTTTCGACGGTGTCGACATTCTCGCCGTGTATGTCTCGAGCGCATCGGACATCGACGATCTCGTGCCGATCGTCACGGCTTGGCAGATCGAGTGGAACAAGATGCACGGTCTGCTCATTCGCGATCCGCGGCGGGTTCGCCTGCTTGGCGGCGAGGACTGGTCGTGCGATGAACTCGACGGATTCGTCGGCGACGCGCTCGAACTCGGTTCAGGCGAGGTCGCGAGTTTGCACCAAGCGTTCGCCGATGATTACCCGGGCGCCGTCCGCCAGCTCGCCGCGCATCCCTGCGATCTCTCGCTGCGGTTACTCGCGGGCAGCATGCTCGAATACCGGCGCGCCTCGCAACGCTGGTGGTCGGCGATCGAGCCGGCCTATCTGCGCGGCAGCGGTCGTCCGCGGCCGGTCTACTTCGTGTCCTCCAACACGCACGCGCTGCCCAATCTACTCGGCGGCTATGCCAAGGCGCACCAGGCGGAGATCCTCGAGCTTGTCGCGCCGGGGGACCCTGAGGGCCTCGATCTCGAGCTCGAGGCGGCGCGGGCCAGCGGCAATGCGTCGCGCCTGGCCGACCTGTCCTACTACCTGCTCCGCAAGTACTTGCGCTCGGACGGCACAGGCGAACGTCTCGCAGCGGTTCAACACCACGACGAGCAGAGCGGCATCGCCACGCTCGAGGCGCCTGGCCACCTCGAGGTCGCGGCCCAGCTCGTCGAGCTCGGCAAGATCGATCCATCGCGGCTCGATCCACGGGTGGCCGTGCCGGGGGTCGAACGCCTGGCTGGATCCGACGCCATCATCCTCAATATCGACTATCCCCTCGGCATGGCGGCCTACCACCATCTCACGCGTCTGGCGGAGGGCGTGGGAGAGATCCGGGGCGTCTACGTGATGGGCAAGGCCGCGACGCTGAACGGTCGAGTGGGCGACATCATGTTGTCAACCGCGGCCTACGACGAACACTCGCAGAACACATACTTGTTCCGCAACTGTTTCGCGAGCGCCGACATCCAGCGCTGGACCCGCGCCACCGTGCTCGACAACCAAAAGGCCCTCACGGTGCGCGGTTCGTTCTTGCAGAACAGCGACTACATGCACGTGTTCTACCGCGAGGGCTATACCGTACTCGAGATGGAGACCGGTCCGTACTTGTCGGCGATCTACGAGCTTGTTTATCCCAAGCGCCACCCGACCGATGAGATCGTGCATCTATCGAACTTGATGCCATTCGACTTCGGCGTGCTCCACTATGCGTCAGACACGCCGTATTCGCGCCGGCAGACGCTCTTGTCGAAGAGCCTGTCCTACTTCGGGATGGACAGCACGTACGCGTGCGCGGTTGCGATCGTCCGACGAATACTTGAGTCGGAGCTCGCACGGCAAGGCCGAGCCCCGGCCGCCTCGTAAAACGCCCCGTAGACGCGGAGCTGTGCGAACGTCGCCACAAGGCTCCGCGCGGCTGCTAGCGTTTATCTGATGACCCTGCCCGCAGTCGTCGCGCTGGTGCTTGCCTACGCTTCGCCGCCGATCGGTGCCGCGCCCGACGTGCAGCAAGTGGCGGGCGGGACGAACGTCGAGGCGTGCGCGTGGCTGGACACCGTTGCTGTACTCGGCAGCGGTTCGTTGTGTTCGGGCACGCTCGTGCACCCGCAGGTGGTCGTTTTTGCCGCCCACTGTGGCGACGCCGACAAGCAGATCCACTTCGGCGAAGAATCGTCGGGCCCGGGCTACACGCGAAACACATCGCGGTGTCTCGCAAATCCCGACTACCTCGGCGTGTCGAATCAGGGCTCGGATTGGGCGTTCTGCGTGCTCGAGGAGCCGATCCTCGACATTCCCGTGACTCCGCCCCTGTACGGCTGCGAGCTCGACATGATCGCTGCCGGGCAGACGGTTAGCATCGTCGGCTTCGGGAACAACACCGATGCTGGCGGGTCAGGGACGAAGCGCTGGGCCGAGACCACCCTGTTTTCGACGTTTGGCAACACCGCAAACATCGGCGGCGACGGGGTCTCGACCTGTTCGGGGGACTCTGGTGGATCCGCGTTCATCCAGCTGGCCGACGGTAGCTATCGCGCGATCTCGATGGTCTCCACGGGTATCGGGTGCGGACAGACCGGTGTGCACGCGTTGATGCACCCCGCGGTCCCGTGGATCGAGGAGAACGCCGGGATCGACATCACCCCCTGCCACGATGTCGATGGCACGTGGCACCCCAATCCGACCTGCGACGGGTTTTACGCCGGGGGCGCCGTGGGTGCTGGCACGTGGGGCGATTGGTGCCCGGGCACTCCGACCAGCGGACCTTCCGACAGCTGTGGCGATCCGTTCGACGCGATCACGGATACGACAGCGCCGACGGTCGCGATCACGGCGCCGAGTGATCGCGCCGAGCTGGAAAGTGGCGTGGCGGTCACCATCACGCTGGATGCGGACGATGGGGACGGCTGGGGCGTGAAGCGCGTCTGGGTGGCGATCAACGGCGACGAGCAGCCGGTCGACGATCAGCTCGCGCCCTACGTCTTCGCCAACGTGAACTTCCCCGACGGGATTTACACGGTTGCGGCGTACGCCGAAGACTGGGGGGGCACCATCGGGATGTCGGCCGAGGTTACGTTTGGCGTCGGCATGGCGGTGCCGCCCGATCCCGATCCCGATCCCGATACCACCGCCGCCGATTCGACCGCGGCAGGCTCGTCAGGGGCAGGAGGAACTGCGACGACCATGGACGCGGAGGAAACCACAAGTGACGCCGGATCGTCGACGAGCGCGGGCGCGGGCCCAGGCGATGGTGGTGGTTGCGGGTGCCGCAGCGGAGCCGAGGCTTCCCCGTGGCTGATGGTGGTCCTCGGTGGCGCGTTGCGTCGTCGTCGTCGCAGCGGACGCGTGCGCCGATCGACATCACACCGTGTGGGCCAGGCACAGCTGGGCCGAGTAGTACAGCGGTAGCCCCCACAAGCGGTTCGCGAGCGCCTGCCGAACGAAGACGTCGCGCGCGACCGAGAGATCGGAGAGGTAGAAACCGACGGCGCCGACGATGGTCAGCGCGTGGCCCGTGGCGATCGCACACGCCACCATCGTTGTGATCGCAGCGACGTACGCGAGCACGGGCGGACGCATCGCAGGCTCGACGTGCGGTGCGAGCCAACGCCACACGAAGTTGGCCGGCACCAGCAGCGCGGCACCGCTGCCGAGAGCGAGTAGCGGGTCGAGCCCGCGCTGGGCAAACGCGATGGTGTATGCCACGTGGCCGGCGAAAAACGCCGATAGGCCGGCAAGAAATGCCAAACGTGCCCGCGACAGCAGGCACACGTCGCCGACCAAGCAAAGCCCCAGGCCCGCGACCAGCGTCCAAGCGAACGGTTCGACCGGGTCGCGTACCCAAGCGGCGGCTACAAACGAAAGGGAGGCCGCCGGCTTTGCGATCCAAGTCAGCCACGCGCGGCCGCTGGCGTCTCCCACGAGGAGCACCAGCACTGCGATGGCACAGACGAACTCGGGCGTACCCATCATACCGCCAGCAGACGCGCGAGCGCTTCGTCGTGCAGGGAAGCCTCGCGTTCGCCCATCTCGACCGTGGCGTCGACGAGGTCGGGGCGTGTGTAGTCCCAACGCTCGACCGGCACGGGTTGCGACGGTGCGACGTACAGCCGGGCGCCGTGACTCTGTTCGCCCAGAACGTTGCTGGGGTAGGGGCGCGTGAGGAGCACGAGGTTTCGCTTGACGCCCGGAACGCGCTCCGCCGCCGCTGCCGGGACATTGTCGATCATGCCGCCATCGATCAACCGCCTACCGCGGAATCGTCCCACCGGCGTGAACGGCGGGGTCGACGACGATGCGATCACGAGGTCGGCGACGTCCTCGGGGCTCTCGCAGCCGCGGAGATCGTACACGTGCGGCACAAACCCGATCCGACGCCCGAAAGATGGATGGATCATCGACGGGCGCAGGCGTTTCTCCAGGTTGTACGCGGCGAGACCCACCGCCACACCCACGCCCGTGGGCACACCGCGGGGAAAGCCGGCCGTCAGCACGAGGATCGGGAAGGGCTGAGCGCGGAGGCGTTCAAGTCCACCCTCCGCCGCGGCGCATAGCAACGTGTCACGGTAGACCTCCCCGTGGGGCGCCGGGCCCTTGCCGCGGACGAGCCGCGTCCAATCGAGATTGCGCGTCATGCCGGAGCGCCGCGCGATCCAAAACGCGCGGGCGGGAATTTCTCGACCCGAAAACGCGAACACGGCCACGCACGCGCCGGCACTGCAGCTCGCGACCGCCGCCAAACGCGGCAGCAGACGCTCGGACCAGCGATGCCAAAGTCCGAGCTGAAAAAACGCTCGGTTGCCTCCGCCCGCGAGGGTGAGCGCGATATTGCGGCGGTCGTTCACGCCGGGTCCTCGAAGCTCGGCGTGCGCTTCTGCATGCTCGCAGCGACTGCCTCGAGTTGGGCCGGCGTGCCGAGCAGGCCGAGCTGGAGATCGGTCTCCAGCGCAAGCGCAGCTCCGAGGTCGAGATCGGGGCTGCGTTGGCACAATCGCTTGGCCGCCCGGACTGCCATCGGCGAGTTGGCAGCGATGGATCGCGCGAGTTCGCCGGCGCTCGCGATCGGATCATTGCACTGCCGCGTCACCAAGCCGAGCGCCACGGCCTCGTCGCTACCGACGCGACGCCCGGTGTAGAGCAGCTCGCGCGCGATGTCGGGCCGAACAAGCCGGAGCAGCGTCTGTGAGGCCGTCATGTCGGGGACCAGACCGTAGCGGATCTCCATGGCGCAGAGCTCGGCATCGGGCGCGACCAGGCGCAGGTCGCATGCAAGCGCGATCTGCAGACCGCCGCCAAACGCAGCGCCCCGGATCGCCGCGATCACCGGGACCTCGACCTCTGCCCAGATCCAAGCCGCGCGTTGGGCGAGATTTGCCGGGCTCTCGTCGTCGCGCTTGACGAGCTGGGCGGCGCCGTCTTTGCCCATCGCCATGAACGCGGCGAAGTCGAGCCCGGCGCAAAATGTCGGACCCTCGCCTGACAGGACGACTGCACGCACCGAGCGGTTGGTGCGGATGCGCGTGCCCGCTGTCACCAGGGCCTCGAACATGGCGAGGTCGAGACCGTTGCGCTTGTCGGGGCGATTGAGCCGAACGTGAGCGACGTGATCAGCCACGTCGACGAGCACGCGATCTGCCTGGGTCATGCGCCCGGTGTAACACGGCACAGGGTGGCAGAACACGGCAGGTGGACGCCACCGGTCAACGTGGTGCCATGATCGCGCGGCGGATCGCTAGGTTCGGGTGGGCGTCGTCGAGGATGACGCGACCGTCCTTGACCGTCACGCCGAGCTCACCAAAAAGGGCGTCGATGTCGGGGAAGCGTCGGTCGGACAGGTGGCGCTCGGCGATGGTTG
>CADEGN010000005.1:58545-73825 GCA_902826865.1 uncultured Myxococcales bacterium
TACCAGCGATCGAGCTCGGCGAGGGCGCTTTCGGCCGAGATCGTCCGCTTGCGGTCGCCGCAACACTGTCGCAGGTGCTTGACCGCGTCGTCGAGGCCCCGTTTATTGCGGCTGGCCTGACGCATGCGCACGTCGATCTCAAAGCCGATCGCCGCGCCGCCCCAGTACACCCGTTGGAACGCGTGGGTCTTGAACATGCGGTCGCTCGTCGCCTGCAGCGTCAGGCCCCGACCGCCGTCTGCCCCGCGGGCGAATGCCTCGTAAAGTTCGCGCCAACCGTCGGCCTCGGTGCGGTGGCCCATTCGCGTGCGCATGATCTCGGTGTAGTAGGAGACGAAACCCTCGCCCATCCACGGGTCATCGACGAAGGGCATTCCGTGGTGCAGTAACTCGTGCACCGTTGTCCATCCGCCCCGCAGGCGGTCGGGCTGGGCGGCGGCGTCGAGCAGGAGGATCACGCCTGAACCGCCGCCGCGAAACGCCGCTCCGAAGTAGACCGTGCCACCGCCGGGGCTCTGTGGCACGACGAGCACCTGCAGGCGCTCGCGGGGGAATGACCCGTACAGCATCGCGACGCTGTCGATCGCGTCGACAATCCACGCCTTGAGACCATCGGAGTCGCAAGCGACCTCGCGATCGAGGCGAACGAGATCGACGTCGACGCCGTGCCGTTCGAAACGCTGACGGTGGAGGCGTCCGAGCGCGAGGTAGCCGAGCCAGCGCGACACGGTGCCGTCGAGGCGGTAGGTGCTGGCCTCGTCGTCGGCGGCCAGCAACTCCCATGGCAGGGAGATCTCAACGTCGCTCGGCTTGGTCACTCGCGCGGTGACTTCGGCGTTGTCGCGCTCATCCCCTGGCCAGAGCAGCCACATGCTGTTCTTGACGGCCACGCTGTCGCCGATCCAATCGCCCTGCATGGTGCCGAGATCGGCCGACCAGGCGACGCAATCACCGGGATCGAGGCCGCCGAGTGCGATGTCGCCGTCGGTCAGGCGCAGCGGTGTGCCGCGACCGACGACTCGCAGGTCGCGGATGTGCTCGTCTGCGTCATCGTCGAGGGTCTCCAGCGTGGCCGGGGGCGCTCCCGTAAAACAGATCGAGGCCGCGATCGCTTTTGCCCCCGGACCGATCTCGACGCGGTAGTCCCAGCCGGACAACGCGAGCGCGGCCTCGTCCTTCGGAGTCGCGCGCAGCTCGGGCGGTGGGTGGCACCCGAGGGCGAAGAGCCAAGGCAGTGCGGGGGCGAGGCCGCGCGATCCCAACATCCACCGCAGCGTGCCAAGCTTCGGCGCTGGCCACCAGTGTCTTGCTTCGGTCTGAACGTGTCTGGCGCCGGGGCCGGGATACGCGAGCTTCGAGCAACGCCGCGATCGGGCGCGAGGGCGGTGCTCTCGGGTCGCGGGGGGATGCGCTGCACGCTAGAGGCTGGCGGCCACGCCGCGCAGCACCCCGGCGGGCGCGTCGTCGATGCACGCGTGATGCGAGACGATCACCCGCCGCAGGCCCGGAGTTTCGGCCAGCGCCCGCAGGTCCTCGGCGAAGGCCTGGCGATCTTTGACGAGGAACCACCGAGAGACCCGGCTGACGCGCGGTCCGCCACTTGACTTGGTTACGTGGCGCAATACCCAACCGGTGAAGCCGGGCACGTGCGGCATGTTGAAGATGAGGTCGTTGACCACCAGCGACGCACCGTCGCCGTGGTGAACGAGCATCACTCCTTCCGCCTCACCCACACCCTTGGCGTGGCGCAGGGTTACATCGAGATCGTCAGGCCACGCGTGATAGTCGAGATCGACCTCCACCACCGTCGCCACCTTTCGGCGAGCTCCGGCCGGGCACACCACGCGGATCTGGGGATAGCGGAGTTTGTACGCCGCGGCGTCGATGCGGTGATACCCGTTCGGCACCACCAGATACGTGGGTTGACCCAGGGCCTCGATCCGGGCCATCGACGCCTCCTCGAGCGCGATGCCGTTGTGGATCACGAGCGCCCCGTCGCGTCGCCGCGCGATCGTCATTACGCGCCGCAGCGGCATGTTCGGCAAGGCGCCCTCGACCCGCCAGAGGTTGTCCTCGAGCTGCTCCAGCGGATCGTGGGGGAGGACGTTCCATTGGGTGCTCGGCGTGGCCACGGTCGGGATATTGGCCTGGGTCGTGACGCGCGACAAACTCCGGAGGGACGATGGCCTTGCCGGGGTCCGTGGTGCCTGAGGCGCGACGCCGATCCGTCTGCCCGCCCCGAGCACCGCTCGCGCGTGTGCCACGTCGAGCCAGCGCGTGGCGACGAACGGGCTCCCCCGACGGATGACGGGGTCGAGATGCTAGCATCGCCCGCAGCCATGCCCGAACGCACCGACGCTGACCTGACCCTGTACTACGCTCCGCGTACGCGCGCCTTCACGGCGCTATGGTTACTTGAGGAGCTGGGCGTTCCGTACCGCCTCGAGAGTTTCGATCTTGCGAGCGGGCGTCACAAACACCCCGAGTATCTCGCGCAGAACGCCATGGGCAAGGTGCCTGCCGTCGTCGACGGTCACATCGCCGTCTCTGAAATCGGCGCGATCGCGATCTACCTCGCCGATCGGTTCGGCGACGCTGGGCTCGCGCCGGTGATCCACGAGCCGGATCGCGCGGCCTACCTGCGATGGATCCTCTTCAATGCCGGCGTGATCGAGCCCGCCTACGCCGAACGATTTAACAAGTGGGAGCCGCGGCCGGCGAACCACGCCTGGGGTTCATTCGATCAAATGCTTGCCGTCGTCAGCGACGGCGTGAAAATCGGGCCTTGGCTCCTTGGCGCGCGCTTCACCGCGGCTGATGTGGTGGTTGGCTCGACCCTTCGCTTCGGCCTCGCGTTCGGCATCCTGGATAAGCACGGGCCGATCGGCGAATACGTCGGTCGCGCGACCGCACGAGACGGCTTTATCCGCGCGAACGCGATTGCGGAGCGGGAAGCCGAGCGGTTTTCGCCGCGCCCGCGGTGAACTCACCTCGCGCGGATCCCTCACCGGTCCTACGCGCCGCCGACCGCTGCAGGTTGGCTCCGTCCGGCCGGTCTGCTGCGGTAGGTGATCGCCGACATCGGCGTTGGCACATCTGCGCCTCCGCAATCTTTGTTCGGTGCGCGCGCGGACATGACGGGACGGTTGCGCAGTAGCTCGAAATACCCGCCTGTATCGCGTGGTAGTCCCCATCGTACGAGCTTCGCTCGCTATCGACCTTCGCACGCGCCTGTGGCAGCCTCGTGGGCCCCGCT
This sequence comes from uncultured Myxococcales bacterium, assembly GCA_902826865.1. Classification (GTDB taxonomy): domain Bacteria; phylum Myxococcota_A; class Polyangia; order Nannocystales; family Nannocystaceae; genus Xiheibacterium. Next base: position 61,802 of record CADEGN010000005.1, read on the forward strand.
GCTCGAACGTGTGACTCGGACCCGTCACCGTCGCGCCCCCCTTGGTCATGGACGAGTTCCTCACCTCCGCCTTGAGCTTCCCGACCGTGGTGTTCACGGTGCTGCTCGGAGTCGCGGCGGTCTATTGGTTGCTTGTTTTCATCGGCGCGATGGGGATGGACGCGCTCGATCTCGATCACGGCTCCGATCACGGCGCCGGACACGCCGACGTCGGACACTCGGCCGGCGACGGCGACGCGGCGCATGCCGACGGTCACGGGCATGACGCCCACGGTCATGACGGTCCGCTCCACGTCGTCAAGGGCTGGTCGGCCTTCGTTGGCCTGCTCAAGCTCAACGCCGTCCCCGTCTCGATCTCCCTTTCGCTCGTGTTCTTCTGGGCGTGGCTCGCGTCGCACGTCGCAAACCACTACTTGCTCGGTCCCGGCGCCGGGGGGCTGGCGAAGGTCGGCGTCGCGATCGCGGCGCTTGTACTTGCGCTGCCACTCGCCTCCCTAACCGCGCGACCCCTCGCCCCGTTTTTTCGCACCCACGCGGCGTCGCATCGCGCCACCTTGGTCGGCAAGGTCGTCATGGTCGACACCAGCGTCGTTGATCGCAACTTCGGCGTGGCCAAGGCGGAAGACGGTGGTGCCGGGCTGCAGATCGAGGTGCGAGCCGACGTCCCCAATTCATTCAAGCGCGGCGATCGAGCGCTGATCGTGGCCTATGACGAGGCGCGCGAGAGCTTCGAGATCGCTCAACTTGACGACATTTTGCCCTCGGAGTCCCCCGAACGCTCCGCCAAGTCCTGATCGCGAGGTCGCCACGATGCACTCGGTTTCCCTCTTCGCGCCCACCCTCGTCGCCGCTGGCGACTTCACCCTTGTCACGATTCTGGTCGCCGTCGCCGTCGGTGTCGTGTTCTTGCTCGGTCTCATCGGCCTGATCGCGAAGTTCTATCGCCAGGTCGACCAGGGCAAAGCGCTGATCGTGAACACGATGGGCAAGGAGCCGATCGTCACGTTTACCGGCCGAACCGTGGTGCCGGTGATCAACCGCGCCGAGGTCATGGACATCTCGGTGAAGACCACCGAGATCGCACGAACCGGCAAAGACGGCCTCATCTGCGCCGACAACATCCGAGCCGACATCAAGGTCACCTTCTTCGTGCGGGTGAACAAGACGGTCGAGGACGTGCTCAAGGTTGCGCAGACAATCGGCTGCGCGCGCGCGTCGGATCAAGAAACCCTCGAGACGCTGTTTTCCGCCAAGTTCTCCGAGGCGCTCAAAACGGTCGGCAAGCGCTTCGAGTTCGAGATGCTCTACACCAAGCGCCATGAGTTCAAGGAGCAGATCCTCCAGGTCATCGGCCAGGACCTCAACGGCTACGTGCTCGACGACTGCGCCATCGACTACCTCGAGCAGACCCCGCTCGCCAGCCTCGATCCCAACAACATCCTCGACGCCCAGGGCATCCGCAAGATCACCGAGATCACTGCCACCCAGGCCGTGGCCACGAACGACCTTCGCAAGGAGGAGGAAAAGGCGATCAAGAAGAAGAACACCGAGGCGGCCGAGGCCATGATGGAGCTCGATCGCCAGCAGGCCGACGCGTCGTACAAGCAGATGCGCGAGATCGCCAGCGTCAAGGCCCGCGAGGAGGCCGAGGCCGCGCGGATACAGGCCGAGGAGCGCAAGAAGGCCGAGCTCGCTCGCATCAAGGTCGACGAGGAGCTACAGGTCACGGAAGAGAACCGCAAGCGCCAGGTCGAAGTCGCCGTCAAGAACCGCGAGCGTGTGGTGTTGGTCGAGCAGGAGCGCGTGGTCAAGGATCAGCAGCTCGAGGCGATCGGCCGCGAACGCGAGACGGAGCTCAAGCGCATCGAGAAGGAGAAGGCGATCGAGGTCCAGAAGAAGGAGATCGCCGATGTGATCCGCGCCCGCGTCGCCGTCGACAAGACGGTCGCCGAGGAAGAGGAGCGCATCAAGGATCTGCGGGTGGTCTCGGCCTCGAAGCGCAGCAAGGACGCCAAGGTCATCGATGCCGAAGCCGTCGCGGAGGCGGGGCTCGTCACCCAGATCAAGAGCGCGCAAGCGGCCGAAGAGGCGGCGAAATTCCAGGCCAAACAGAAGCTCGTACTCGCCGATGCTGATCTCGAAGCGTCGGATCGCATCGCCCGCGCGAAGATGCGAATGGCCGAGGGCACGCAAGCCGAGGCGGCCGCTTCGGGGCTTGCGGAGGTCAAGGTGAAGGAGGCCGACGCGGCCGCGATCGAGAAGCTTGGTGCCGTCGAAGCGCGGGTGATGTTGCAGAAGCTGGAGGCCGAAGCCAGAGGCCGAGAGACCCAGGGTCTCGCCGAGGCTCGCGTAAAGGAGGCCGACGCGAATGCGACCGAGAAGAGCGGCGTTGCCGAGGCCTCGGCCAAGCGCGAGATGTTGCTGGCCGAAGCCGCCGGCAAAGAGGCCGATGCGGCGGCGACCGAGAAAATGGCCGTGGCCAAGGCCGCGGAGATCCGCGAGCAGCTCCTCGGCGAAGCCACCGGCCTTGCCCAAAAGGCCGAAGCGATGAAGCACCTCGACGACGCCACGCGGGCCCACGAGGAGTATCGCCTGCGTCTCGATCGTCAGGTCCAGGTCGCGCTGCAGGAGTTGGCGGTGCGCAAGGACGTCGCGCACGCCCAGGCCGAGGTGCTCGGTCAAGCCATGGCCCATGCCAAGATCAACATTGTCGGCGGCGACGGCCAGTTCTTCGAGCGCTTCGTCCACGCGGTGTCGCTGGGGCAGGCCCTCGACGGCGCGATCGGCGGGAGCGACACCGCCCAACAGCTGCTCGGCAAGTACTTCGACGGATCACGCGTATTCACCGACGATGTCCGCGACGTACTCTCGCGCCCCGCGATCACAAGCGAGGCGCTCAAGAATCTCAGCATCTCGGCGCTGCTTGGCCAGTTGCTCAGCAACGCCAATGACGGCGACCGGAGCAAGATTGCGACGCTGGTGGCCAAGGCCAAGGAACTGGGGCTCTGAAACCACGGCTCAGCGCCGATTGAGCGTGGATCATGGCCGACGCAGCCAACCCCCAAGGCCCGCCGCAGGCCGCGGCGGCGGTCGACGCAACCGCTGCCGAGCTCGCCGGCGGCAGCTATGAGGTTATTCGCGATCGTCTCGGCGCGCAGGCCATCCAGCTCGGTCAGCGCGCCGAGCAGCTCAACGCCGCTCGGGTGACGACGTTCGGTGGCACCGAGCTCGCGATCATCGGCCAAGGACGCGTGCGCACCGACAACAACTGTGTGCCCCGCGACATCGTCCAAGTCGAGGGCCACCTGTTGTTCGGTTACAACGTGTTCATCGGGCTGCGAACCGAGACCGCGGTCGAGGACGTGTTTAGCCTCAATCGCTACCAGAGCACGGATGACGGCCCCGAATTCGCGCCGATGACCCTCGCGGAAGGAGGCGCGGCCTTTCTCGTCGAGCCAGCGTTCGTCGACCAGTTTCGCGAACTCTATCGCTTCTACAAGGGCGCGAAGCTCCTCCAGCTGCAGCGCAACGAGACCAAGCTACTGGCGGTCTTCCAAATCGGCGGCGACGTGGCCGACGTGCGGGTGTTCCGCTGGAGTCTCGACGCCCGCGGCAAACCGACCTACATCGACAATCGGGGCGAGCGCGACGTTCAGCTTCCGCCATCCCACGACTTCGAGTGGCGTGCGACGACCCGCGAAGACCGTCGCGAGGGGCGACACCCGCACGTCTCGATCCGCGACAAGGTGTTCGTTGAAACCGTCGGCGGTGACCTGACGATCAAGATCGAGAACAACACCGAGAGCGGGGAGGGTATTTACGCCGAGCCGGTCGACGAGCCGATGCAGACGCTCGACGATGCCAGCATCGAGTACGCCGAAATCGGACCGCTGGTGCTGCTCAAGATCCGGCCGTACCGTGAGGAGCGACACCGCTATCTCGTGTTCTCAACCCGGACGCAGCGGGTCGTGCGGATCGACGCCATCGGGCGTGCGTGCGTGAGCCTGCCCGAGGATCACGGTGTGATCTTCCCCGGTGGCTACTTCCTGCAAGATGGCCAGAACAAGGTCTTCGACGGCGACTTCGCGAGCTTCGCATTTCAACGGATGTTGCGCGCGCCCAACGGCGAGGACGTCCTCTACGTGTTTGTCGAGCGCGCGATCGGCCAATACGTCCTATTGCCCTACAACCTGATTCGCCGCGAGGTTAGCTCGCCGATCCGCTGCAACGGTTACAGCTTGTTCGACGACGGGCGCATGGTCGTGTTTCGCGCCACCAGCGACGAGCCGACGAAGGTTCACCCGATGCAGGTGTGGCAGACGCCGTTCGTGTCGGCTGAGTTTGCTGCTGCGGCCCCGCGCGGGAGCGGATTTCTCCACAAGATCGGCAACGCCGATCTCGTGCGCGGCGTCTCGGACTGTCTGAGCGTTCGGCGTTTCGTCCAGGAGCAGACGCCATCGCGGCAGGTCTACGAAGACCTAATCGCGACGCTCACCCGCATCACCGATGCGTATCACTGGCTCGGTCATACCGAGTCGTTCGCGATCACGCCGCTGCTTGTGGAGATGCGCAAGACGGCCGAGCTGATTGTCGATGAGTTTGAGAAGGTCGTGCAGCTGCGCAAGCAGGCAGCGGGCGCGCTATCGAACGCAGCGAAGCATCAACACGAGTTGATTTCGTCGATCCGACCCGACAGCTGGTCCCGCGTCGACGAGTTCATGGACGGCTTGGCGCGGCTCCGCACCCAGCGTGGCACGCTCATCACCCTGCGCGAGCAGCGATACATCGACGCCGTCTCGCTCGCAAACCTCGAGACCGAGGTCACCAAGGCATTCGAGGCGCTATCGGGGCGGACGGTACAGTTTCTCGCCCGGCGTGATGCACTGGTTACGGTCGCGCGTGCGCTTGACGAACTGCTCGAGCGCGCGACTCGTATCACCAAGACCAACGAAATGCAGCCCCTCTTGCAGGAGGTGAGTCGGGCCTCGGATGGATTGACCGTGCTCTCTGAGGTGGCGGCCACCCTGCAAGTCGACGATCCGACGCTGCGTACGCAGATCCTCGACGCCATCAGCGAGACGTTCTCCCAGGCCAACCGCGTGCGTGCGGTGCTCGAGGGGCGCCGCAAGGAGCTCTTGGGCAGCGAGGGGCGGGCGGAATTCGCTGCCCAGTTCAAGTTGTACGGCCAAACGGTGCAGAGCGCGATCTCGCTGTGTGACACCCCCGAACGCTGCGACGAGCAGCTCGGGCGGCTGCTGGTTCAGCTCGAGGAGCTCGAAGCTCGGTTCTCCGAGTTCGACGAGTTCGCGGCCGAGCTCGCGCGTAAGCGCGAGGAGGTCTTCGACGCCTTTGGTCAGCGCAAGCAGCAGCTCCTCGACGAGCGGCAGAAGCGGGTTGGCAATCTCTGGCAGGCGGCGGAGCGGATCATCTCGGGGCTTCAGCGCCGGGCGTCTGCGTTTGCCAGCGCCGACGAGCTCAACGCGTTCTTTGCCGCCGACGGCATGGTGCTCAAGCTGCGGGAGCTCGGCGAGCGGATCGCCGAGCTCGGCGACACGGTGAAATCCGAGGAGGTTCAATCGCGGCTCAAGTCGGCGCGCCAGGACGCCCTTCGCGGCCTCCGCGATCGTCTCGATCTGTTTGAGGGCGGGGGCGACCTCATCAAGCTCGGGCGCCACCGATTCACGGTTAACTCCCAGAGGATCGAGCTCACGGTGGTCCCGCGCGAGGACACGATGGCACTGGGGATCACGGGCACCGACTTCGTGGAGCCGATCGTGGACGCCGAGTTTGAAAGTACGCGCCCCTATTGGTCCCAGCAGGTTGTTTCGGAGACCGACGGAGTCTATCGCGGGGAGTACTTGGCGGCGCTGATGCTCAGCGACGCCGAAGCCGGGCGGGGCGGCCTCACGATCGCCGCGCTGGCCGAGGGCGCACGGGCGGCCGGCTTGCTCGAGATCGTGCGCCGCTACGCCGCGGATCGGTATGCCGAGGGATACGAGCGTGGCGTTCACGATGCGGACGCCGCGGCGATTCTCGCCCGCTTGGTGGCGTTGCACGGCAGCGCGGGGCTCCTGCGTTTTCCGGTCGAAGCTCGCGCTCTCGCCGTATTGTTCTGGGCCTTCGCCAAGCACGCGCGTGCGGTCGGCTGGCACCGTCGAGCGCAGTCGTTGGTCCGGCTGCGCGGCACCTTTGCGGTCGCGGAGGCCGAGGGCGAGCTGGCCGGCGAGCTGGCCACCGCCCTGGCGGAGTTCGTGGCGCACGCTGGCCTCGGTGTGCCGGTCGCCGCCGCCGAGCTTGGTGCGCGCTACTTGATCGAGGAGCTGGCAGCCGCTGAGCCGAGGTTTGTGGTCAGCGCGGCGGGGATCGCGGTGCGCGATGGTCTGCTTCGCCGACTCGATGCGATTGGCCAACGTGAGGGATTCGCCGGGGACCTTCAAGCGCTCGCGAGCGAGCACGCCGCTCGCTTTGCGCTTGCGCGCTCATGGTGCGCCGGGTACGTCTCGAACAGCGACGACCCGGACGTGAAGCGGCTTGCTCCGGCGATCGATGAGGCCGCGGCCGTGCTGGCGATAGGTGAGGCGCTCGCGGTCGCACCGAGCGCAGGCCTTGTGCAAGCCGATGTCAGCGACCTCTTGGGTCAGCACCCGCGGATCGTCGGTCGGCGGCTTGAGTTGCACATCGACGAATTTTTCGCTCGCATGGCCATGTTTCGCCGCGAACGCGTCCCCGGCTTTGCGCGCTATCGTGAATTGCGCAACCGTCTGGTCGAGGCAGGTCGCCAACGCCTTCGCCTTGGTGAGCTCGAGCCGAAGGTGCTGAGCTCGTTCGTCCGCAATCGGTTGATCGACGAGGTCTATCTTCCGCTGATCGGCGACAATCTCGCCAAACAGCTCGGCGCGGCCGGCGAAGGCAAGCGAACCGACCTCATGGGCCTGTTGCTCTTGGTCTCGCCGCCAGGATACGGCAAGACCACCCTGATGGAATACGTTGCCAGCCGCCTTGGACTTGCCTTCGTCAAGGTGAACGGTCCGGCGTTGGGGCACGGCGTCACCTCCGTCGACCCTGCGGAGGCACCCAATGCCACCGCTCGTCAAGAGGTGGAGAAGATCAACTTGGCGCTCGAGATGGGCAACAACGTGATGCTTTATCTCGACGACATTCAGCACACCAACCCAGAGCTCTTGCAGAAGTTTATCTCGCTGTGCGACGCGCAGCGACGCATCGAGGGCGTGTGGAACGGCAGAACCCGTACCTACGACCTGCGCGGCAAGAAGTTCTGCGTCGTGATGGCCGGCAACCCATACACCGAGTCGGGCGAGAAATTTCAGATCCCCGACATGTTGGCCAACCGCGCCGACACCTACAACTTGGGCGACATCCTTGCCGGCAAGGATGACCTGTTTGCGCTCAGCTACATCGAGAACGCAGTCACGAGCAACCGAGTGCTGGCGCCGCTCGCCACCCGGGATCCCGCCGACTTGCACAAGCTCGTTCGCATGGCCAAGGGCGAGGAGGTCCCGACCAACGAGCTGTCCCATGGCTACTCCGCCGTCGAGCTGGCCGAGATCGTTGCGGTCTTGCAACGCCTCTTTGTGGTCCAGGGCGTGCTGCTAAAGGTCAACAAGCAGTACATCTTGTCGGCGTCGATGGACGATCGATTCCGTACCGAACCGCCGTTCAAGCTCCAGGGTAGCTACCGCAACATGGCCAAGTTGGCGGAGAAGGTCGTGCCCGCCCTCAACGAGGATGAGCTTCAGCGCCTGATCGATGATCATTACGGGAGCGAGTCGCAGACGCTCACGAGCGGGGCCGAGCACAACCTGCTCAAGCTCGCCGAGTTGCGCGGGCGTTTGACCGGCGACGCCGCCGCGCGGTGGGAGGCGATCAAGCGCGAGTATCAGCGGCTCAGGCTCGTCGGCGGTGGCGACGACGACCCGGTGACCCGCGTGACGGGTGCGCTATCCGCCCTTGCCGACGGCGTTCGCAGCATCGAGACCGCGCTCGGCGCGATGACGCGGGGCGACGTCGAAGGCCGCATCGATGCGCTCAAAGACGCGATCGTCAAGGCCGCCACCTCGATCAAACCGGCGCCTCAGCTGCCTCCCGTGCCAACGGTGGCTCCGCCAGCGCCGGCCAAGTCTGGCCAGGTGGATGAACGCCACCACGAACTGCTGGCCGGCTACCTTGATCGTCTCGAACGCACGCTCAAGGTACTTTCGGCCCCGCAGCTCGAGATTCAGGTGATCAACCAGCCGCCTCCGGGGATCGAGGAACTCCTGGCGCAGCAGATCGCGATCATCGAGCGCACGCTTGTGCCGCTGGTTCGTACAACGAATCAAAACCTAGGCAGCCCGACCATCATCGACGTGCACGTGCAGGAGCTACTGCGGCTGATGCGGTCGGTGGACGAGCGTCTGCGGGCAGCGTTCGCCGGGCCCCCCGCGTGAGGGCACCCATCGGCCCGGGTCTTGTAGCGCGCGCGGGTGACTACGTCGCGCAGCGCCGCGGGGGTCTCACAACCACCGTCGTACGCGCCGCTTGTAGTCGAGGTAGACCTCGCCGAACTTGCGCTCGAGGTACGCCTCCTCGCGCAGTACGACATAGCGGTGGACGATGATCACCGCGCCAACGGCGGTGAGGGAAAACCACCCGTTATTGAGCAGGTAGCCGAGGCCCAGCACCACGGACGCCATGCCCACGTAGATCGGGTTTCGCGAGTGGGCATAGGGGCCGACCGTGACAACTTCAGGCGTTGGTTTCCACGGAGCTAGGTTCTGACCCGTGGCGCTGAGTTGGCGGATCGCCCCGAGCGCCAACCACAGGCCGTAGCCGATCGACAGCAGGCCAAGCAGACGCGGAAACGGCCCGCGCGGCCATGGGTCGCGCGGGGACCAATAGCCGAGCAACACGGCGAGGACGATCGCCAGGAGAAACACAACTGGAGGCGGCAGGCGTACTGCCGCGGCGTCGTCGGGGGCGTCTTCTGGTGCGTTCACGGGTGGTGGATGCAGAAGATACCGCGCGGCGCCCCGGCGAGGGGATCGGCGAACGGTGATCCCTTAGAACCGGCCGTTCAGTGCCACGCCGGTGTAGCCCAGACCGCTGCCGGGTGCGAGGTTGAAGTCTGGCGCGACCTGAAGCTCTGCCTGGGGGCGGCCGAGTCGCTTGCCCTGCTGACGCAAGTTCTTGTTGTAAACGATGCCGTAGACCATGAGCCCGAGGCCCGCGGCGATGCTGGCGCTCGAGGCCTGAACGCCGAACAGGCGCAGGCGATATTGCAGCGCGAACTTGTCGCCGTCGGGCGGGATGCTCGCGAGGGCGCGGAACGGACGAAAAACCAAGGCGGCAGACGCGATTCGTCCGATTACGCCGATGCTCAGCAGGGCTGCGCCCCCGCCGATGAATGCAGCCGCAGCGCGCTTGGGCTTACCGTCCCAGGCCGCCGCGACGCCGTCGTGTTTGCCTCGAACAACGCCCGCTCCCGCGGCGAGTCCCCAGCTCGCGAGGTTGGCGAAGTACTGCACGGGCAAGGTAAAGAGATTGGCGCGGCCCGCTTTCCAGCAAGTTTGGGCCGCTGCGAAGCCGGCGTCGGCGTTGCCGGCGTCTTCCACCGCGTCGACGCATTGGGTCACGAGCCCCATCCGCACGAACGACAGAATCCATCCGACGCCGCCCGCCGCGGCTGCGCCGATGATCAAGCCGGTTCCCTTCTTCGTGTCCGGCCGGTCGACGCCGATGGGTTGCGGCGTTGGGGGTGGCGCCGTCGTCGTTGTCGTCGTCGTCGGGTCGCCAGCCTCGCCGGCGTCCGGGTTTTCGCCTGAGGTGTTGTCCCATTGCCCGCCACTGTCCGCGGGCTCCTCGCCCTCGCCCTTCTTCTCGACGTCGTCCCATCCCGATTGGGCTGGGGCCGCCCAGCCGATTCGTGGTCCGAACGAGAACGGAGAAAACGCGAGCGTCGCGGTGACGGACCAAGCAGCGAAGGCGGTCGGCATAAAGGCAGGGTAGGGGAGCAGGCCGGTGTCACGCAATCAAAGTCGCGTGTCGGTGCGAGCGAACGTGCGGCCCACCACAGGTCAACGCGTCGTCGTCGTCGAGTTCTGGTGGGGTCTGGTTGAGGTGTGGTCGACGTCTGGTCGAGGTCTGGTCGAGGTCCGATCGATATCTGATCGACGCTGGGGCCAATCGTCACCGCGTATTGACTACGTCGAAGCACACGTACGACACCTTGCGCGGGGGCGTTGGAGCCATTTCCGGGACGCCCCGTGCAGGGCCTTTCGAGCCGCCGATTGGACGTCGTTGCCGTTTTGGGCCGGGCAGCGGACGACAATGACGTCGTGCCCTCCGGCAGCGACGAACGTCGCAACAGCCGCCGCGATCAACCGACATCGAGGAGCGTGATGTTCGCGGGTCGAATCGCCGATGCGTCGAGCGAGAGCAGCACGCGCTCGAGTTCGAGCGGATCCTCGGCGTTCGCCGACCCAAGCATCGTCAGGGCCTGCGTTGCGAGCGACAGGGCTCGTTCGTCATCGGTGTGGGCAACCCACAGGGCTCGGGCGAGCCATAGGGAGGTTTCGGCAACGTTGAGGTGATCTTCTCCGACATCGTCGCGCAGATCGTTCGCGCGCTCGAGGACCTCCACGGCACCGGGTGCATCGCCAAGGGCTAGGCGCGCCCGCCCTAGCCCGGTAAGTGCATATGCGAGTCGCGGGTGGTCCGAGCTCAATCGGAGCTCGGCGGCGTCGAGGGCGGCCCGATACACCGTCGCCGCCTCGGCATATTCCTGCACACCTGCCAGGGCATTGCCGAGCGCCAACATGGCGTCGGCCACGTCGGGATGATCCGAAGGCAGGCCTTCGCGCAGCACCGTGACCGCGCGACGGAGGTGGCCGACCGCGTCGGCGGGGCGATCGAGCTCGACAAGCGCGACACCGAGGTTGACGAGGGGGTAGGCAATCCGTGTTGGATCGCCGCTCCCGATGCGCTCGGCCACGCTGGCCGCCCGCGCGTGCCAGCGCGCGGCCGTCGCGTGATCGCTTCGCGCCCGCGCCGAAAGGCCGCTGCGATCGAGCAACTTGGTGAGCGCCTCGGCATGCGGCGGTAGCGAGCCGGCTGCGAGCGAGGGAAGCACAGAGTCTGGTAGGGGCAGCGTCGCGGCCGCGAGTTCGTCGCCAGGGTCAAGCATCAGGCGGGCCCGCGCGAAGCTGGCCTCGGCTGCGGCGGATTGATCGGCGGCTAGCTGAGCCGTGCCGAGCTCGATGAGTGCGCGCGCCATGTCTGGATGGCTGGGCCCGAGCACACGCTCGTAGGCAGCAAGGGCATCGGCGATGCGGGTCGCGGCATCCGCGGGTGCGTCGCTGATCGCGAGCGCCACGCCAGCGTGCATCGTCGCGTCTGCGATGCGAATGTCATCCGCGGGCAGCGCGTCACGCAAGATGCGGGTCGCGCGATCGAAGCGATCGAACGCGTCGCGGCTGCGTCCCAACCGCAAATCGATACGACCCTGCTCGAGGAGCCACGTTGCGCGAGCGAGGGGCGGATCGCCGGCACGGACGAGGGCGGCCTCAGCGGCGGCCGATGTCACCCAGCCATCGTCCTTGAGGTCGTGGCCCCGGCCGAAGGTCTCTAGTAGCGCGAGCCAAACCGCAACCTCCAGCATGGGAGCTGTGCGCGTGGCGGAGAGTAGTGCGCGGCGCAGACTCGCCCGCGCCGCGGTCGGGTGTCCGCGATGGGCCTCGGCGCGCCCGTGGAGCAACAGCGCAGTGGTCTCGAGCGCTGGGTCACCGAGGGTGACGTGGGGCGCAACCAGCCCAGCTAAGCGCTCGCTCGCGTCGCGGCTGCGCCCGAGCGACAGGTCCACGTGAGCGGCAGTCACCGCTGCGCGAGTTGTGCCGCCGCGCGATGGCGCTGTCGCCGATCGTGAAGCGGAATCCGTCAAGCAATCCTGTGGGTCGGGCAGTGCAAGGCCCGCACGTACCGCGTGCTCGACATCAACAGCCTCCGCCGCCGCGAGCCGCTCGATCAACG
>CADEGN010000006.1 GCA_902826865.1 uncultured Myxococcales bacterium
GCGCCACGTGCCGCCACCGATCGTGTGGTCGAGCTCACGGGCGTTGGCCGTCCGGGCCGGAGATCGGGCACGGACGGCTGAAGCGATTTGGCCGCGCGGTTGCCCCTGCCCGGGTACCTATCGTGCGTAACCGATGTAAAGCGAGATACGATGGACCGCGTCTCCAGATGCCGGTGCCATTATCGCCCCAAGGATCTCAACCACACTTGCAGCAGAACACACGAGCGTGCGCACAGCCGCAAAACGCGCCCACGGGTCGCGTCGAGCAAGTTCCTGTTGACCTGGTTTCGTGGCTTCATCAAAGTGGCCGCGAAGAGGGCGACTCGCGATGGGTGTCGGCTGCGGAGACTGCCGAGAGATTGCGCGCGGAATCGTGATCGACGCGATCACGCATCCTGCGGCGTCACGCGTTAATTTCTCGTTCGGCGCCCTACAGGTGACCCCGGGGTCCCTGGGACGCATCACCCAGATGATCCTCGACCGAAAGATCGACACCGTCGCTGGCAATTTGCCCCCGGGCTGGGAGGCTGCGTACGTGGCCAAGCGGAACCTACTCGTCTTGACGAGCAACTCGAGCGAGCACGACGAGGTGGGCTATCCAACGAGAGTCAGCGAAGCGGAGGCACTGGCCTACCTCGGCCAGACGGTCTATGCGATCGCCTACGCAGCGATCAGCACGGGGCAAAGCCCCGAGGCCATTGCCGCCGGCGCGATGAGCAGCGAGCCGCTATTCAGCACATCAGCCCGGGTCGCACAACGGCTGGGCATGCTCACAGGCGGCCACGTCGTCGTGTTGCCGCAACACATCGCCGAGATCGAACAGGCGGTCGTCCTCAAAACAATGTACCGCGATGTCGCCCTGAAGCACCTCGAGTGGGACGGCATTCGCTGATCCTGCGCACGCTGGCGAGGCTGTCCCGATCGCCGTGCTTACCAGTTTGATCACGGTTTGAAATCGCGATGCACGATCCCGGCTCGGTGCGCCTCCGCTAGTGTCCTGAGTCCGCGAGTTGCAAGAAAAATCACGCCGTGCGGCGACACGCTCGAGATCACCGATCCGCCTCGCTGCGGCGACCACCTTCTCCCAGTCCCCTCGCGACTTCCGCTGTCCCGCCATCGAGGCGATCAACGCAGATCGATCCGCCGCACCAATGCGTTCGACTGATCGGCGAGAAGCAGCGCGTCACCGTCGAGGGCGATGCGCGCAAGATAGGCGAATTCGGCCCGCGCGCGCTGTCCGTCGCGGACGCCCTCGAGGCCGGTGCCCGCGAAACGCTCGATGATTCCGTTGGGTCCTACGCGTCGGGTGCAGAAGTTGGCGCGGTCGGCGATGTAGATCGAACCATCGTCGGCGATCGCGATGCCGTTCGGCTGATCGAGTTGGGCGGCGGTCGCCGGACCGCCATCGCCGCGTGCGCCAAGGGTGCCATCGCCTGCGACGGTGCTGATGATCCCTTCGGGCGTTACGCGCCGAATCGCGCCATTGAATGTGTCGGCGATGTAGAGATTGCCAGCGTCGTCGAGCTCGAGTGCCGTCGGCCACGATAGGCCCGCCGCGGTCGCGGGACCGCCGTCACCGCTGTACGCGGCGACGCCATTGCCCGCAACCGTGGTAACCACGCCATCTCGGATGAGGCGTACGCGGTTTGCCTTGCTATCGGACACGTAAATGGAATCGTCCGGGGCAACCACGATTCCGTCGAGTTGGATGAACATCGCATCCAAGGCTGGTCCGCCGTCCCCCTCGTTCCCAACCACGCCCACCTCACCCGAGCCCGCAACGACATGGATGATGCCGTCGTCGCCGAGCGTGATCACGCGAGCGTCGTGGTACGAGACGAACACGGGCCGTCCGTCGGCGAAAAAACCGAAATCGATCGGGTTCTCGAGGGGTGTTTTGAGGGCCGGTGACTCGGCCGACGCGATGGCATGAAACCCGCTACCGATGACGGTCTGCATCCGACCATCCTCGTCGATCCTTCGCAGTCGCTGGTTGTTGAAGTCCATGACCCAGACGAGGTCGTCGGGACCACGCCTGGCCGCAGAAACGAGAAAGAGATCGGTCTGTGCGGCCGCGAGCCCATCGTCGTTGAACCCTAACTCGCTCGTTCCGGCGATCGTGCAGACGTACCCAGCTCGCTCGTCGCATGGCGGGTTGGCAGCATGACAAGCTGCCAGGAGGGTTGCCACGGTGCCAACAGACCGGATCATCGGCCGCCCTTCGGGACCCGCTGGAGATCGAGAAGGTTCCACGAGTTCGCGCCATGGTTGTGAACGTGAAACTGGAGTTCCGTTCCTTTCGGGTGATCCCCGTCGATCACCACGTCGGCATTGATGGTGTCGTAGGAGCTTGGGATCGGCACATCAACCTCCCAGATGATCTCCCCGGCGAGGGCGATGCCAACGTAGCCCTCGCCCGGCGTTGGTGACTGCAGGACATCGTGCCAAGTGCGGATGCGAATCTCGTCGCCGGCGACGAGATCCGTGCGGGTGAGCTGTGCGACTGTCACGTCGTTGCACAGATCGGTCTTCACCTCGAACGATAGGCCGAACTCTTCGACACCCACGCCGCTCTCGTCACAGGGGGAGTCGGACGGGAGAACGGCGAAAAACACGTCGCGGGTCGGATCGGTCACGCGCTCCCACCCGTCGATGACCGCGAGCAGCACCGGATCGGAATCCTCCGACGGTGTATCCTCGCCGGCTGGACAGCCGGCGACCAGCAGCAGCGGCCAGGACCAGCGGATGCGGCGACGAATCGGCCAGCGGCGAGCGGGACGCACGACATCTAAACTCATGACCACGCGAGGCGCGCCGACGGCGACATCGTTCATTAAAGATGCCACGCGACGCCCAGATCCGCACGCGCAATGCGGACGTATTGCGGTTGGGATGGCCGCCGCCCTCGTCAGTTCGCGTGCCGCGGATTTCGGACCGCCATCGATGGGTCGCACGCCGCCGACGCCGACGCTGGCCTCCCGACAACGACGCGTCAGGGGAGCCGGATCGAGCTTCGTCCGCCAACGTCAGTCGATCGTTCCGAACACCCAGCGAAACCCAAGCTGGCGGAGTTTGTCCGTGACGCCTTCGCGCCCGGCGTTCCGGAACATCTGCTCAACCCGACCCCGAAGGCCGCTCTCAGGCGCCGTCGCCGTGGTCAGTGGATCGAAATCAGAAAGCTGCAGGACCACCTGAGGGACGAAGCCCTGCCCTTCGGCGCGCTCGAGCAGTAGACGAATCGTCGGCAGCGGGAGCATGCGAAAGGTCGCGCTGCCGAGGACAAGCGCGCGCTGGGCCCCGAACGCGAGGCTTACGAGCGGCACTTCCAACACGCGCCCATCGCTGCCGGCGAGCTCGTAGCGACCCCGGGCTGCGTTCCCTGGCAGATCTTGCACGCGATGCGACGAATCGATCGAGTACCCGGCCTCGCGCAGACCAGCACCGAACCAAGCCTCACATCCCTCCACCGCGTACTCAGGCGCACGGAACGCCTGCACCTCGGCGTCAGCTACATCCTGCAGGGCCTCTCGCCCGCGACGCGCGTCGCCGGCAAACCGATCAGGCCCGAGCCTCCCGACAGGCGTGCGCGAGAGGCCCTGACATCCGAGCCCGTGGCGTTCTGCGAGCGCGCGCCACACGGCACGCGACACTTCCGCAGCGAGGCGGCCCTCCGCGAAGAACGTGGCGCGGATGTCGAGGTCGGCGAGCGCGTCGAGGGCGAGGCCGATCCGCCGCTCCACCAGTTCTGGATCGCCGGGTCCGACTTGGCCCAGGCGCTCACGATCGACGCGAGTTTCGTCTTCGAGCTGCACACTCAGAATCGCCGACGACCGGCCCCGTTGTGGTTCGGGAACTCTGCCCATGCGCGCGTTCGGAGATCCTACTTTCTTCCGGTTGGCGCGCCGCAAGCCCGCTAAACCGGCGCAGAACCGACGCGGAAGCCGGGTCCGGACGCCGACGACCGCGCCCCAGCTGCAAACGCGAGGTTGACCGCGCACCGGCCGCATCAGCCGTGCGGCGGGAGCCGTTCACGTCGCGCAGCGAACTCAGCGACGTTCGAGGTCGCGATCGCGGCTAGCGAGTGTGCGAATACGTCACATCTGCGTCGAGCGCTCCCCCGCCTGGGCGACGTGGCGGTACCCGTCCGTGATATCCGGTGATCTCGCGCGTCGAACTATCGAACACCATGCGCATCGGTCGTACCATGACTCGAGTCAGCGGTCCGGTCGCCCTGAGCGTGACGGTCGTCGTGGCAGCCGTCGTATTCTGCTCGGTCATCCGCAACTCAAAGCGGTAGCTGCGTAGATCCTCAACCACGGCGAAGTGGACTATCAACGGGGATCCCGATGCGAGTTCCCGCCAATGGGCGCGCGCCCAACCGATCAGCGTTGGGCCGAACACCAACGGGGTCCGGTTCCGCTCGAGGCGCGTGCGCGTCCGACCACGGCGCGTCCGCTCGAAAACCGCCCCTTCGGCGGTCATCGTCATCTTGCCCGTGACACCTCGCGTTCGATCCCACGCCCGCAGTCCCATCAGCCCGAACGCGTCATCGTGCGTGGCTTCGTGCACGAGCACGGGAACCGCGTCTGTCGGTGCAAACGTGACATGCGTCGAGACGCGAGCTTCTCCAGCGTTGTGCTCCCATCGCTCGTAGCGGAAGATCGGCGGCGCGCTAGGCTTGCCGCGTGGGCGTACCTGACCCTCGTAAACACGGGTCGCCCCGGGGCTAGGTCCCACCATCGGCGCAGAAGGCGGGCTAATCCGGCAGGCCCCGAGACCCCCCAGCAACGCCACGGCGGCAGCACCAAGGGGCCGAAACTGCAATTGCGTCGACATGCCCACAGCGTGCCGCTTGACCGCGTCGCCGCCACTATCCGAGCATGCCGATCGGTTGTCCGCGCGCGACACGGCGCCATCCGCCCTCTCCCCGCTCGATCCCGGGACGATCGAGGCGTGCAACGTACGACCCGCCGTCGAGACATCGTTGCACTTTGGCGCGACGCCGGAGGAGATCGCCGCGCACACCGGACTGACCCTCAACGGACTCACCGCACGCGATGCGATCGTGTCCGCCGACGCGACCCATGCCCACATGGAGTTGATGTTCGCCAAGCCGCGCTTCGCGGAGTTCGTCGTGACGGCCGCACGCGCTCACACGCTGGCCAGCATGGGGGTCGTCGGCTTGGCGTGCAAAACCGCCTCGACCGTGGGCGAGGCACTGGCTTGCCACCGCCGCTTTGGCCACCTCACAAACCGGACCGCGAGCTACACGTCGCAGGTCGTGGGCCCACGCCTGGTGGTGGTGGAGCGGCGCCACGGTCCACCTCGCCTCGGCAGCCTGCTTATGTCTGACTATGCCATGCTGATCGCCGCACACATGCTTCGTGAGCAGGCTCCGACCGCCGTCGTTTACGCGATGCATAGCCGCCGCACTGCGCTAGGCGACGACGAGCGCAGGGCGTTCGCCACGATCCTAGGGCCTGCCGAGATCCACACAGGAGCCGAATGTGCTGCACTTCATCTCGACCCCGCGATCGTGAACGAGCCAGTCATCTCCGCCGATCGCGACCTCGCCGACTACTTCGCCCAGGTCCTCGCGCGGGCAGATGCTGGCTCGCCGCGGGACGCGGGCGATGACCCGCTATGCCTGCGCGTGCGCGCGGCGATCCACGACGGCTTGATCCACGGGCCGCCGCCCGCAGGCGCGGTCGCGCGACGGCTTGGTCTGGGCCAACGCACGTTGCAGCGCCGCCTCGGCGAGATCGGCACGACCTACGCCGCTGAGCTCGAGAACACGCGGAAGTCCCTTGCCGAGGGCTACCTTCGGGATGCGACGTTGTCGCTAGCCGAGGTGGCCTATCTGCTTGGATACGATGAGCAACCGTCGTTCTTCCGCGCGTTCCGCCGTTGGCACGGCACCACACCGGGCGCTTGGCGACGACAACACGGCTAAAGCGCGCTCGGAAGCGGGCGCGCTAGACGGCCTATCTACCCGCTCTTTGGGGCCGCCTAGCTCGCCAACGGTCGACCACCCCCTCGATTTCCGCAAGGTAAGCATCGGCCAGTCGCTCACGATCAAAATGTTGCTCGACAAACGCACGGCCGGCGCGGCCGCGCTGGGCCGCATCCGCGGGAGTCGCGATCGCGTGTTCGATCGCCTGAGCCATCGCTGCCACGTCCTCCGGCGCGACGACGTAGCCTGCCTCGGCACGCTCGACCAGGCGCCGAGCCTCACCGCCCACGGCCAGCAGCAGCGGGCGGGCGCATCCCATGATCTCGAACATCTTGGACGGCAGCACCGTCTCGAACAGCGGCGTGTCGCGCAACATCACCACCGGGAGATCGGCAGCGCCCAGGAGCGCGGGAATCCTTGCGCGCGGCAGCTGCCCAAGAAAGCGGACGCGATCGAGCCCACGCGCGCGCGCCTCGGCCTCCAATTGAGCACGCTCGGCCCCCTCCCCGACCAGGAGAAACTCGATCGGGCGCGCGCGCAGCCGTTCGGCAACGTCAAGAAGCGTGCCCAGCCCGTGAGCCATGCCCAGCGTGCCGATATATGCAACGACGAAACGGTCGCCGACACCGAGCTCGGCGCGGACACGTGCGCGCTCTTCGGGTGTCGACGGAGTGAACAGGCGCAGGTCGACTCCGTTTTTGATCACGCGGATCTTCTCGGCCACAACTCCTTGCCGGCGCCAGATCTCGGCGAACGAATCGGTGACGCCCACGAGAAGATCGGCCGCGTCATACACGAAACGTTCGAGCCCGCGCAGCACGGTCACGGCGGGATGGGTCTCTGACAGCGCGCCGACCTCGACAATGCTCTGGGGCCATAGATCGCGGACCTCGAGCACGTACGGGATGCGCCAGCTTCGCGCGAGCACCCAGCCTGAGAGTGCGCACAGAAACTGCGGAGACGTCGCCACAACCACATCCGCACAGCGAACCTCACGCGCAAATCCTCCGAGCAGCACCGACGAGCTCGCGAACGATCCATACGAAATCGCGCGTTTCAGCACGCCCTTGTTCGGCGCCGCGTAGAGCCACGTCCGAAGCACCTCGACCCCACGCCATTGCTCGCGCATGCGCGCTTGGCCGCGGTACTCGGGCGGGATCACCCCGGTCGGGTGATTGGGGAAGCCCGTAAGCACTGCGACCTCGTGGCCTCGCTCGGCCCAACGGCCGGCGAGCTCCGAGACGCGAGCTGCCGGTGCACCCATCTCCGGCGGGAAGTACTGCGACAGATAAAGGATCCGCACCGCGCTGCCGCCGACCCTAGCGCGGATGTGACGTCGGCGCAGCAGTTCCGAGCACGTGACGTTCCGATATCATCGGCGCCCAGAATGCTCGACGGCCGGCCCGACGAACCCACGCACCCCTTGCGGCTCGGTCGCGCGGACATCCGCTGCCGCTCGGCCGGGGCCTTTGGCGTAATCCTCGAGGGTCCGCTCGATCGCGAGTGCGCTCACCCGCGCGACTGGCTCCACGAACTACTCGCTGATAGCGATACGCGTGACGACCTATTCTCCTTGGTGGACACGGTTGGACTCGTCGTGTGCCTCAACGTTGCGACCGATCACCCGAGCTACCGGGCTGTGCGGGGTCGCTCAAGCCGCGGGCGATTGTCGCAAGGGGAGTACTATCACCACGACGGTTGTTCGAGTCTGATTCCGCCGCGCATCGTTGAGATCCGCTGCCCGCATCAAGCGATCCGACGCCACACGCGGACCGCCATCGCACCGTTTCCCGACACGGTCGTTGCAATGCTGGAGGTGGTCCCCGACGGGCTTGGCGGTCGCCCGGAGGTCGAGGCCGCGCGGGAACTCGCGGCCCACGCGACCGAGCTTTCACGGGCGCAGTGGGACCGCATCCAGGGCGAGATAACCCGCCTCGTTCGTCACGCGCTCCCGCCCTCAGCGGCGCGCGCCTACTTCGATGCCGTGGACACGCGCGTCGGCGCCTACCGAGCGCCCTGGTCCTTCGGCGAGAGTCGACTCATCGCCAATCACAACCTCGGCCGTACGATGCAGCACCGCCGCGCCTACCTCGACGCGCCCGGATCGATCGCCAACGGTCACCTCGTGAAACGCTGGCCCGCCGAGGAGATCGACGCGCCGAACCGCGACGAGGATGGCAGCTGTTGCGCGCACTGACGGACTGGGCGACGAGCGCTCAGAGGTTTTGACCGAGCGTCACCAACTCGCGAACGAAGTGCGGGCGGATCCTCAGCAAGCTCTCCATCCGCGGCCTCGTGCGCCAGAGGATCATCTTGCCGTCGGGGGCGAGAACCTCCCCGGTGAGGCGGTCATCGTCATAAATGAGGTGCCTCGTTGAGCCCATCTGCCCCACTCGCGCCGCCTCGTCGGCATCTTCATCGTTGGCGATCTCTTGCTGGCGAGCCGGGGGCGGCTCTTTTGGCGGGGTACTCGCGGTCGGCGTGGGTGCGAGGAGCCAGGCGGTGAGGAGCGCGTGCGTCATGTCCGGACTCTTGGCCGGCTCATCGCGATCCCGTGATGGCGAGGATGCCGAAGCCGCGACGCTACTCGCGCTCGGGCTGACGGGCTGCAAACGGGGTTGCACGCTACGCAGCGGCGCATGGCCCCCAGAAAGAGCACCGATCAACGCGACGACAATCCATGGGCCGAGCAGGGCCGGCTTGGCGGGGAACAATCGACCCAACCATGCGAACACCGTGAAGCGATGGTGTGCGGCAAGCGCCGTCTCGAAGCGCCGACGCACGGCGCGGATCCTGGCGTAGGTCGTGTTGAGGTTGATACCGAGCCGGCTCGCGATCTCCGGCCCGCTCAAGCCGTGTATCTCGGAGAGCACGAACGTCTCGCGATGGGTCGTCCCGAGTTCGGCGATGAACTCGTCGAGGAACGCCGCAGCACGGACGAGCGCAACCTCTTGCTCCGGTGTACGTACGGCCGCCGCATCGTGCTGAGCGAACGCGCGCGCGAGCCGAGAACGGCGGCGGAGGCTCCGCCGATGGGTCGAAGCCACCTTGCGGGCCAGCCCCCACAGCCAGCCCGCAAGCGGGCGTGTGCGGTCGAATTCGTGGGCCCGACGCGCCAAGACGACGAACACATCCTGAACCGCGTCGTCGAGCGCCTCGTGCGGGACGCCATATCGGGTCAGGGCCTGCCGTACGAGCCGGGCCGCAGCGCCGGCCTCGAATTCCAACATACCCCGTCCAGGCACG
This sequence comes from uncultured Myxococcales bacterium, assembly GCA_902826865.1. Classification (GTDB taxonomy): domain Bacteria; phylum Myxococcota_A; class Polyangia; order Nannocystales; family Nannocystaceae; genus Xiheibacterium. The sequence continues at coordinate 9,200 of CADEGN010000006.1, forward strand.
TCGTCGTCGGGTTGGCCGGCTGCGTCGATTTCTGTGATCGAGGCCCTCACCCTACCGTCCACGCGGCGCAAGCTCTCTTGTTCCCGGACAAGCGCGCCGACACGCTGCGCCCTGGGGCATCATGGCGCCATGGCCGTCGCCCACCATTGGCAACCCGAGCGCACCGTCGTTTTCGCCGTTGGTCTGCTCCAGTACGCCGACCGCGCTCACTGGCCGCTTGCCGGCCGCCGCGACGACGTGTTCGTCGAGTCGCTCGCAGCCCGGGGCGTGCCGCGCGACCGCATCGTTTTCTTGCGCGACGCGGACGCGACCTGCGAAGGCTTCGAGTCGGGGCTGCAAAACCTCCTTGGCCGCGCCGGCCCGGGCGATCAGCTCATCCTCTACTACGCGGGTCATGGCGCTCGCGATCAGAACCACGGTCGTGGTGCATTCAAACTCCGCGACGCCCGACTGCCCGTGTCTGCCCTGTTCTCGGCGATCGAGCGCAACTTCCCGGGTGAGTTGGCGATCCTAACAGCCGACTGCTGCTACTCCGGATCGCTCGCGCTCGAGGCCCCGTTGCGCGCCGGTCGCGTTGCCTACGCCGCGCTCGGATCCTCATTGTCGACCGAGACCTCGACCGGGGCATGGACGTTCACCAACTGCTGGATCGACGCGCTGCAGGGCAAGGTGCCGGTGGACATCGACGGCGACGGGATCCTCCGACTCGACGAACTCGCACGCCACGCCGAGCATCGCCTGTGCTTCCTCGACGGCCAGGTGTGCTCGTTCGCCGTGGCAGGCGGATTCCCATCGACATTCGTGCTCGGGCCGGCCACCCGCCGGACACACGCGCGCCAAGGCGAGTTGATCGAGGCCCGCGTGGATGGTTCGTGGCAACGCGCCGAAATTCTCGGCGAGCGCGGTCCGATGGTCGTCGTGCTTCTAGTCACTGGGCGGCGGGAGGTCGCCGTGCCTCCGGAAGAGCTCAGGCCGTGGCGCCCGCCCGAGCTGTCGATCGGAGTACAGGTCGCTGTGCGGAGCAGCAAGCGGACCTGGCCCGGGACTGTGCTGGCGGTGCGCAATGGAATGCATCTTGTGCGCTACGACGGATGGAACGAGGCATGGGACGAGTGGGTGTCCCCCGACCGTATCGAAGACCTGCTGGATCGTCCCCCCGTGTGACTGCGCAGGTCCGTACGCACCGGCTAACCAGCCGACGCGAACGTCGCGATCACACCCAGGGCGCCAAGCACTACAATCGACGCGATGTCGACTCGAGATCCCCTCGTCGCCTTGCCCACCCACGACGTCGCAAACGTGGCGCGCCCCCTCGAGGACTACGACATGTTCGCGAGCGACGCCGCGTTGCGCGAGGCCACCGCGCGTGAAGGTGGGTCTTGGGTGATGGAGCGGGCGGCCGCGCTCGGCCGCGTGCTCGGAACGGCCGAGGTACTCGGGCTCGGCACAGCCGCCAATCGCTTCGGCCCCGAACTCCGCAGTTTCGATCGCTTCGGCCGCCGCATCGACGAGGTCGATTTTCATCCGTCGTATCACCGTCTGATGCAGCTCGCGATCGAGGCCGGGATCCCGTCGGTGGCGTGGTCAGACCCGCGCCCGGGCGGGCACGTGGCCCACGCGGCCCTCACCTATCTGTTCACGCAAGCTGAGGCGGGCGTGCTCTGCCCGATGGCGATGACCTACGCCGCAGTTCCAGCCCTGCGGGCGCAGCCTGACGTCGCGGCAGAGTGGGTGCCGCGCATCACCGCTGCGAAGTATGACCCCCGCTGCGTCCCAGCCAGCGAGAAGGCGGGCGTTACCTTCGGGATGGCGATGACCGAGAAGCAAGGCGGCTCAGACGTGCGCGCGAACACCACGCGCGCACGGGCGCTTGGCAAGCCCGGACCCGGAGAGGCGTACGCGCTCACCGGGCACAAGTGGTTCTGTTCCGCGCCGATGTCCGATGCGTTTCTCACCCTCGCGCAGACCGAGCGTGGGCTGACATGTTTCTTGGTCCCGCGGTTTCGTCCAGATGGCACGCGCAACAATTTCTTTATCCAACGGCTCAAGGACAAGCTCGGGAACAAGTCGAATGCCTCGAGCGAGATCGAATACGCAGATACCTGGGCGCAGATGATCGGCGAAGAAGGGCGAGGCGTCTCAACGATCATCGAGATGGTCCATCACACGCGGATCGGCGCCGCCGTCGGGCCTGCAGGCATGATGCGCCACGCACTGGCCAATGCGATCAACCACTGTGATTCGCGAGCGGCGTTCGGCAAGCGCCTGATCGATCAGCCACTGATGCGGGTAGTCCTCGCGGATCTCGCCATCGAGGTTGAGGCAGCGACCACACTCGTCATGCGCGTCGCGCGAGCATTCGACGAGTCGACCCAGAGCGGCGAGGCCCGAGCGTTCGCCCGGCTGGCAACCGCCGCAACGAAATACTGGGTGAACAAGCGCGCACCCGGGGTCGTGGTGGAGGCACTCGAGTGCCACGGCGGTGCCGGTTACGTCGAAGAGTCCCCCATGCCGCGGCTGTACCGCGAAGCCCCACTCAACGGCATCTGGGAGGGTTCGGGGAACGTCATCTGCCTCGACGTCCTGCGCACGCTGCACCGCGAACCCCAATCGCTGGAGGCCGTCATGGCGGAGGTCCGCGGCGCCGTGGGCGAGCACAAACGGCTGGGGGAGCACGTGCGCCAACTTGAGCAGATGCTGAGCGCCGGCGAACTTGAGGCCCGCGCGCGCGAACTTGTCCAGGGTTTGGCGGTGGCACTGCAGGCAGCACTGCTCGTGCGTCACGCCCCGCCGGCCATCGCCGACGCGTTCTGCCGCACGCGGCTGGTGGGTGAGCCGCCCGCTGTGTACGGGAAGCTACCTATGGATGTTGACGTCGGCGCGATCATTGAGCGGGCGCGGGTACCCCTGGCGTAGTTGCCGATGTTTTGACGCCGCTTGCCGCTCGGCGCGACCATCGAGCCAGTGGCCAAAAAACGGCGCCATCACGCGCTGCGCCGGCGCAGGACATCCCTCGGAGCGACGCGCGTCCAAGTCGACCCGAACGCACCCAAGCCCGTCGTCTCGATCATCGGATACGGCCCCGCCGGCGTGGAGGAACACTCGGGGTTCGACGTCAAGGTGGCGGCAGAGTTTCGACACCGGTGGGCCGTCACGTGGATCCACGTGATCGGTCTCGGGGACGCCAACATCCTGCATCAACTGGCCGAGCTGTTCCACATCCACCCTTTGGCCCTCGCGGCGATCCCTCACAATCAGGAGCGACCCAAGGTCGAACGCTATGGCGAGACGCTGCACGTCGTCGTTCGCATCGTCGACAGCATTGGATCACCGGCGACCGAGCAGCTCAGCGTTTTCTGCGGTCCGAAGTTCGTGATCAGCTTCGAGGAACGCATGGGCGACATCTTCGAGCCCCTTCGCGAGCGAATCCGCGAGCGCGGGCGCGTCTACGAACCGGCGAGCGACTTTCTGCTCTACGGGATCCTCGACGGGGCGATCGATGCGTTCTTCCCGGTTGTCGAGACGATCAACGACGAGCTTGAGGACATCGAGGAGCTGATACCCCAGGCCAAGCCGCTGGCGTTGACTCCGCGTCTGCGCACGGTGAAGCACCACTTGATCGAGTTACGTCGAGCACTTTGGCCGATGCGCGAGGTGATGGGGGCGCTCTCGACCCAGGACGCCGCACCGATCCGCCCGGAGACGCGCGCCTACCTACGCGACTGTCAGGACCACTGCGCGCAGCTCCTCGACATCATCGCGTCGAACCGAGAGCTAGCCACGGATCTCGCCGACCTCCAGCTTTCGGTCGCCGGTCAACGCCTCAACGAGGTGATGAAGGTCTTGACGATCATGGCGACGGTGTTCATCCCGCTCACGTTCATCTCGGGCATCTACGGCATGAACTTTGACGCAAGCGTGTCACCGTTGAACATGCCCGAGCTGCGGTGGTATTGGGGGTACCCGTTCGCGCTCGGGATCATGCTGGCGACCGCGCTTGGGCTGCTCTATTTTTTCCGCCGCAAGGGCTGGCTTTAGTTCGCCCTCCGCTCGCGCTACATTGGGTGGGTGAGCGCGATCTCCGACGGTTTGCTCGCGCAGTTGCGCGGCTTGCTCGGCGGCGCTGTTCATGGGCAGAACATCGCCGCCGGCATTCGCGTACGAGGAATCTCGGCCCAGCTGGGCTGGCTCGTCGATCTCGACGTCGACGATGCGCCGCTCACCGTTGAGATCGTACCCATCGCCGCCGCCCGCGGGCACAAGGTGCACACGGTGCGTTTCGCTCTCGGCTACCGCACGCCAACCACCGTCGATTCCATCCGTGCCCTCGCAGCCACGCGCGCGCTTGCGCGGATCGTCGCCGAGCACGAGAGCGAGACGGATCAGCCGCCGATCTCGACGACTCAACGCATCCGCGAGCTGACGAATGACGACGATGCGCTGGTGGCGGTTGACGGTCCGCTCCCCTACTACGCGCTCAACCCGTACATCGGCTGCACCATCGGATGCCGGTTTTGCTACGCGCAGTCACGCCTGCAGCCGTTGCGGCTGAGAACCGGCGCATCGTTGACTCCCTGGGGTTCTTGGGTCGATGCACGCGTCGATCTTCCGGAGCGCCTTGCCGCCGAGCTCGCCAGCCGGCCGCCTCGACCGATCAAGTTCTCGCCAATCGTCGGCGACCCCTACCCGGCGATCGAGCGGCGACACCGGATCACGCGGCGCTGCCTTTGCGCAATCGCACTGGCATCGCCGGGTTGGACCGCATTTGTACTCACGCGTTCGGCGGCCGCCGCCGACGACCTCGAGACGATGAGTCAGGCGGGTCGGATCGCCCTGGGCGTATCGCTCCCCACGATCGACGATGAGGTTCGCGCGCACTTCGAGCCACGCGCCGCTAGCATCGCGGAGCGGCTCGAACTACTCGCGCACGCCCGACGCAGGGGTGTTCCGACCTTCGCCGTCGTGCAGCCGATGCTTCCCGGCAGCCCCGACGCGCTCGCGGACGCGCTCGCACAGCACACGTCCCTGGGCGTCAGCCTCGATGTCCTGCGTGGGGAGGAGCAGGCCGGTCCGCTCTTTGATCCGCCGGCGTACGCGGCCGCGCGCGCCACCGCGTGGCAGGCCGAACGCGTCGAGGACCTCCGCAGCCGACTGCAGGCCCGCGGCACACCCATCTGGCAGGATCTTCCGGAGGCCAGCGGATGAACGAGGTGGACGTCGTCGTGGTCGGTGGGGGTCCGGCTGGCAGCACCGCCGCTGCCACGGCCGCGCGTGCCGGACTGCGGGTGTTGTTGCTCGAAGCGGGGACCCATCCGCGCGCGCACGTTGGCGAGAGCCTGCTTCCCGGGATCATCCCGATCTTGGCCGAGATCGATGCCCTCGCGGCCGTTGAATCCGCGGGTTTTGTGCGCAAGACCGGCAGCACCCACTGGAATTGGGGAACGACGCCGCGATGGGACCTCTGGTTTGCCGACAGCGACGCATACAACCATGCCTGGCTCGTCGACCGCGCTAAGTTCGACGCGATCCTATTCGACGCGGCGCGGCGCGCGGGCGCCCAGGCCCACGAGCGCGCCGCGATGCGCGAAGTACTGCGCGAGGGCGACCGGGTTGTCGGCGCGCGCTGGCGTGACGGCAACGGTCGCACCACCGATACCCGCGCCGCGGTCGTCATCGACGCGACGGGACAGGCTGCCAGCGTGGCGCGGCACGCCTCACCCCGGCGGCCGATCTCGGGCCTGCAGCATCAGGCGTTGTGGGCCCATTTCGAGGGCGTGGGTCGTCTGCCACCGCCGCGCGCCGAGCAAGCCCTGTTCGTGGCCCGCGCGGCAGAGTGGTGGTGGCTGTTCCCACTGTCGCCCTCTCGCACGTCGATCGGTGTTGTCCAACTCGACAGCGACGCTCGACGCACCGCCCCCCGGCCCGACTTCGACGCCGGGCTCGCGGCCTGTACGGAGTTTGCCGACCTCACCAGGCACGCGCGCCGGGTGACCGAGATCCGTCGCGAGCGCGATTGGAGCTATCGCATGGATACGATCGCCGGGCCGGGTTGGATCGCAGTCGGCGACGCAGCGGGATTTATAGATCCGGTGCTCTCCACCGGCGTGATGCTCGCGATGCACTCCGGTTGGCATGCGGCACGCACGATCGCCGACGTCGTCCTTCGCGCACGGCCGGAGGAAGATGCGAGCGCGGCGTATTGCCAGCATCACCGCGGGATGTTTGACGACCTGCTTCGTGTCGTCCGCTTCTTCTATCAGCAGACCCTCGGACGCGACGACTACTTCTGGGAAAGCAAACGCATCTTGCTCCGCGCCGATACCGCGCTCCGGCCGCAGAAGGCGTTTGTGATCCTGACGTCGGGATTGGTGGCCAACCTCGCGCTCGCCGAAGCGGCGCAGACGAGATCCGATCTCCAGCGCGCCCGCACAGAAGGCGACGCAACTGCGCTCAGCGGGCGCAATCCCACCCGCCTCGGCTTCTTGTGCCTCCATCTGCGCCGACCGCCGAGTGACGAGGGCGATCTGCTTGCTGACGGACCTGACCGTGGGCTATCTCTGTTCGTTCTCATTGAGCCACGCGATCCGGCCGCGCCAGCGTTGGCACGCACGCGCAACTTCGATCTCAACATCATGGCGCCACTCGCTGGAAGCGACCCCGTCCAGCTACCCGAGATCGCCCTCGTGATGAACACACTGCGCCAACACTTGACGGCCTGCGATCGCGAGCCCGACGAGTCACTCGCCGCGTTCTGGCAACGCGAGAGAGACGGGCTACTGAGCGTCTGTCACTCGCTGCCAGGCCAATTCGCTTTTGTGCGCGCGTTCGGCGAGTGAAGCGCGTTTCTTCAGGGAAGCGCTTCGAGCCAGAGCCGTTGGCTGTCGGTGCTCTGCCCGCGTGTCTCGACCCGGACCAGTCGCAATTTGGCACCGGCCTCAATGTCATCGTGGAGCTCACGAATCGCGTGGGCGTCATCTGCGTCCACGTGGCGGTTGCCGCCGGTGCTCGTCCGCTCCCAACCCGGACGAAGTGGGGCAACGAGCCGCGTGAGATCCACGTCGATGCAGTACGTGAACGTCTCGACATGCGTGTGCGCCGGCGTGTAAGCGTTGAGCATTTGCATGTCGCCGAGGCTCAGATGCAAGCCCAGGCTCTTGCTCGTCCACTGCGTGGCGCCGTACTGCCGATGGGCACGGGCAAGCGCGATCCCGTAGGCCTTCGTGATCGTGCCCAAGCCAGGGAGGGCCTCCTGGCTGGTCACGTAGTTGCACGACGACAGGTTGTGGCCAAACCACGCGCACTCCTCGGCGCAACGGATCGCCACCCACATCGATAGCGGCACAAACACGTCGTCATGCTCGCTGGCGGAGACGCGATAGGCCTTGCGCAGATCGGGTCCGAGGTCACGCGCGGTGCGCCCGAATCCGAAAACAATCCCGGGAAACTCGCCGCAGTCGAACAGCACCCAGCGCGGCATCAACATGTCCTGCCCGCCGAACGAAAACGCATCGAGATAATGCAGGCCGTCGATCACATGGCGACTGCGCAGCCGTGTGGGGTCGAAAACGTGATCCGCCCGAATCGGCAACCCCAGCGGCGCCAGCTCGAGCGCGCCGTGGTTGCCCGGCCAGGTGACCAGGAACGGCGAGCACGTATCGACGATTGCGCGATAGCGAGGCGCGAGCTCATCGGGTCTCAGGTCCACGACGCGCCTCCGAGCAATAGGAGTAGCACTGCCTTCTGCGCATGCAGGCGGTTCTCGGCTTGGTCGAACACAACCGACCACTTGCCGTCCATCACCTCTGCCGCCACTTCCTCGCCGCGGTGGGCGGGCAAGCAGTGCATGAACAGCGACTCGCGGCCGGTTGATTCGATCATTACTCGATCGATCGTGTAGCCGTGCAGTTTGGCGATGAGCTCCTTGGCCTGCTCCTCTTCGCCCATGCTCACCCAAGTGTCGGTGTAGAGCACGTCGGCGCCCTTGACCGCGACTTTGGGATCCACTTCCACGGCTACGCGGGTTCCCGCCGCGCGGGCATCCGCAAGCGCCCGCTCCAGCACACGGGGGTTCGGCCGCAGGTTATCGGGACAACACACCACCACGTCCATGCCCGAGCGCGGACCAGCCAGCATCAGTGAATTCGAAACGTTGTTGGCAGCCCCGACGTAGACCAGCTTCTTGCCCTCCGTCGTTCCGAACTTCTCTTTGATCGTGAGCAAGTCGGCGAGCGCTTGGCACGGGTGGTACATGTCCGTCAGCGCATTGATGATCGGAATGCTCCCGTACTGTGCGAGGCCGTCGATCTGATCTTGCCCAAAGGTTCGGATCACGATGGCGTGGACAAACCTCGACATGACCTTGGCGGTGTCCTCCACCGTTTCCCCGCGGCCCATTTGCATCCCCGTGCCGCCCGAGGTCGATAGCGCGAGCGATTGCCCACCGAGCTGGTAGATCCCGACTTCGAAGGACACGCGAGTGCGGGTCGACTGTTTGGCGAAGATCATGGCCACAGACTTGCCAGCGAGCTTGCTGGCGTACGCCGCGGGTGTGCGTTTGACGTCGGTCGCGAGGTCCAGGGTTCGCTTCACGTCGGCGGCGGAGAAGTCCATCAGGCTGCGGAGGTGTCGGGTCATGGCGATTGGATGCTGACCCCAAAGCCAGCGACTTGCCCAGAGGCCCACCGCAACCGCGGATCGTCGAGGCTGTGCGCTCGCGCACAGGGTCGCGCTACTCAACAACCGCGCGGCGACCGACTCAGGACGGGGCGACGGATCCGTCGGTGGGCGCTGCCGCCGGAACCTCGACCGCCGCGGGCCCCGACCTCGCGTCCTCGCCGGCAGCGTCGACGGGCGTGTCGTCGCTCGACTCGACCGGGTCCGCGGGTGGCGGCTTGGGGAGCGACGCCATCGGATCCACGTCTGCGCCGGACGTCGTGGTCCGAGAACGGACGGTGGACGCGTGGGTCGCTGAGGCTTTCGCGTCCGCGCCGCGGGCCGTCGAAGCACGCGAGGGCGCCGCGGATGCGCGCGCGCCACCCTGACGCGTGGAGCGACCACGGCGTTCCACCTTCGACTGCACGACTGCGCTTGGCGCATCCGCGCGCTCGATCGCCATCCGCACGTTTACCGCGCTGTCGGCCATCGCGGGCCGCATCGTCACCAACTCATCCGGATCGTTTGCGGTGAGTCGAACGACGGCAACGACGCCGAGGAGTGTGACGAGACCCCCCGCGAGCGTAAGCAGCAGCCACTTGGTGCTCCCGTCGGGATGCAACCCGTGCGCGAGCGTCCCAGGACGCTCGGCCGCGAGATCGATCGTGGCCGAGAGATCGTCTTCGTCGCGCGGCGTCGTGTTCGGCTCGTCGGTCATCGGGTCCTAACTCGCTTGCGTGCGCAAACGACGTTCGCGGGGCCGGGCCGCCCCAATCTAGCCTGGACAGCTCTTCTGTCAAGTAATACGCCCCGTGCTTCCCGACTGTTCCTCGCAGCGGGCGCGATGCCCGTCTCCTGTGGCGACGGTTCGTTTTCGCGTGGTACATCGAATGCACAATGCCGCCAACATCGTGGATCCGCGGGCGGCTACGCCGCGTGGCGATCGTGCCAGTTCTCGCCAGCGTCGGCGCGACCATGCCCATCGCGCCAGTCCACTCGGCGCCGCCACAACTCAGCACGGAAGCGCCGCGCCCCGACGGACCGAGCGCGCGGGACGAGGCGCCGCCGCCTGCGACGCCTCCCGGTAACACAACCGCGGACGCGCAGCTGGGCGACGATGAGGTGGCGCTGGTCAACGGTGGCTTCCTTCGCGGCACTGTGATCGAGGCGATTCCCAACGAGCGCGTGGTGCTCGTCGATGGCAACGGGGTCCGCAGAGAGATCCCCTGGGAACAGGTGGCCGAAGTGCAACGTGGCAAGTACGCAGCAAGCCGATCGCGCGAGCCCGCCCCGGCCGCACCGCCAGCGACGCCCGCCCCGCCCGAGGATGGCCTTGGACGTCCACGAATCCGCATCTCGCTGCTGCGTGATGCTTCGGTGAACCTCTACGAGGTCAGCGACGAGCTCGTCGCGAGTGGGTACGGTGGCTCGATCTACGGCATGAACTACCGCAGCGTCTGCGCGGCGCCGTGCGCCAGGGTTGTCGATGGTACCCGCGGCCAGGACTTCTTCTTGGCCCGCAGCAACACCGGGGTGTGGACCGCATCTCGCCGATTCACCCTGGCCGATCGTCGCGGCGACGTGACGATCGAGGTCAAGCCCGGAAACAAGGCGATGCGGATCGCCGGCGCTGTGCTGACGGGGTTCGGCCTTGGTTTCGCGATCGGCGGCGGCATCCTCGCGATCCCGCGAACAACACGAACGCCGGGGCTGATCATGCTCGTGGCCGGGGTGCCGCTATTCTTCGCTGGGATCCCGATGATGATCCTCGGGCGCACCCGCTACCGCTTCCTCGGCGCGGACGGTTGACGACTCGCCGATTCGCGAAAATGCCCGCGCGCACTTCCGCGCCGTAGTCCCCTGGAAAGCCGATTCACGGCGTTCTCTTTGGCGTGAATCAGGTTTCCAGGGGACTAGACCGCCCGCCGCGTTCACGCGTTCAACTCCACACCCACAATCCGCCTGCGACGCGCGGCCGAATGCCACGGCGCCGTCGCGGCGCCCGGTCTCCCGCGTCTTCGGAGTCTCACATGCCACGCCGCATCCTCGGAGTTCTTCACCTCGCCGCCTTCGCCATGTCGACCTTGCCCAGCTCCTCGGGCTGCACGCACAACTCCGACGCCGCCAGGCCCGATGCTTCGCCGCACAGTGCAAGTGCCCCGCAACAAAGCGACGGGAGCGGTCAACAGATCGCATCGAGTGTGCCGTCGAGTGATGCCCCGCCCCCGCCCAAGGACGGACACCAAGCCGCCGGAAGAGCTGAAGCGGTGGCCCAAGTCGAGAGCGCCGCGGCCGAACCTGAGGCCAGCCGGGAAACGGCCCGCGCGCGCATGCCATCATCGGCGAAGCCAACCAGCCCGGCATCGTTCCCTGGCCGTGTTGGGGCTCTGGGCGGCGCTGGGATGGGCGGTTGGAAGAAGGACAAGAGTGTGGCTTGGCCCACCGACGACGTGAGCGGTGAGGACTATGCGCCGATCAGCGAGAACGCGTTTGTCGCAGTCGCGGATGATCCCCGTTCGACGTTCTCGATCGACGTCGACACGGCGTCGTATAGCAATGTCCGTCGCTTCCTCAACGATGGCAACCGTCCGCCCGTCGACGCTGTCCGCATCGAAGAACTCGTCAACTACTTCGACTACGACTACGACGCACCGACAGGCGCTGCCCCGTTCTCAGTCGACTCCGAGGTGAGCAGCTGCCCTTGGAACGACCAGCACTTGCTGGTCCACGTCGGCCTCCAGGGCAAGAAGATCGACCGTGCCGAGGTCCCGGCGCGCAACCTAGTGTTCCTCTTCGACGTGTCGGGCTCGATGGAGTCGCCTGACAAGCTTCCGCTGCTCAAGCGCGCGATGTCGCTGCTCGTAGAAGATCTCCGCAAGCAGGACAGCGTGTCGATCGTGGTGTACGCAGGTGCGTCGGGCCTCGTGCTCGAGCCCACCAGCGACAAGGCGGAGATCCTTGCTGCACTAGAGCGACTGCAAGCTGGCGGATCGACCAACGGCGGCGCCGGTATCGAGCTGGCCTATCGCCTCGCCGAAAAGTCGTTCGTCCGGGGCGGCATCAACCGTGTCGTTCTCGCGACCGACGGCGACTTCAACGTTGGCACCACCAGCCAATCAGACCTGGTCTCGATGATCGAGAAGAAGCGCGAGTCGGGCGTGTTCCTGTCCGTGCTCGGGTTTGGCTCGGGCAACATCAAGGACTCGACGATGGAAATGCTCGCCGACAAAGGCAACGGCAACTACGCATACATCGACTCGCTGTCAGAGGCGCGTAAGGTCCTTGTCGAAGAAGGCGGATCGACCCTCGTCACGATCGCGAAGGACGTGAAGATCCAGGTCGAGTTCAACCCCAAGGAAGTCGCCAACTACCGCCTCATCGGGTACGAGAACCGCAAACTCGCCCATACCGACTTCAACGACGACACCAAGGACGCAGGCGAAATCGGTGCCGGCCATTCGGTCACGGCGCTGTACGAGGTGGTGCCGGTTGGTAGCAAGGACGCCGCCGCGCCAGCGATCGACCCCCTGAAATACCAGGGCGATGCCGCGAAACCGAGCAAGGCGGCAGAGTCGGGCGAGCTCATGACGGTGAAGATCCGCTACAAGCAGCCCGACGGCGACAAGAGCGACCTGCTCAGCTTCGCAATCACCGGCGACGATCGCACGCTCGACAAGACGTCGAACGACTTCCGGTTTTCAGCTGCGGTGGCCGAATTCGGCATGCTCCTGCGCGACAGCAAGTTCAAGGGCTCGGCTGACTGGAAAGATGTTGAGACCCTTGCCGAGGGCGCGCTGGGAAGCGATCCCAACGGGCGCCGCAGGGAGTTCTTGCGCATGGTCGCGCAGTTGAGCCGCGCCAAGGGCTGAGTGGCAGGTACGCCGGGCGCGGCGCGGCGTGCCAGTGGGGCACCGCGCGGCGTGCCCGTGGGGCGCGCCGCCGAGCCCTTTCCCGTTACAACGCTCGAGAACCAGCAGGTGGACGCAGCATCGACGCCGCGTAAAACACGGCGGCCACGACGAGCAGCCAACGGAAGCCGAGCGCCAGGGACGCATACTCGGCGAGTCCCCCGAGGATCGAACCCGCGATGTTGGCAGCGATCGCGAGATCTGGTCGCATCGCGGAACGCAGCGACACCGCGAACACAACCCCGGCAAAGAACATCGGCGCCAGCGCCAAGAGCGCAGCGATCGCACCGGCAAGTGCGACGTCTTCGCGCAAGAATCGATCAAACGGCACCAGCGCACCGATCGCCAACATGACAAATAGCGCGGCGTAGTGCCGCCGAACGTCGACGTGTCGCGCCCGCATCGCGTAGATGTTCGCCGCCAGCACGATCAGGAGCACCGCGAAGAACACCGCAGCGTTCACTTCCCAAGTACTTCCGAAGACGAGCGCAAGATGAACGACCGCGCTGGTCTCAAGCAAGAGAAAGCTGGCGCCGAGGAAGAACATGCGCGGGTCGAACGCGAGGCGGCGCCCGGGCATCAACAGGTAGAGCAACACGAGCGCGCAGCCGGCCATCAAGACGATCGCGCGGATGTATAACGCCGGGACCGACGGCTCGCGCACGTACAGAAACGGCCAGTCGTCGGAGGCGTGCGCGAGGGCCGGGGCCGGATCGACGGCGATCGGGCGCAACGCCACCGCGCCTTGGCGAGGATCCCCAGCGGTCGTGAAGCCGTTACGAGCGAGGCTGCGAGAATGCAGGGGATCGAGCCAGAACGCGCCATGTTCGGCGAATTCGCGCTCGATTCGCTCGGTGTGGCCAGCGATGATCACCGTCATCCCTTGGCCGAGCTGCGTGTCCTCGCCGATACGCTCGACGACCGGATACGACAGCACGAGCGGTCGCCGACCGAACGCTCGCTCGGCCATCTCGACAATGCGTTGGGCGATCCAACCCTGGCGAAAGTAGTTGTAGGACACAAATACGCCATCGTCGTCGAGAACGCGGGCGATCGCGGCAAACGCCTCCTCCGTGAAGAGGTAGCTCTCGAGGCGAATGCTGGAATAGCTGCTGTGAAGGATCAGCGAATCCACGACCGCGTAGGTGACCACGTCGTAGCGGCGCGTGGCGTTCTCGAGAAAGTGGCGCCCGTCGTCGAGATATGCGCTCACGCGCGGATCGGCATAGGGGCGGTTTGGGTGGTACTCGCGGCCGATGCTTTGAATCACCGGGTCGATTTCGACCGCATCGATGCGCTCGACTTCGTCGTGCAGAAGCGACCATGCGAGGTCGTTTCCGGATCCGGCACCGATGACCAAGACATCCGCCGCGCGCCCGCCGGCATCGCGCATGAGCAGCTGAGCGAGGGCATACGGTGGTCCCGGTTGCTGCGCATCAGCCATGACCTGATGCGCCACGTTGCCCACCGCGATCGCGCCGGTGTGCGTCGAGTGCCTCACCTGGTAGTAGGGTGACCAGCGAACGTCACCGGCGCCGAGCCAAACGTGAAGCTGCGCCGATGTCAGCACCGTCGTCACCAGCAGCGCAGCCCCACGTCCCCGGGTGAGGATCCCGCGTCGCGCGAGTAGCCACCCGAAGACCGAAAACGCAGCCGCAAACCACACCTCGGCCGGCAGCCCCAGCCACGAGACCAACGCAAAGCCCGCAACCCCGGCCAAACTGCCGGCGATGTTGAGCGCGTAGGCAACCAAGCGCTCAGGCTCGCCCTCAAACGCGCGACCGAGCACCCATCCGGGCCCCACGAACAACAACGCGACCACGACAAAGAACACCGCCACCAGCATCTCGAGTGGAACCACGAAGTCGGCCAGGTCGGTATCACGGGACTCGCTGCCGAAAAACACCACGCCACGATCGGGAACCGCGATGTCGACCGCGAAGCCCGAGTGGGTGGCGTACAGCCAGCTAACGCCCAGCGCGCCGACCACGGCGACGAACCCCAACATAGGCGCCCGAGCAAGCCAACGATCGTTGACCTCGCGCGCCCGTGCACACCCGATTGACACCCCGACAAACGCCGCGAACAACACGACGTTGGTGAAGAACTGGAGAAACACGACGTAGGCGGCGAACCACCGGATGCACGCCAGCTCGAGAAACAACACGAGGAAGCCGACCCAAAACAGATCGCGACGGCCGTGGGCACGCGGGGATGAGCTCAACAAGGCACGGAGCAGCGTACCGAAAAAACCGGCTGACAACCGTGTGTCGCGGGCTCGTTCTGAGCGTATGCTCCGCGGGCACCGGCACTGCCGGCAGGAGCACACCATGGCAATTCGACTCGGCGACACCGCCCCTGACTTCACTGCCCCCAGCACGGCCGGGGAGATCAAGTTTCACCAATGGCTCGGGACCAGCTGGGGCGTGCTGTTCTCGCACCCCAAGGACTTCACTCCGGTGTGCACGACTGAGCTCGGCGCGGTCGCCAAGCTCAAGCCGGAATTCGACAAGCGCAACGTGAAGGTCATCGGTCTGTCGGTCGACTCGGTCGCCGACCACGACCGCTGGAAAGGAGACATCGAGGAGACGCAAGGCGTCGCGCTCAACTTCCCGCTTCTCGGCGATCCCGAGCGGAAGATCTCGACTCTGTATGACATGATCCATCCCAACGCCAACGACACGCTGACCGTGCGCTCGGTGTTCATCATCGGGCCGGACAAGAAGGTGAAGTTGACGATCACCTACCCGGCAAGCACTGGCCGCAACTTCGACGAGATCCTGCGTGTTATCGACTCGCTGCAGCTCACCGCGCGTCATAGCGTAGCGACGCCGGTGAACTGGCAGGACGGCCAAGACGTGATTATCGCCGCCAGTGTTTCAGACGAGGACGCAAAGAAGAAATTCCCCGACGGGTGGACGACCGTGAAGCCGTACCTCCGGGTGGTCAAGCAGCCGAAGGCATAGGCTCACTCTGATTCCTCGGGCGGCTTCGCCAGCTTGCGCAGCCGCTCCTTGACCCGCTCGAACCGCTTGCGCAATGCGGCCGAGGCCTTCGCCAGATCGGCATCGCTGGTTTCAGCTTCGCCTTCGGTCATGACGCGCGCGATGTCTTGCCACGCGAGCTTGCGATCGATCCGGAGGATCAACAACGTGCGGTCGTCCGGATCTAACTGCTCGCGCAGCGCCGCGACCCGTGACTTCACCTCAGTGCGCAGGTGGATGAGGGTCGTGCTGCGGACCGCGACCGCGAGTTCTTGGAGCTCGGGCGACTCCGAGAGCGGGACTTTGGGTCGGCGCCGCTCAGGATCGCGGGCCATTCGCGATAGCGCGTGGCGAGCGACGGTGTATGCCCACGTTCGAAACGTCGATGCCCAGCGAAACCGTGGCAACCCGCGCCACACATCCTCACAGAACAGCGAGAACGCGTCGCCCGCATCAGCTTCGTTCTTGGTCATGGCCACGAAGTAGCCGAGGATTTCAGGCCCGAACGCCTTGAGCGCGAGGGTCACCGCCTCAGAATTCTGCCCGGCCTCGCTGAGGCTGCGAATCGTCTGCTCGGCTCGCTCGCGCGCGTCGAGATCCATAGTATCGACATCGTGCCGCAAGGATGCCTCGGCGCGCCAGCGAAGCGAGCCGTACCTCCGCCCCACAAACCGGCCCGTGCGGGCAGCGCGATGCGAGATACACCCCTTGGCCGCGATTCGGGCGGAGGCTCGCGGCGCAGGGCCTTGCTTTCATGTTTGACCAACCGGGCGGGCGTCCGGGGTGCCGATCGCGCGAATTCCGGCGCGATTGCGGAGAGTTGAGCCGAGCACAACCGGATCGGGTCCACGTTGGCGACAATGCCCACGCCGATGAAGAGCACGGCCGAAGTCGTTCGCGTCAAACAGGCCTTTGCCTGGATCGAGGAGCAGCGTGCGATCCACCTCAAGGCGGTGGGACCGAAGGGCGAACCCGTGGAACTGACCGCCGAAGAGGCGCGAAGCTTGGCGGAGCGCCTTGGGAAACTGGCCGACACGTTGGAGGCCGTGCTTGGGCGTACGGACGACGACGAATAGCGAAGCGGCGCGATGGTGTTGCACGTCACCAATGGCGATCACGCCGCAGAGACGCTACGCCATAGCGGCGTCGGCGGGACGGTGCTTCCCTGGCGCGACGTCCTTCACGATGGCCCAGTCCCGCGTGGGACCGCGGCCGAGCTCCGCCACGTGCGCGCGCGGTTCATCGCCGCCTGCGCTTGGGCGCCCCAAGACGCCGTCGAGCGCGACTTCGCCGCCCGCGATGCCGCGTTGCTAGACGCAGCCGACGATGACTTGGTGCTGTGGTTTGAGGCGGATCTCTACGACCAGCTGCAGCTCGTGCAGGTGGTTGCCATGCTCGCCGACGCGGGGCGGGGTCCAGAGCGGGTTTCACTGGTGTGCATCGATCGGCACCCGAAGATCCCGCGATTTGTCGGATTCGGTCAGCTCGGGCCGCGCGACTTTGCCGAGCTCCATGCCGGGCGAACCGCCATGGACGGTTCGCAATGGCGGTTGGCCGCGATCACGTGGGAGGCCTTTCGTGCGGATACGCCCGATCCGCTGGTGGAGCTATCCGCTGGTGATTGCTCCCCGCTGCCGTTTCTGAACGATGCCCTGATCCGCATGCTCGAAGAGTACCCGTGGCATGAAGGCGGGCTGTCGCTCCTCGAGCGTCGAATCCTCGAGAGTATCGACGACGGCTTTGACAGTCCCGTCCACGTGTTCCGCCGCGTCGCCGATCGCGAGGTGCGGCCGTATCTGGGAGACACCAGCTTTCTTCGCGTGCTCAACTCGCTCGCCGACGCGCGCGTTCCGCTGGTCGAGTATGTCGGCGACTGCCGCGGCCGACCGCTGGGCCAGCAGACACTCGCCTTGAGCGAAGGCGGGCGCCGGGCGCTCACAGGCTCCCACGATCACGTCGACGGCAGCGGCGTCGATCGCTGGGTCGGCGGTGTGCATCTCACCGGCGCGCCGGATTGGCGGTTCGACCCGCGATCGAGGCGCGTCACGTTGCGCTCCGACGTCGCGTGACGCCGGCGCCGCGCGGTCCCCCGGCTCCCTTCATCCCGCCCGGCAGCCGTTCGTCTTGTGGTGCCTGGACAAGCTCGGGCGTCGGCCGTACAGTCCGGCCCCGTCATGCGCCGTATCGCCTTTTTGTCCGCTTTTTCCGCGCTTCTTGGTACCTCCGCCTGCACCCAGACTGGCCCCGACGCGAAGGCCAAGGCCGAAGTGAAAGTCGACGACAAGGCCGTGGAACAGAAGCCGGGTGACGCGACCGAGACCAAGACCCAGAAGCCCCCGCCGCGCGGCAAGCAGATCCCTCCGCCAGCCGACGTTGCCGATATTCCCGCCGACGCGACCAAGACAGCATCGGGCCTCGCTTACAAGGTCCTGCGAAAAGGCAGCGCCGACGCGACGCCCAAGCCCAACGACTCCGCGAAGGTGAACATCACGGCGTGGACCACCGATGGCACAACGCAGGAGACCAACGACGGGAGCGACAAACCCAAGATGGTGTCGGTCTCCAAGTCGATTGCGGGGCTATCAGAGGGCCTGCAACTCATGCACACGGGCGAGAAGGTTCAGTTTTGGATCCCAGAGAACCTGGCCTACAACGGCCAAAAGGGTCGTCCGGCCGGCATGCTCGTCTACCAAGTCGAGCTCGTCGAGATCCTCGCCGCTCCTGAGACACCGGCTGACGTTGCCGCTCCGCCCACCGACGCCAAGACCACCAAGTCGGGCCTCGCCTACAAGGTGCTTACGGCGGGCACGGACAAGGAGCATCCCGATGAGTGGGACAAGGTCACCGTCAACTACTCGGGGTGGACCACCGACGGCAAGATGTTCGACAGCTCGGTCACCCGCGGAAAGCCAGCGAGCTTCAACCTCAAGCAAGTGATCCCAGGCTGGACCGAGGGCATCCCGCTCATGGTTAAGGGCGAGAAGACCCGCTTTTGGATCCCGAAGGAGCTTGCGTATGACGGCAAGCCCGGCAAGCCCCAGGGCATGCTGGTCTTCGACGTCGAGCTGGTCGAGATCGAGAATCTGCCGGAGCCGCCTCCGCCTCCTGAAACCCCGAAGGACGTCGCGGCCCCACCGAAGGATGCGAAAACCACCGCGAGCGGGATCGCGTATAAGGTCCTGGCGAAGGGCAAGGGCACCGAGCACCCGAAAGCCGAGAGCCGCGTCACCGTGCACTATTCGGGTTGGACGACCGACGGCAAGATGTTCGACAGCTCGGTCACCCGCAACAAGCCCGCGACGTTCCCATTGACGGGCGTCATCAAAGGGTGGACCGAGGGTCTGCAGTTGATGGTGGCCGGCGAGAAAACGCGCTTCTGGATCCCTGAAGCGCTCGCGTACCAGGGCAAACCTGGCAAGCCCGCGGGGATGCTCGTCTTCGACGTCGAGCTGATCGAGTTCAAGTAACGCTCACGGCCAACAAGAGACATCGCCGGTCACCGAAGGCGGCTCGTTGTCGCCGATCACCGTGGTGTTGCCGTAGCCGAGCTGACCCTTGTCAGCCGCACCCCAACACCGCACCGCACCGCCAGTGATCCGTGCGCAGGTGTGATCCCGACCTGTGGCGACCGCGAGCGGACGACGCCCGTCGTTGGTGATCATGACGTCCGCGAGCATGTCGGGCGTCGACGCGAATGTGCCCCCGAGATCGGTGGTGGCGCCGGTTCCAAGCTGACCGCTGCCAGCCTCGCCGAAGCAGCGAACACCTTGGCCACCCAGCAGAAGGCAGGTATGCGCGCGTCCGGCCGCGACCGCCTCCACCGGAGCGCCGACGTGCAAGATCGCATCGACCGGCGTTTCGTTGTCACCGATGTTCGCGCTAGAACCCGTCCCGAGCCGCCCAGCGGCGCCGGTGCCCCAGCAGGTCACGCGGCCGTCGTCGAGCAGCGCGCAACTGTGCAGCGCGCCCACACTGAGCGCGACCGCCGGTCCGGCGAGTTCGATCGGCGAGAGCTTGGCGGGGGTCTCGTCGTCGCCGACATCTTCCGACTGCGCAAAGCTGAGCCCAAGGCGGCCCGCTGCGCTATCGCCCCAACAGGTTACTCCGCCATCGTCGAGGAGCGCGCAGGTGTGTGCAGCGCCCGCGCCAACGTCGACTACGCTCACAGACCCGAGATCCACCATCCCTGCCTGGGCGACGGTTTCATCGTCGCCGACCGCCTGAACGTTGCCGTAGCCAAGTCGACCGCTGTTGCCGATACCCCAGCATGCAACCTTGCGATCCACATCGATCACCGCGCATGTGTGTTGCCCGTTGCTCGCAATCTTCACCGCCCGACCTGAACCGGGCAGCGGGACATCACCGACGGAGGCGGGCGTCTCGTCGTCTCCGATGTCCTCCGTGACCGAAGGGCCGTATCCGAGACGGCCGCCCTCGGCGACGCCCCAGCAGCGCACCCGACCGTCCACCAGCAGGGCGCACATGTGCGCCGTGCCGATCGCAATCTGCTTCACCGGTCCGCCGATGTCGATCGCGCCGTGATCGCTGGGAACATCGATCGCGCCAACATCGTCGATGGACTGCAAACCAAGTCGTCCGCGCGTACCCTCACCCCAGCAGCGAACGGTGCCCTCATAGGAAAGCGCGCAGGTGTTGGCAGAGCCCGCGAAGATCGCCGCCGCACCCATTGACAACGTGCAGTCCGCATTGCAGCCGTCGTCGTTGACGTCATCGGCTTCGTCGCATGCCTCATCGTGGTCGACCACGCCGTCGCCGCAGAACCCAGCCGCCACACAAACATCTTCCACGCACACGAGGTTTTGTGCGCAGGTGCCGTTATCGCAGGGGCAGCCGAGTGCGCCAGCAAGGCACATCGCGCCTCCGGACGAGGTGTCTGCGCCGCTTCCATGACTGCTTTCGATTGTGGCTGTGGTTGTAACCGCGGCGCCGCTGGAACCGGCGGCGGTCGTATCCTCGGCCACGCCTACGCCGCTCCCGGCGCCACCCGGATCGAACTTGCAGGCCGCCAAGGGCAAGGCGAGCAGACATCCAAAGATCCGCGCCATATTCACCCACCAGCATAACGCGACGTGGCGTCCCTCGCCTGTTTTCCGCCGACGCAGCCTCCGCTTTCCCGGATCTGCATTTGCGGGGTAGGGTCCGCCGGCGTGCCCGACGATCGCGACCTGGAGATCGAGCTCGAGTTTCCGCTCGGCCGCCCGCGACCAGCGGGGGACACGGGCGCGGATATGGGCGCGGCTCGGCTCGTCATTCCGGCTCGCGATCTGCAATGGACGGCTGTGCGATCCCCCGGACCCGGCGGTCAGAACGTCAACAAGGTCGCCTCGAAGGTCGACCTGCGGTTCGACGTCAACGCTTGCGAGAGCATCAGCGCTGCGATCAAGCAACGGCTCCGCGCCCTGCCGGGGGCGCGCTTCGATGCCGAAGGGCGCCTTGTGATCACGAGCACGGCTACGCGAAATCAGTCGCGCAACCTCGATGACGCGCGTGCCAAGCTGGCCGCGCTCGTGCGAGCTGCAGCGGTCGAACCGAAACGCCGGCGTAAGACCCGGCCGAGCACCGGTTCCAAGCGGCGTCGTCTCGACACGAAGCGCGCGCGAGCGTCGACCAAGGCGGCCCGCGGCCGGGTCGCTACCGACGACTGAAACCGCGTTTCGAAGCGGCCGGTGTTCATCGATCTGGATGCTCATTTTTTGAAGTGATTTCAGCGAGATTGGAAAATGACCGTGAGTCAGTTATCCTCGAACCACGGCGACCTCGGAGGCGCTCCTCAACATGCCCGGATCTCCTGCTCCCCACCTGCGCGGCGCCACCAACCTCGACGCGCGCATTCGCGACCTGGTCGCGCGCCAGCGCACCTACTTCGAAAGTGGGGCGACGTTCCCATTGCATTTCCGTGAGCAGCAGCTCGCGACCTTGTCCCAGGCTTTGCGCAAGCACGAGCGTCAGCTCCTCGACGCGCTCCACGACGATCTCCGCAAGAACGAGACCGAAGCCTACACGACCGAGATCGGGTTCCTCCACGCGGAGATCCGTCACACGCTCCGCCACGTCGCGAAGTGGATGCGACCCCACAACGCCTTCTCGCCGCTCGTGATCGCACCGTCACGGGGCGCACTGCATTACCAGCCCCTCGGGACCAACCTCATCCTCGCCGCGTGGAACTATCCCTTGCAGCTATCGCTTGCCCCGCTGATCGGGGCCATCGCCGCCGGAAACGTCGCGGTAGTCAAGCCTTCTGAGCTGGCCCCGGCAACATCGTCGGCGATCGCCGAACTCGTCTCCAACGCGTTCGCCGAAGAGTACGTCGCGTGCGTCGAGGGTGACGTCGTCACCTCACAGACGTTGCTGGCCCAGGCCTGGGACCACATCTTCTTTACCGGGAGCACCCAAGTCGGCCGCATCGTTGCACGAGCAGCCGCGGATCAACTGGCGCGCTGCACCCTCGAGCTCGGTGGCAAGAGCCCGGCGATCGTCATGCCGAGCGCCGATCTCGACGTGGCCGCCCGCCGCATCGTGTGGGGCAAATTCACCAACGCCGGCCAGACCTGTGTCGCCCCGGACTACATGTTGATCCACGAGTCGATCCACGACACGATGATCGAGCGGATGGTTGCCGCGATCCGTAGGATGTATGGCAGCGATCCGCGTCAGAGCCCCGATCTCGGCCGCATCGTCAACGACCGCCACTTCAGCCGTCTGCTGAGCCTGATCGACCGCGACAAGGTCGTCTTCGGCGGCGATCACGACGCCAGCGATCGCTATATCTCCCCCACCCTACTCGCCGGCGTGGACATGACCGACAAAATCATGGCCGATGAGATCTTCGGGCCAATCCTGCCGATCATGCGTTTCTCGTCCCTCAAGGACGCGATCTCCATCGTCGGGCAGCGGCCCCATCCCCTCGCCCTGTACCTCTTCACGCGCGACAGCGATGACGAGGCCTCCGTGATCGAACGTGTATCGTTCGGCGGCGGCTGCATCAACAATACGCTCGTGCACCTCGGCGATCCTAACCTCCCGTTCGGCGGTGTCGGGCCGAGCGGATTGGGCGCTTACCACGGGAAGTTCTCGTTCGAGACGTTCTCCCACCGCAAAGGCGTGGTTAAGACCGCCAACTTCCTCGATCCGGACGTCAAGTACCCACCGTACAATGCGAGCAAGCTTGGGGTCGTCCGCAAGCTCTTGGGCTAGGCGGCAATGGCACGCAGTCGCCTCCGCGGGCCGGTGACATCGCGCGCGCGCAATGACGACGACAAGCTCGCTCGCCGCGAGATGATCCTGACGATCGCGGCCGAGTGCCTCGGCCGGCGGCAGTATGCGACCGTGACGATGGCGGAGATCGCAGAGCGCTGCGGGTTGGCCAAGGGCACGCTCTACCTTTACTTTCCGACCAAGGAGGCTTTGTTCCTCGCTGCGCTCGAGCGCGGATTGGTCGCGTGGTTCGCCGCGCTCGGCGACTCACTCGGTCGCGCCGGCAAGCTGGAGGCTCCAGAGTTCGCTCGGCTTATCGCGGCGAGTTTGGTCGCCCGTGAAAGCCTGGTGGACCTCCTCGCCCTGTTGCGCACAGTTCTCGAACAGAACATCGAGATCGAGATCGCCCTCTCCTTCAAGCGAACGCTGCGTGACAACATAGTTGCGGGTGGCAAAGTCGTCGAAGCTGCGCTGGACGGCCTGCGTCCCGGGGACGGGGTGCGCTTGCTACTGCGAACGCACGCGCTCGTGGTCGGGTTGCGCCAAATGGCCGACCCGCCGCCCGCCTTGCGGGAGCTTGTCGAGCGCGAGGACCTCGCCGAGCTTCGCGTGGATTTTGCCGCCGAGCTCGAGCGCACCATCTGTGAGATCGCCGCGGGCATGCTGTACTCCGCGCGCGTGGGTGGCATGGCGCGCCAAGTCGCGCAGGTGGGCGAGTAAGTCGAAGCCGCCCCCGGTTCACGGCTGCGGCAGGCGCGACCGACGCGTCGTCGCGGACGTGATCACGCCTACGCCGACGGCCGGGACGAGCACGACGACACGATTTGGCTCGCTGCCGGCGTGACATGCCGCCGGCGGTCGCTACTCGGAATGCGTGAAGGCGCCGCCCTCGCTCTCAAGCCTGCTGTTCGCCGTGTCGGCGTGTTACGTCGGCACATCTGGCGATTCCGCGCAGCTCGTCGATGGGGACACTGAAACCGGCAGCGACACCGCCAGCGATAGTGGATCTGACACGCCAGGGGCTGGGCCCGGCACACCCGCGGAGCTGCCCGGCGAACCCTCGACGGTCGTCCGGTTGCTGTCGCGTCGGGAGCTCGGAAACGCGATCGAAGCGTTGGTCGGCATTCGGCCGGACGCGCTCGACCAGCTCCCCGCCGACAATACCGACCTCGGCTTCGATCGGATCGTCGAATCCCAGACGATCAGCTCGCTGCACGAGGACGCACACGCCGCGATCGCCGATGAGATCTCCGCTCACCTCCTCAGCGAGGACCTTGCGGCGATCACTCCTGCGTGTGCCCCCGCCAGCGCATTGCCGAACGACGGGCCCGCGCTCGCAAGCGCGCGGCGGCCATGCGTAGCCGCGTTTGTCGACGTCCTGACGCCGCTGGCATTCCGGCGACCGATCGACGACGACGAGCGCACACAGCTGCTCGATCTCTACGATGCCGCCGAGGGTTACCGTGACGGCGCTCGCCAGGTAATTCGCGCGATCTTCCGCAGCCCGAACTTTCTGTTTCTCATCGAGCACGGCACGGGGGCCGTGGCGAACGGAGCGATCGCCCTCACCGATCACGAGGTCGCGGCGCGGATCTCGTTCGCGCTATGCGAGACGGTTCCCGACACCGAACTGCGAGCCGCCGCGGACGCCGGAATGCTCGGCGATGCAGACGCGATCACCGCCCAAGCAGAACGCATGCTGCGATTGCCGTGCGCCCGGGAGACACTGCGGTCGTTCTGGACCCAGTGGCTCCGCCTGGGTCGACTCGAAGGGATCAGCCGTGATGCGGCGCTCTACCCGGACTTCGATACCGCGACTGCGGACGCGATGCGACGCGAAACCGAGGCATTCATCGATCACCTCCTGTGGACGGATCCGAGCGGCCTGCGCGAGGTATTTGTCGCCCGGTTTTCGATCCTTGATGCGCGCACCGGGCCGCTCTACGGCATCGACGGACTTGGTGACGAGCCGACCCGAACCGAGCTGCCCGAACAGCGTCGCGGCGTGCTGACACACCCGAGCGTACTCACAGTCACCAGCGATACTGACGCGACCTCCCCGGTCAAACGCGGTGTGTTCGTCCTGCGCTCGCTCCTATGCCAAGCCCTGCCGCCAGTACCGACAGACATTGTGATTGAGGAACCACCGCCAAGCGACGCCCAGACCACCCGCGAGCGCTGGGCCCAGCACTCGGCCGATCCCGCGTGCAGCTACTGCCATCGCATCCTCGACCCCGTCGGGTTCGCGATGGAGGACTTCGACGCCATCGGCCGCCACCGCGACGTCGAAAACGGTCGGCCGATCGACGCCCATGGCGGGATTCCGTCGCTCGGAGTCGACGACGGAACGCTCGAGGGCGCCGCCGAGTTGTCGGAGCTCATCGCCGATCGCGAGGAGCTCCGCCGCTGCTTTGCCCGCCAGTGGACCCGGTTCGCACTGGGCCGCCGTGAGGCGCGGACCGACGAGCCAAGTCTCACAGCAATCGGCGATGTCGTGGCCGGCGACGGCTCCCTGCAGGAGGCCTTCGCCGCCCTCGCCGACTCCCCGGCTTTCCGCCAACGCGCCATCGGAGACTCTCAATGATCTACCCCCGGGCTAGCGCCAAGATGCGAGTCGGTCGCCGCAACTTCGCGCGTGGAGTCGGCGGATCGCTCCTCGCCTTGCCGTTCTTCGCCAGCCTCGCGCGGCGAGCACGTGGCGCCGATGCGCCACAGCGCATCGTGTTCGTGTACCTGCCCCAAAACGATGTCGCCGACGGGATGTTGCCAGCGTCTGGCGGTCCCTTCTCGCTTGCCGGCACCTACCTCGAACCCCTCGAACCGTTCGCGAACCGCGTGCTGGTGGCCTACGGCCTCCGTGGCGCGCACGGACACCACGGCGGCCACTCGGAGTGTCTGACCGGGTGGCCAAACCAGACCCCGGAGAGCTGGAAGCCCGCGAGTGGTCCGAGTATCGATCAGCTGATCGCCGCGCGTGTGGCCGACCAAACCCCGCTAGCCTCGTTGCAGCTGACGCTGCAGAACAAGGACATCGCCGGCCGCGACGACGGCACCATCTCGTGGACGGCGAGTGGACTCGCCGTTCCACCGATCCCCGATCCATACGTTGCATTCGCGAAGGTATTCGGCGACGGCGGAGTTGATCCGACGAATACCGAGGAGCAGGATCGACTCCGCGCAATGAAGTTGCGCGTCGTCGACCAACTCCAGGCCGATCACGCCCGCCTCCGCGCACGCCTGGGCGCCGAAGACCGCCGACTGCTCGATCAACACCTGGCACTCCTCGACGAACAGGAGCAACACCTGCTCGACGACATACCGCTCAATTGCTCCACGGGCGGCGATCCACCGCCGGACACATCGCCCGAGGACTGGGATGCCGGGCATTGGCCCGACAAGTCTCCCCAGCAGATCAGCGTCCTGACGGGAGCATTGCGCTGTGACGCGACACGCGTGGCATCGCTCATGCTCGGTTTCTCCGGTGAGACCAATCCGCATCCGTGGTCGGGCAACACGAAGGACTTCCACGACGTGGCCCACGGTTCGAACACCACCGAGGGTGCGCGCCTGTTCCAGGTGCGAACTTGGGAGTATGGGGAGGTCGCCCGGCTCGCCCAGGGCTTGGCCGACATCGCCGAGGGCGACGGTACGCTGCTCGATCACACGACCATCGTTTGTGTTCCGGAGCTCGGGCTCATCGCCGAGGGCGACGAGCAACACAGCCGTGAGGGCGAGTTGGGGGTGGGTTGCGTGATCCTCGGAAACGCAGGGGGATACCTTGCGACCGGGCGATCGGTGCACTTGGGCGGCGCGAGTTACCACCGGCTGTTGCTCACCCTGGTGCACGCGATGGGGTTCGAGGATGTCGACACCGTGGGAGCGCAGGGCACCTCGGTGCTTAGCGAACTACGGGCATGACCATGGTACGCGAACGGCTCGTTGCGCTTGCGTTGTTGGCGGCGTGTTCGCTGCCCGCGAATGACGGGCTGCAAGTTGGCGGCGACACGGACGTCGGCACAGGTGTGTCGTCCTTGGGCTCGTCGACCGGATCGGACGTGACAGGGGCGTGGACGACATGGACGCCCGTCTCGAGCACGGGCGGGGCCGACTCTGGCGAGCTCGGTGATTCCACCGGCGTCGACCAGCCAGGTGATGGCCCGACGATCGTGTTCCCGCCGAGTGGCGCGACCGCTTCGCCCACCATCGTCGTGCGGGGTACCACGCCGCACGGCGGAGATGTCACCGGCGTGACGGTGGGCGGCGTGGCCGCGATCTCCGACGACGGTTTTGCGACCTGGCATGCGGAAGTACCGCTGGCCCTCGGCGACAACGCCCTCGCCGCGAGCATTCAGGCCGGAGGCAGCGACGTTCTCGGCACTCAGACCGTGATCATCACGCGATTTCCGGACGACGCTGGGGTCCTTCGCGGGACCGGATTCGAGTGGACTGCCACCAACCTGCGCGGAATGGACGTCGATCCGATCTCCGGCGCGGTCCATTCCGCCGATACCAACTACGACGGCGTGCTCCGAATCGATCTCGCGTCTGGGGATCGCGACTGGGCGACCTGCTCCGAGTCGACGCCGGCGTGCGAAGGCCAGGGCGAGGGAGCTGAGATGAGCGACCCGGGGGATCTCGCGTTCGTCTCCGAGCGCGGTCAGGCCCTCGTACCCGATGGCGGCATGGTGGTGGCTGTCGACGTCGCGACCAAGGGCCGCGCGATCGTATCGGGCGCCGGGCTTGGCACGGGCCCAGCGATGGCGCGCGCGGCCCGAATCGCCTACGACCCCACAGATGACCGCGCGATCGTCCTCGACTGGGATGCGGCGCAAGTGCTGTCGATCGACCTGGCCACCGGCAACCGCACCCTCGTGGCCAGTGCCAACCAGGGCAGCGGCGTCGCTGTCGACAGCTTCGTCCACATCGAAGGCGACTTCGCGCGCGGGCGTGCGGTGCTCACGCGGGCGTACTCCAATGACCTCTACGTGCTCGACTTGACGACCGGCGATCGCGACGTCCTCGACGGTGCCGGCGCTCCACTGGTCGAGCCCTCGGGCATCGTCATGGATCCAGCCAGCGACACACTGTTCGTCACGAGCGCCGGTGAAATCGTGGCCGTCGATCTCGCCAATGGAATGCGGAGGGTCGTCGCGAGCGGCGAGATGGGATCAGGACCCGCGCTCGACGAGATCCGAGCACTGGCGTTCGCGGGCGAGCTGTTGTTCGCTCGGATCAACGGAGCAATGCTGGCGATCGATCCGCTCGCCGGCCACAGGGTCTACCTTTCGAAGTGATGTGTGCGACGCCGGCGTAAGAGCGCGACCACCACCAGCACGGCAATAGCCGCCGGTTTTCGATCGCTTGTGCAGCCGCAGCCATCTGCGTTGGCGTCATGGGAGCCCGCGGCACCCGTGCTGTCATCCGCCAGGCCGCCCGAGGTCAGGCCGACGCCGCCAGAGCTCGCCCCGTCACTCGCCGCCGAGGCCGCGCTCGTCGCTTGCGTATCTCCGCTCGACTCATCCGCGCCATCGCTACCGCTGGTCCCGTCGCCGGTACCCCCACCCGGAGGAACGATGACGCCGCGACCATCCTCGCCGATGCGCACCAAGCTACCGGCGGGGACGTCTTCGACCGTCACCAATTTGAACGAGGGGTAAAAGTGAACGCTGACGTCGACGTTGTCATGCGAGCCGATGCCGAAGTGGCGTTCGCTCTCGTGGTGGGCGTAGTACGGCTGCTGAGCCTGCTTGTCGTAGATCGACAACTGGGCGTGGCCGATCAGCGAATCTTGCCCCGCCGGGTGCACCGAGATCTTCGCCGTCGGAGCCACCTTGCGTCCGGCGAGACCGACCGCGCGAACACGCACCCAGTTCCCCACCGCGAGGTCGTTTCGATATACGACCAGCTGACGCACGGGATAGATCTCTTCGTAGGCGACGAGGTCGAGATCACCGTCGTCATCGATGTCCCCGAATGCGAAACCGCCGTCGACACTGGACTCAGCGATGTCGGCGATCCCCCAGTCGTCGTTGGCGTACGCGAATTGCCCGCCACCCGTGCCGCGCAGGATCTTGAGGTAATGCTTGCCGTCGACGACCAGTTCGACCAATCCGTCATGGTCGAGATCTACGGCCGTGGCCAGACCCCAACTCGCGTACTCCGAGCCGCCCGAGTCGCCGCTCACGGCCCCGACCAGTTCCTCGAAGTGTGCGTCACCGTCGTTGAGCCAGACACGGTGCGGAAACGTCAGGTCGGTGTGGGTGATGAGATCGACGTCACCGTCCTGATCCACGTCGACGACGCCGGACACAACGCTGTTGTCGGCCGGGATCCCGGCGAGTTCGGTGATCTCCGCGAATGCGAGCCCGCCGTCATTGCGGAGGATCCGGGTCGCCCCAGGTGGATAGTCATAGCCGCCGGTGACCCACACCAAATCAGGATCGCCGTCCGCGTCGAGGTCAGCAGGCAGCAACGATGGCCATTCTTCGCCGAACATCTGCACCTGGCTATCGGTCTCGAAGGCTCCGGTCCCGTCGCCCAGATCGATGCTCATGCCGTAGAAATGCCCGCGCAACCAGTCGACATCGCCGTCGGCATCGACGTCCGCGAGCACCTGCGCTCGCCCGGTGTTGCCCTCGCGCGTGATCTCTGTGGCCTCGAAACCCAGCATCCCGGGCGTCGAGGTGTTGAGCCACCACTGCGCGCCGCCATCGACGTAGGTGGCCGAGATGTCGACCATGCCATCTTCGTTCACATCGGCGGCCAGCAACAACTCGGTCGGCGGAATCGTACCGGGGGCCGCAGTGAAGACGCCGGTGCCATCGTTGAGGGCCGCCAAAGACCCGCCGCCGTGGCCCGACAGAAACAAGTCGAGATGGCCGTCACCGTCGAGATCGATGAGGTGCAAGCCAGACACCCACCAATCATCGGGTTGAGAGTCGCGCAGGGCCCCGACGCCGCTCTGCTCGGTGATGACGGTGAACGTACCGCCGGCATGGGCCAGCGTGGGCGCGGCGAGAACGACCAGACCGACGGCGTTGCGGATCCCGAAGGAGGAGATCATGGGAGCGGGTTCCAAGTAGCGGTCGCGCCCACGATGTCACGCGCGACCCGGCAGGATCTTTGTCGGCGGCTCCGTGCCGGCCGGGCCACCGGGAACTCAGCGTCGCGCGGCCGCGCGCCGACTGCCGGCGTGACGCGCGAGCCAGCCCCAGCGGGCGACCGAACCGATCACGAGCGCACTGCCCACCGCCAACGCCGACCAACCCACGACGTGGAGTCGGCGCGCGTGAGTTCGCCGGCCGGCAAACGCCGACTCGTCTGCGGCGTCCGCGGCATCGCGTTGCACGCGAATCGCTCCCACGAGCAGGCCGATCCCGATCGCCACGTTCGCGGCACCGAAACCCGCGAGTGCACCCGCGAGCGGGTCGCGGTGCCAGGGTCGCCGCGGCGAAACGGGCCGTACGGGCGCAGCCGGGATTGTGGCTGGCTCGACGCGGGGGCTCGGCGGGGCGTTGTTGCCCGTCTGACAGCGCTCGACCTGCTCGCCGGCGAACGCCCGCACCTCCGCCTTGATGTGCAAACGGTCGAGATCGGCAAGGGCCTTACGCGCCGCGTCACAGCGACCGGCGACGCGTTCCACCTCGACAAGTGCGAGCGCCAGCTCTGGGACATCTACGAGATCGCGTTCGCGCTGCAGATCGGTCAGCACGCTGCGTGCCGCATCGACCTCACCGCTTCGCGCCAGCTCGAGCGCCTGCTCCCGCGCGCCGAGGATCGCTCGACACTCGGCGATTCCGAGCCGAGCCTGCTCAGCCGGAGCTGCCGGAGGATCAAGGGCGAGGTAGGCCGCGTACCCGTCCATCGCTGCCGCGCAGCGACCTCCGAGTCGGTCGGCCTGGGCCAGGCCATATACGAAACCGGGCCGGGGATCGATCGCTTGCGCCTCGCGCAGGGCAGCGGTGACTGCGTCGTAGTCCTCCTCGGTGAACGCCGCCTCGGCCCGAGCGGCGAGCTCGTCCACAGTCGGGGCAAAGACAGCAAGCGCGACGAGCAGGAACGTCACCGGTTAGCCGCCATCCGGAAACAGGGTGCGACGGGGTCGCCGCGGCGCCTCCGTCGATGGCGCCACAGTTGTTGCGGGCTCGCTGGGCTGCGATCGCGTCGTGA
The DNA here is from genome assembly GCA_902826865.1 of uncultured Myxococcales bacterium. Lineage (GTDB taxonomy): Bacteria > Myxococcota_A > Polyangia > Nannocystales > Nannocystaceae > Xiheibacterium. The sequence goes on from CADEGN010000006.1 coordinate 40,128, forward strand.
CACGACGACGACGCGGGGCTTTGGTTGGTTGTGGCGGGTCGCGGTGTGGCGAAGTCCGCTCCTCCTTTGCTGCGGCGCTGGGGTCCGCAGGCAGCGCGGCCGCGACAGAACCCGCCTGCGACGCGGGAGCGAGAGGATCCGCCCGCGGCGCGGGTGCGACGGAATCAGCGTGCGACGGGGGAGCCGGAGAATCCGTCGTGAGCGCGCGCGTTGCCGCGGGAACGGCAGCCGACCCCGCCGCCTCCGGCATCCCCGATGCGACTGGCTCGGGCCCGTCGGCCTGCTGGGCATCGTCGGACGTGAGCGCATGCCCGACGACAACGCTCGTCGTCACACCACCAATGAGCAACGACGCGAATACTGGCCAGCGCCAACTCCGACGCGTGATCCGACGCGTCGCCGCCGCGGCGTTTGCGAGCGTGTCGCCGGCTGGAGGTGGCAACGACGTCACGTCGTGCTCCAGCGCAGGATGCGGGCGCGCGCCCATCAGATCCTCAAGCGCCTCGCGCAGAGCGAGCGACGAGACCTCAATCCGTTCGTCCCGCGCGAAGGCCTCGAGTTCGCGCTGAATGCAGGCAGCATCGGGCTGACGAGCATCGCGCCGTGGGGAAAGCGCACGCACGACGATCCGCTCCAGCGCGTCTGGGTAGCCTGGCATCACCTCCGAAGGTCTTACGAACTCACCCTTGACGATCCGATTCATGACCGCGAAGTCGTTGTCGCCGCAAAACAAGCGATAGCCGGTGGTGACCTCAAACAGCAGGATGCCGAGGGCAAATACATCGCTGCGACGGTCGATCTCGAGTCCGTTGCACTGCTCGGGCGACATGTACCCGCGCTTGCCCTTGAGCGTACCGGTTTCGGTTGCCGTGGGGAGACTCGTCGCCTTGGCAATACCAAAATCGACGACCTTCACCACCCCGTCGAATCGAACCAAGACGTTCGATGGCGATACGTCGCGATGGACAACGCCAAGCGGCCGACCCTCGACATCGCGTGCTTCGTGCGCGTAGTGCAGCGCTTCGGCCACCGCGCGCAGGATCCCCAGGGCGCACCCGAGCGGGAGCGGCGATCCGGCGTTGGCCGCCGCGCGCAGCACCTCCTGCAGGGACCAACCGTGGACATACTCGGTCACGAGGTACGGCTCGCCATCGCTCCAGCCAAAGTCGAGGACGGCAGCGATGTTGGGGTGATCGAGACTCGTGGCGATCCGCGCCTCTTGTTGGAGCATCGCCACGAATGCAGCGTCATCTGCCATGTGCGAGGACACCAGCTTCACAGCGACCAGACGATCGGTGTCACCAACCCCATGCGCACGCGCGAGGTACACCTCCGCCATACCCCCACGACCGATCCGGCGCAGCAACGTGTACTTGCCCAGCCGACGGCCCGCGCCGCGGTCGCCCGCTACCATTCGTACCTGGGCCACGCCTTACCAGTCTACCCGGGCCCTACACGTCACTCAACCACGTTGGTGCCTGCCGCAGCGCGCTCGGTGCCTGCCGCAGCGCGCTTGGTGCCTGCCGCGGCGCGCCTGGTACATGCCGCAGCGCGCCTGGTGTATGCCGCAGCGCGTGCCGCGACGCACGGCGCGACGATTTCTCGCGTCCGTGTAAGATCATCGGCGGGGATGACGGCCGTCTGGGGCACGTGCGCGTTATTTGGCTTCGTCGCTGGCGTGACGGGTTGCCTGCCGCAGGTCGCCTTCGAGTGCGAGAACGCGTCGCAATGCTCGCGCATGACAGACGGTCAATGCGACGCCGGCAACTGCACCTATCCTGACAGTCAGTGTGAACCACGCCGGCGCTACAGCGACTACGCCGATCCGGCGATCGCTGGCAAGTGCGTGCCGCCGACCGGCGGTACCACGTCGTCGAACACGACCACCAGCGAAAGCAGTGGGGAGACGCCGACCCCGAGCGGGTGGTGGGACTGCGGCTGGCGCCATCGTGCTCGCATCGCGTTCGCCGGCGCGCCTGGACCGGCGCTCGTCGACTTCACTGTGCTCGTCGCCATCGAGCACTCACAGCTGCCGGGCAGCTTCGCACCTTCTGGAATCGATCTGCGTTTCGTCGACGGCGATACCGTGCTCGCGCACGAAGTCGACCGCTTTGATCCCGCCGGCACATCGCGGGTTTGGGTGCGCGTACCCGAACTTCGAACGGGCGAAAACGACGGCATCGACATGTACTGGGACAATCCGCAGGCGGACGCGCCGCCCCCGGCCATCGCCTGGGATGAGCACCACGTCGGCGTGTGGCACTTCGGCGACGACGTCAACGACGCGTCGGCCACTGGTGCGCATGGCAGCGACGGTTCGAATGGACCGACCGCGGCCGTGATCGGTGACGGACGGGCCTTCGATTCCGCCGGGTCGGGCATCAACGTTGGCTCACCGGCACCACTCGACGATGTGTTTTCCGCCGGCGGCACGCTTCTCGCCTGGGTCCGCGTGGACGCACTGGCCGGGCCCGACGCGGCGCGGATCGCCGGCAAGTCGCGTACGGATCCGGGGCACGAAGGTTGGAAGTTCTACCTCGTCGACGAACCCACGAACGCCGCCGAGCCCAAGCGCTCCCTCGGCTTCCAGCGCGACGGTGAGCTCAACCCGGCCGCGTGGAGCGGACCGACCGACGCAATCGCGGTCGATGACGTCTGGCGCCTGCTCGCGGTGAGTCTCTGCGAAGATCTCGATACCTGCGGTTCGGTTTGCGCAGACGACTGCGGCGCCGACGACTGCACACCGGCAGCCGGTGTCCGCCCTCGCCTCTTCGTCAATGGCGAGCCTGTGGTCACCGTTGAGACGCGGGAGCTCGGGCCACCGCTGATTTCCGATGCCGGCGATGCGTTGATATTCGGCCGCGGCCCGGACGGCGGTGAAGGGCTCGTGGGCGGCCTAGACGAAGTTCGTATCTCTCGCACGGTGCGATGCGACTCGTGGATCCGCGCCGAGTATCTCTCTTCCACCGGCGCTCTCGCGCTCATCGGCGAGGCCGAGACGTCGGCGTGTATGGACGGACAATGACCAGCGACCTCGAGCTTCTTGACGCGTGGATCGCCGGCGTTTCAGCCGCTGGCGACGCGCTTATGGCCCGACACCTGCCAGCGGTGCGACGCTTCTTCGACAGCAAAGTCCCCCACCTCGCGGAGGATCTCGCCCAGCGCACGCTCCTCGCATGCGTACAGGCGCGGGAGCGGTTCCGTCGCGACAGCACGTTTCGTGCGTACCTGTTCGGCATCGCCCGCCGGCAATTGCTTCTTCATCTGCGCGAGGGCACGCGCGCCGATGCACTGCAGAGTTTTGCCACCGCGGCTGGCCCTGACACCGTGGCGACACCAACCGGGTTGATCGCAGCACGCGAAGAGCAGCGCCTGATCCTGCGCGCGTTCGCCGATCTCAGCGAGGAGCAACAGACGGCCGTTCAGCTGTTCTATTGGGAGGAAATGTCCGTGGCCGAAATCGCCGAGGTGCTCGAGATCTCGGTCACCGCGGTCACGAGCAGGCTAAATCGTGCGCGTGACAGCATGCGACGGTGGGTAGAGGCGCTCGAGCTGCGCCCGGCCACCCGCGCTGCGCTGCTCGCGGACCTCGAGGGGTGGACGAAGTCTGTGGTGCCGCGCGGGCCCGCCTGAGCCGACGATCACTGCAACGGGAATGGCGTGCGCACGAAGTCCGCGCCGGTGGTGTGGCAGCCCACGCAGAGTGCTTCGCCAACATCGTCGGCGTAGATCGACGCACCGATAATCTCGTACCAGTACCAACTGTCGCCGTCAGGAGCTGCGGTGACTTTCACCATGACAGCCCAGCCGGTCAGCGACTCGCCGTCGTACAGCTCCTTGACCACCGCGGCACCCACCTCATGCGTGTCGACACCGCCGGCGAGCGACGCGAAAAGCGATGCGTTCAAAAACGTGCGGACGCCTCCGCCGTGCGGACCCGCCGATGCATGCACACCCGACTCCGCGGCCCAGTCCGCGTAGTTCGCTGCCTCGAGCCACGGCAGCAAATCGGCGCCGCCCATCGGTGGCACCTCGTTCGCGTCGCCCGTCGTTCCCTCAGTCGCGCCCTCGGTCGCGCCCTCGCTCGCACCCTCGCTCGCGCCCTCGCTCGCGCCTTCGCCGGCACTCGAGCCATCGGCAGCTCCGTCGCTCGATCCGGTACCGCCATCGCCTGGCCCCTGCGCATCGTCGTTACCGGCCCCGCTGTCGCCCACGGAGGTGGTTCCTTGAGCGGTGCCACCCTCATCGCTGCTCCCAGGGCCGAACATCTCCGACGAAGGTCCTTCACCGCAGGCCGATGTCATCCCCACCGTGACGAGGCAAACACGCAGAGTCGATCTCATGCTGCCCGTTATGCCGGGAATCGGCGCCCGGTCACAGGCCCCGCCGCGACCGCGGCCCCGGCCGGAACGACCGCGGCCATGTTTGTGATCTGCATTTCTCCCGCGGCGGCCATCGCGGCGAGCTCCTGGTCAGCGAACGGCGGCTCGCCGCGCCAAGCATGGGCAAACGCCCATGCGAGTCGACGGCCGGGAACTTTTCACCGAACGTTCGGTGTCAGTGCACGGCGGATTGGGCGCGCGATCCCGACTTGGTCGACTTCGCCGCACCCACGGCCTCGCTCAAGTGGTGCGCGACATGCGTGCGACCGACGAGTCCCAGTGCGATTGTTCGAGCTGCTTTGATCAAAAGAACGTGCCGCTCCGACTGTACGGACCATGGACCCCACCACTGCCCACGCGCCAACCGAATCCGACCCCGCGCCTGCTAGCCGCGCGGTCGAGCTTGGCGGCGTCGAGCGTGATCCGCCGACGGGGTCGCTGCCGCTCATGCCGCGAATCTCGTTGATCGCGACTTCAAGCCGGAACAGGTGATGAGCTCGCGAATCATGAGTGCCAGATCGTAGGCATGAAAACTCTGTCACCCTGGCCACGACCCCGGTCCGCCGCCCGCGAACCCGCCCACGAGCCGTCTATGCACCCCAATCACCACGCGATCCAATCCTTCTTCCGCACCCGCAGAGCCGCCTTCGTCGCCGCACTCACAGCGTTCGTCGGCGGTCGGGCCGCAGCCGACGAATCTCAGCCCGTCGAGCCCGCGGCGATCATCGGGGGCGGGCCCGTGTCAGCGTGCGCGTGGCCATCGACCGTGTTCCTCGAGAACTGCACAGGCACGCTCATCCACCCCGAGATCGTGATGTACGCCGCGCACTGCGGCGACACAGTTGAGCGCGTGTGGTTCGGCGAGGATATTTCCAGCGGCGGCATCGTCGGCGATGCCGGCTTCGAGGTCGACACCGAGTACTGCATCGTCAACCCTGCCTACGCAACCGAATTCCAGCTCGGTCCCTCGCGCGCGGCTGACTTCGCTTTCTGCAAGCTCGCGCGGCCCGTGACCGAGGTGCCCGTGGTACCGGCGTTGGTCGGCTGCGAAACCACGGCGCTGCTGCCCGGTACGCCGGTCACCCTTGTTGGCTATGGCGGCACGGATCAAGACACGTTCGGGGTGAAGTTCACGGTCGACACCGTGCTTCACTACATCGACGACTGGGGGGCGGCCGTGATCGGCGGTCAGGGTAAGAGCCCGTGCGCCGGCGACTCTGGCGGGCCAGCGTTCGTGCAGTTGTCCGACGGCAGCTGGCGCGCGTTCGCGATCGTTTCGGGGCCCAACGTCGGCAATTGCAGCGACGCGATGTGGTTCGCGACTTCGTTCGTCGCGATCCCGTTTATTGAGGCCCAAAGCGGCATCGATGTCACTCCATGCCACTTCTCCGACGGCACCTGGAATCCGAGCCCCGCGTGCGGCGATTTCCCGCTCGCGCCCGCTGACGGCAGCGCAACTTCGTGGGCGGATGGCTGCGGCGGGGGACCCACGCTCGATTGGGGTCAGGTCTGCGGCCCAGCGTTCGACGGATCCGAGGACCTGATCGCGCCGAGTGTGGCGATCACCTCGCCCGAGGATCGTAAACGCTTCGATCGCGAACCCGAGGCCGACGGCGTACAGCTTGCGATCACCGCGGACGGCAGCGACGCCATAAGCGGTCTGCGAACGATGGCGCTCCGGATCGATGGCAACGACGTCGATCTCGGGCTGAAGATCAACCCGCCATGGTCGTGGAACGTGACGCTGCCACCCGGTGTCTGGGAGCTGCAGGTGCGCGCGACCGACTGGGCGGGCAACGAGGCGCTGTCGCCGAGCGTCGTGGTGGGCGTCGATGAGGATCCACCGCCGGCCCCCGAGCCGAGCACGTCGAGTGGGATTGTCGACGACTCGGGTGGCGGCTCTAGCACCACCGGGTTGGACTCGACGGGGGCTGGTGCAGGATCGAGTTCGAGCGCCGGCGGATCGAGCGAGTCGAGCGGGACACCGGAGCAGCGCGCCGATGATGACGGCGGCTGCGGATGCACGAGCGGCGGGCGCGGCGGTGGTTGGCTCGCGCTCGTCGGTTTGGTTGCGCTCGTGCGCCGACGCCGGGTCGCCCTGGCGCTCGCGCTCGGCTGCGCTTGCGCCGACACGCCCGGTGAGGAAGGCACGACGGGCACGACAGGCGCGAGCTCGGGTCCGAGCTCCACCGCCACGCAGACTTCGACGGGCGCCGTCGATGCATCCTCCACCGGTCCGGCGTCCGACTCCAGCTCCACGGGTGTTGTCGACAGCTCGTCCACCGGACCGGGATGCGAGCCAGGGACGGTCGACTGCCACTGCCTAACCGATTTCACCTGCAACGAGGGGCTGTCGTGCCACCTCGACGCGTGTGTGGCGTGCGCGACCGGGTCGTTCGCGTGTCCGTGTTCGTTCCCCAACGGTCCCGGCCAGCCCGGCGTCTGCGACGAAGGACTGCTTTGCTTCGGCGGGCTGTGTGCCACACCCGCGCCGTGCCCCTTCGTGATGGACGGCGAGTGCGACGAGCCGCAGGCCTTTGGCCCGTGCATGCCGTTCACGGACTTCTTCGACTGCTGCGCCGTCATGCCCGACGTGTGCGAAGAAGAGGATCAGGGCGGCGGCTGCCCAGATGGCGCCGATCCGTTCGACTGCTGCGCCGTCATGCCCGGCGTATGCGAGGAGCGAAGCCAAGGCGGCGCGTGCCCGGATGGATCGGACCCCAACGATTGCGGCGTAAGCACCACCGGTGGCAACGAGAGCGGCGGGAGCTCCGGCGACAGCGGCGGCTCGACCACCGGTAGCGGAACGTCGACCACCGGCGGCGCGACCCCGTGAGCCGGGACGGGCACCCGGGCTTCGCAATCCCAAGCTCGTTCACCCGCTGGCGAAGCTCGGCGCAAAACTCGCAACGTTGAGATCCCGGGCTTCGGTGGCCCGTCTGCGCCCCGTTCCGCCGGGGGCAGTCACATCCGCCCGCGACGCGGCCTCCATTCCTCGCGGTCCCACCGCGGACTGCGAAGACCGACGTCGAGCCGCCACCATGCCACCACGCCGAGCAACGCACCGCTACTTCGCCTGTCCGCCGACGTTCTACGACGTCACCTACGCGATCAATCCGTGGATGGATCCCAGCGTTCCGGTCGACCGCGATCTCGCGTGGCGACAGTGGACTCGCGTCGTCGCACGGATGGACGAGCTCGGTGCGCGGCTGCACTTCATCGCGCCGAAGGCCGGCTGTCCCGACATGGTGTTCCTCGGCGACGCCGGCATCCTGTGTGGCTCGCGCTTCTTGTGCAGCCGCTTCCGCTTCCCCGAGCGCGAGCCCGAGTCCGCGCACTACCTCGAATCATTTCTGACGGTCGGCCAGGAGGTGATCACCCTCCCCGAGGGCGCTGTGCTCGAGGGGCTTGGCGACGTCTGCGTCCAGGGCGAACGGGCGATCCTCGGCTACGGCCCGCGCTCGAACGCAGCGGGGTTCGCCGCGCTCGGTCGGTTTGCGCCGTTTCTGCGGGTTATCGCCGAGGTGGAGCTACCCGACCCGCGTTTTTATCACCTCGCAACCGCCGTGGTGTTCCTCGACGACGACACCGTGATGTACGCGCCGCAGGGGCTGACGCCCGCCGGAGTCGCGGCCATCCGTGCCGCCGTGCCGCGCACGATCGCGGCCAGCGATCACGACGTGTTCGCGCATCAGGCCTGCAACTGCATCGTGCTCGGCAAGCACGTACTCATCGATGGCTACAGCCAGCAGCTCCAAGCGGAGCTCGGCGAGCTCGGCTTCACGGTTGAGGCATTCCCCGCGTCAGAGCTGAAGAAAGGCGGAGGCTCAGTGCGCTGCCTCGTGCTCCCGGAGATCGGACCGTCGTGAATGCCGCGATGCCCACGATGGGACCAGTTGCAGCGGCGACTGTTGTTCGCCGCGCGCACCCCGGTGACCTTGCGGCTCTGTTGCGCGTCGAGCGAGCTGCTTGGCCGGCCGGCGAACACATGCACGCCGACGCCGCAAAGTTCGTGTGCCGGATCGCCATCGGCGGAGTCTTCGTCGCGACCCGCGGGAACACGGTCATCGGATGCCTCAGCACATTCCGCCCGCGCTGGGCCAACGCGGACGCGCTCGACGAGATCATCGCCGACTGTCCGTCCGCGATGATCGGCCTGCCCGCAGCCGCGCGGTGGCGCGCTGCGTGTGCGCGCTGGCGGCTGCCGCATGACTGGCACGCGGCGACGGCGGACGGCACGCTCGCCGATGGCGCGCTCCATCGTGGCGACGGCGAGGTCGTGTTCGGCGTCGGCGTCGCGACCGACCCGCGCGCCCGTGGGACCCATGTCGCGCAAGCGCTGCTCGGGCATGCGCTCGACGACGCACGCGCGAGCGGAGCACGGTACTTTCTCGGCTATAGCCGATTGCCGCAGTATCACGCGTCGGTGTTGGGACTCGATGCGTATCTTCGATTGGGTCGGCCTGGTCCGACACCGCACGATTTCGGGCTACGATTGCACTGGGCGGTTGGGGCGAAGCCCGCGAGCACACGCGAGGGGCGGTCGTGCTGGGTGGGGATTCCGGCGTCGATGCACGACGACCCCGAAAGCCGCGGCGCTGGCGTGCTGGTAGTGAACCCGCTCCGCTAGCCCTCGCCCTTCGCCGGAAGCGCCTAAGGATCGCCGAGCGTGCAGTCGGGCTCGGAGCCCAGGTTGAGCCTCGGTTTACCGGTGCCGTTGCGCTGCTCGGCAACGATGATCTGCGCCTCGGCGTGCGCCTTCGCGGTCAGCTTGCGCGCGGCCTCCATGGCGGCCTCGGCCTGCTTGGCCTCCGCCTCGAGTTGCTGCGTCTGCTCGAGCTCGGCGGCCTCCGCCTCGAGCTGATGCATTTCGACGAGCACGGCGACAAGCCTGTCGAGGGTCTCCGCGCGCCCATGCGCGAGCTTCGCGAGCTCGGGCCAGCGCGCGAAAGCCTCGGGGTAGGCGAGGAAGAGCCGATAGCGGTCACGCACGACGGACCACGCGACTTCGGCTTCGGAGCTGGCGGTGGTCTCGGCCTGCCGGCGCGCGGCTATGGCGTCGTAGTCGGAGTTTGCGCCCTCGAAGACCCGCAGACCAGCGGCCTCTGCCTCGGCGGTCGTCGCCTCGCACGCGGTCGCCTGGTCCGGGGAGGTGAACAGCAGGCGAGCGAAGACGACGCTCATGGCCGAGGCCGCGCCGGCGGCCCCCAGCGCGCAGGCGGTGACGAGGGAGAGTGGTCGAGTGAACCTTGGGTAGCGAAGCATGCGAAGCCCTGGTGACAGCGTCCCACGGCGTGGAGCCGAGGCGGGTTCCCGCGCCGTCGCGGCCGGCCGCGCGGCCCGTAGGCGGGCGATCACGTCGACGAGCTGTCGGACCGCCGCGTGTCGCCAGCCATGAGACCCTGAACACCCATGTCCGAGATCGACCACGACGCCCACCGCTGCCTGTACAAGATCGTGTTCCACGGTGCGCGCGGCAGCGACATCCACGCCTGCATGTCGGCCATCGCCCAGGCGAACGGCGCGACGCTCAATCCCACGTCGCCTGCCGAGAACGAGACAGCGACTCTCGAGCTCTCACTCGGCCAGGTGCGTGGCTATCAGACCGACTTCTTGCTGATGAGCGTGCCGACCGACGAGCCGTCGCGGCTGCTGGTGCTGAAGGGCGTAGATGCGGTGGTGTTCGTCGGCACGCCGAGCGAGCCCGAAGCCGAGCAGCTTGCGCGCGCCGAGCTGGCGGCGCACCTGAGAGATCTGCTCGACGACGTATCGCGCGTACCGATCATCGATGCCGATCTCGCAGAAGGCGGCGCGATGGCGTCGTTCAAGGCGGCGGCAAAGGCTGCACTCACGATCGCACGCGATGGGTGACGGGACTTATGCGACCAGACGGGCTGTGAGGACGCACGCCACGCTTGTGGCGTCCGCCGTGAAGGCGTGGGCTTGCGTGTGCATGAGTCCGTGCATGCGGCGGCAAGACGTGCGGACAGGCCTTTCGATGGGGTTGGCGGCATTCGTAGGATGCAGCACACCGGTTGCTGACGTCGGTGGCGTTTCGGAAGGACTCAGCAGCTCTGCGGGACCGGAGACGGGATCGACGGACACCGGGCAACCGCCAACCGAGGGAGGCACAGGCGCCGGAGCGGGCGTCGACTCGTCGACCGGGGACAGCGCGACGGGCTCCGGGCTGCCGGTGCTCGACGTCGGCGGCAACACGACGCCGCCCGACGGCTGTGCGAGCAGCGCCGCGTCGTTCATGTACCTGCTGAGCTCCGAACCGGAGGGCGGGACCCCATCGTCGGATCTGTATCGACTCCGCCCGAGCGATCTCGAACTCGAGTTGATCGCCGCGCTCGACTGCGAAGGTGCGCACTCGGCGATGGCACTCACCATCGACCGCACCGGCATGCTCTGGGCGATGACGGTGGATGACGACGGATACCGCAAGATCCACACCATCGATCCCGTGACCGGTGCGTGCTCGCCAACCGACTTTGACGACCCGATCGAGGAACTTGTGTTCGTCAATACGTTGGCATTTGTTGCCGACGAGCCGGGCGGCGAGACGGAGTCGCTCTACCTCGGCGCGAACCTCGGCGCATCGTTCGATCCCAATATCCCGCTGTCGCTCGAGCGAGTCGAGCTCACCACCATGGACATCGATCTTGTCGGCACCGCTGACCTCGCCCCAAATGGGGGCTACCAGATCGCCGATCTTTCCGGCACCGGTGACTCGCGACTGTTTGGGTTCTTCGCGGGAAATCCCGCGGTGATCGTGGAGTTCAACAATGACGACGGCTCGTTCATCGAAGTGAACCCACTGGACTTCGGCGTCGGGTCGCCGTGGGCATTCGCGCAGTGGGCCGGCCGATTGTGGCTGTTCTCGTCCGCGGGCGATCCAGGCTCTGACATTCGCGCGTGGGACCCCGTGAGCAAGACCGTCGAAACGCTCCATCCGGGGATCGGAGTCGCGGTGGTCGGTGCCGCCGTTTCGACGTGCGCGCCCTTTCAGCCCGAAGGTTGAACGAGCAACCCGCGACTCGTGCGCTCGAGGTGCGTCGACCTGGCAGGGGCTGGGTCCGCCTGTTGTGAGCGGGCGCGGACACGCCGCTGCGCGTCGGTGAAGATCGTCGCCCGCGCGGCCAATCCCGCGCACCCGTGCGCGAACAGGAATCCCAGCGCCAGGTCACGCGACTACACCCCTGTGCACGAACACGATGGCGCTCGGTATCGGCTCGCCTCCGTCCTCAAGTTGGTACTCCTTGTCGCCGCAGGCGGCTGCGGTGAGGCAGAGATTACGGTCACTCTCAGCGGCATCCTCGCCGAAGATGACCTGGACCAGATCAGGGAGGAAAATGAAACCGACGCGGCCCGGTGCTCCGCGGCATGCGAGGACATGCTAACGGGAGGTGGCCTTTACACGGTGCTCTTCTGCACGGCCGACGCGTGCACGGTCGGCGATGCCCCGCCCAGCGAAGTCAGAACCCCGTGCAGGACGACTAGCGACCCGCCATGGGACCCGAAACACGAGGCAGTTCAAGTCACATGCGAGCTCCGCGATGAACTCGAGACCGAAGACGAAGACGAAGACGATGGGTGCAGTTGGCTGGCGTGCGGTCGACGACCTCACGGACACCGCGAAGCAGCGGTACGCACCACCGACGATGTCGGTGAGTGGTTCGCCGCGGGTGCGTACCTCGAGCGCGCATCGGTCACGGCCTTCGACGAGCTTGCCGGGTGGCTCGAGCGCCACGACGCCCCCGCTGCGCTCGTCGAACGCTGTCGCGCCGCCGCACTCGACGAGATTAGGCATGCCGATTCGATGGCGGAGCTGGCCCGACAACGCGGCGCAGTCGTGCACGAGTGCGGGCCCGACGCCCCCGTTGAGGATCTCGTCGCCGTCGCGATCCACAATGCAGTCGAGGGGTGCGTGCACGAGAGCTTCTCGGCGATCATCGCAGCCCACCAGGCTACACACGCGCGCGACGACTTTGGTCGCGGCACCTTCGCCGAGCTCGCCGCCGACGAGCTCCGCCATGGGCAGCTCGCCTGGGATCTCAACGTCTGGCTCCTCGGGCAGCTCGATGACGACGGGCGGAGCGCTGTCGCGCTCGCGCAACGCAACGCGCTCGCCGCTCTGCCTGCTCGCGTCGCAGCGACCGCCCGCGTTACGCCCCGGGGGCTAGGGTGGCCGTCGCCGTCGCTCGCCTCGACCATGGCCAGGCGGTTCGCCGCACTCATGGCTGCGGCCTAGTTCTTGAGGTGATGCTCCCCCTTCATGACAGCGAGGTTCTCGAAAGTTGTGCTCGGCGCATCAGCGTAGCTGAGCGACGATGCTCTCGAGTGCTGTGAGACCGAACATGATCTTCTTCACGAACGAAGAATTGTGGGCGACGACGGTGAGTCGCGGGTGTTTCGACCAAAGCCTTCGTAGTCTTCGATCCAGCTCGAGTGCCTCGTCCATGGTTTCGATGCGCGTCGGGTTGCCGCCCTCGATCGAAGTTCCCCCGGCCGCGGCCGTCTCGAAGAAGATTACGGCATCATAGCGGGCCAGCTCTCGCTCCTCCGTGGTTCCGACCGCGTCGAAGTAGCCCTGCGAGTCGTGGGGCCAATAGGCAGCACCATCGATGGTGCCGCGGTCACACAGCAATATTCGATCGGGGTACAGCGCCGACTGAACGTCCTCAAGATGGGTCTGCACGTGGAAGATCGCGCACTGGGCAGACTTGCGGGCGTGAAGCTCGGACGATCGAGGAAATCCTCCCGAGAACAGGAGTGTCGCCGCCTCGGGGACAACGACGACGCTTTCGCCGATCTCGCGGCGAAACAAGTCGGCCGCGGTGGTTTTCCCGCCGCCCGGGCCTCCGGTGAGGACGATGCGGCATCGTCCATTGGGTACTGCAGGTGGTTCCATTCGCCGAGCACCCTAGCAAATGGTGGCAGGCTGCGGCGATTTCGCCGTCAACCTCAGTGGCAAGATCCGCGACTTGATCTTCCTCGCGGCGGTGCGGTCGAAATGCCGTGATCGTCTTGCTCCCTTGAACGTCCCGTCGCGATCGCCGTGGCCCTCCGGTTGAATCGGGGCGCGCCGCCATCGGTAAAGCGGGCGCGCGGGGCGCGGCGCTTCACCACGCAGAGGACCGTCGGTCATTGGTGGAGCGCCCTGCGTTGCGGCGGTCCCAATGCCCGTGGTGATCGTTCGATTGTCGCGTTCGTCTCCTCGAGGGTCCGCCGCACGAGGTCTCCATCATGACGAAAGCGCGCCATATCGATTGCAGGCTTTGTCCTGTCCTCCTCGTCGCCATCACAGCGTCAGCCTGCGGGCCGGACCGGGGGGCATTTGCTGTCAACAGACGGTGGATCCAGCGGGGCCGATGCGCACTCGACCTCGAGCGCAAGCGAAGCAGAAACGACCGGCGACATGGTCACCGGGGACGCAACGACGGTGAGCCATTCAGACGACAGCTCCACCGGGGACGTTCCGGTTGTTCCGGAGGGTCCGTGGTGCGGCCGCACCGAGACTGAGGTGCGGATTCTCGAGGGGGCACCGTCAGGGGTCGCGCGGTTCGATTCGAGCGCCGGCCCCTTGGCCCATGCGGTGTGGTACGGCGAGACGTGGGTCCGGGCGGCCGCGTACGATGCTGAATCGGGTGCCTGGGGCGACACCGTCCTGCTGAGCGACGGCATCTCGGTCCACCCGTTTGGTCGGGCGGCTCCCGGCGGCGTTTCCGATTCCCTGGGCAACGCGTTCGTCATCCACGCGCTTTACAACGTAAAGGTCCGTGTCCTCGTCCATCGTCGCGATGTCGAAACTGGAGCCTGGGACCGGGCCGATCTCGACGGAACGTTTTCTCAACCTTTGCGCGTGGAGGTCAACTCGACCGATGACGGGCGCGCCGTTGCGCTGGTGGTCGACCTCGACGCCGCGCGGTACCCCATCTCTGCCCATTTCTACGACCCGATATCCGCTACGTGGTCGAAGCAGCATGCGCTTGGGACGTCGGAATACCCCGGGGTCAGTGTGCCTCTGAGCTGGCGCGTGGATCCAGCAACGGGCGACAGTGCCTACGTCATCGGCATGAACGCAACCGAAGCAACGCTCCTGCACCACAATGCCACCACCAACGAGTGGACGAGCGAGACGCTCGCCGACGTCGACTTCGCTACGCGCCCGGAGATCGTCGTGCTTCGGCCCGGCGAGTTTGCGCTGATGGTGCAGCAGAGCGACGAGTTGCTGGTGCGACGGTTCGTCCGCGGGGCATGGCAGGCCGGGGAAGTGATGGCTGCCAGCGCCTTCACGAACCCCGAGATCGCCGCCGCGCGCGACGGCCGGATCGCCGTTGGGTGGTTTGCCCCATCGTCCCGGCTGAAGCTGCGCGTGTTCGACCGCGGCATGGGATCCTGGTCGGCAGCCGAGGACATGAACCCCGAGCTCCAGACCGCGATGCAGGACTCCTCGGCCTCCGTCTTCTTGGCCCACGACGATGCCGGAGTCGGCGCGGCTTGGTCACAGATCGGAGTCGACGGAGAGGCCCGCAGCTACGCGCGACGCCGCGACAATAGCGGCGCGTGGGCGTCTTTGGGCCGGCTCGATGCGCCCGACGGAAAGCCCGCGAGCGTTTCGAGTCTTACCTCACTCGATGGCGGAGGCATGCAGGCCGTCTTCGCGCGTAGCCGCCTGTTCACGGACGCGCACTACTACGCCTGCGAGGTCCCGGGATCCGAATGGACGAATCCCACATTCATCGGCGACGACCTCTTCGCGACCCAAGAAGGACCCGACGGCGGGGTCATCGTCATCCGCGGCAAAGAGGGGGATGAGATGACCGCGCAGCTGTTTCACTAGTGTGGTGAGTCAGAGGCCATCCCTGGGTTGATCCGAACGATCGGCTACCAGACGTAACCGACCACGCCCTCGTCGAGCAACCCATAGTTTGCGAGGGCGGAAGCGTGTTCGGCGGCGCTGTTGGTGAAGAAATGGTCGCCGCTACTCGGATTGAAGGAACGGTAGAGCGCGGTTGACCCAGGCAACCCCGACGTGCCGATGTAACCGAGCACGCCTTCGTTGTAGGGCAGCCCTTCACAACCCGGGTCGGTCGTGTAGTGGTGAAATCCACTCGCTTGGAAGCAACGATAAAAGGCCGTGGTCCCGACCTGGCTGGCGGCGTAGAGCCGGAAGAACGGTGAGGCCTCCTGCTGATAGCCGCAACAGAACCCTTCATTGGGATCGACCGAATAGAAGTGCTCGCCACGGCTCGGATGCCACCAGCGCGTGATCTCGACTTGGCAGGCGGCGACTCCATCGTCAACAGCCCCGTCGCAGTCGTCATCGACGATATTGCAGGTCTCGTCCTGCGGTTGTGGGGCATCGCATCCGGTCCAGCCGCCGGACGTGCACACCTCGATGCCGGTGCCACACGCGTTGACGCAGGCCTGCGCGAGATCCTCGTCGGTAACACCGTCACAGTCGTCGTCGACGCCGTTGCACTGCTCTTCCGTGGGCGCAGCCGGAATACACGGGTTAGGGACCCCACCCACGCACGCGACGACAGTCGCTGCGCAGACCCCCGCACCGCAGGAGAGATCAGGCAGGCCGTTGTCGACCATACCGTCGTCATCATCGTCGAGCCCGTTACAAACCTCGTCCGCAGGTCCGTCCCCACTTGTGTCAACCGCGGACGACGATCCCTCGCCGTCGAGCGCTGTCCCAGTGTCCTGCCCGCCCTCCGACGACACGCCGGTCTCACTACCGCCGAGTGTCGCGATCCCAGAGCCACCTGTGGTTTCGACGCTCGCGACGCAGCTCCATGGCAACGCGATCGTCCAAACGACCCGCTGCAACCGCGCCGGTAGTTGCCCCATTGCAGTCCAATCGTAGACGGCCACCAATGCGGCAGGCAAGGACCAACGGTGGTGGGGTAGGACGCGGCCTGATGACGTCGTTTTCGATCTTTTGCGCAGCGGCCATGGGGCCTCGGCGCCTGGCCGCTTCGCTCGCAGCCAGGAGGGTCACTGTCCAAAGCCGGCCCGACGCTCCCACCCCTTCTTGATGCCCTCGGCGAGCATCTCGTCGGCAATCTTCATCGCCGCGGCCTCGTTTGGGGCGAGCCGCACCTCGCGCTGAAGCGGGTCTTTGCGACCTGCGCTGAAATCGGTGAACTGCACGACGTAGGCCGGGTACCCGAGCGCCCGATCGATCTCGTGCTTGTTGGTCTTCCACACGATCAGCTTCCGCACCGCAACTTCACCCTTGGCCGCCTTGGTGTAGACCTCGCGCCGAACGATCTCACTTTGCGGCAACACCAGGCGATCGGCGTGTCTGTCGATCCCAGCCACCAAACACCGCTCTTGCACTTGCGCCACGCGGACATCGACGGGATCGACGCGCTTGTCGTCACGCACGCGCAGTAACACCGGGTGCAAGATGCTAACACCGGGAAGCTCGCAGACGCGACGCCAGGCACCGCCTTGCCACTCGAGGATCATGCGAGAAATAGGGTCGCCGCTTGAATCCTCGCTTTGGATGTCGGTGACCTTGATCTCGACGACGAGCTCGGGGCGCACGTAGCGGTACAGGGCGCCGCGGTTGTTGGCGTAGCGGTAATTCGACTCGGCGTGCTGCGCCGAAAGCAAAGGCATGAGCGCCAGGCGTTGCTCGGTTGGCATGTTTCCGCACGACCCGATGACCTGCATCTGGCCGTCCTCGCGCATCAGGCCCAGCAGCAGCGAGCCGACGCGATCGGGCCCCTCCGACGACGCGGTGTAGCCGAGGACTGCGGCGTCGATCGAGATCGCCGGCTTGGCCTTGTAGATCGACTCGTCGCTGCCGCGGATCACAAGGCCTTCGCCCTTGCCGCCCTCGACCCATTCGGCGAAAAGCGCGGCCACGGCTTCGCCCCCGCTCACGACTTCGGTCTTCACGGCGCGCACCCGCTTGCCGCCCTCGAACAGCCGCGAGAGCGAAGCAAGACGTTCCGCATAGGCGGCGGCTTGCTCGGGACCATCGGCCGCGCCACCGCGCAACGAATCGAACGCCGCGAACGCCATGCGCTCGACTGCGGCCTTTTCCTCGCCACCCATCGCGTTCGCGAGATCGCCCACGCGAGGGCGGCCGCCTGTGCGCGCGGCATAGAGCTCGCCAGTCACGACGGTCCGCGCATGCGCCCGCGCGACCAAGGCACGCGCCTCGGCCAGCAACGGAAGGTTGCCCGACACCACGCGCCCCGAAGGCGCGGTGAGGAAAACGTCGCCGCCATCGAATATGAGAAACCACAACTCGCCGTCGACCTTGGGCGACACTCGCAGGGGACCCGCCGGCAATGACGTCAGCAGCTCGTCCTTCACGAGGGCGCGGTAGCGGCTCGCCACGCCGCGCTTGTAGCCGCGCAACATCGTGACGAGCTCAGTGTCGAGCAAACTGCCGGCGGGGGAGTGCAGGCCTTGGCCGAGCGCGCGGGCCCCTTCGGTCGAAAACAAACTCATGTCGGCACCCTCAGCTCAAGGTTCGAGAGGTGAAGCAAGAGTTGATAGCGGGCGCCGTCGACCCTCCCCTCAAGAAAGCCGCGGTATGGCGTGCCGTTCTCTTGAAACACAAGTGGATCACGGCCACGCGCCCCCGCTCCTAGCATGGCGAGCACGCCTTCGTCGGCGAGTTGCTTGGCCATCGCATAGAGGAAATCGTAGGTGAGCCCGTCAACATGGCGGATCGCGACCGTGCGGCGAAATGCGAACTTCGCGATGGCTTCGGGTTTGGCGATCTTCTTGCCGGCGATGCGGACCGCGTCGACCTCGTTGATGTTCCCCGGCGTATCAGCGGCCGGTTTGCGATCGCGTTCGGTGCCGTCGGGGCCGATGAGCACATCGACGACCTGCGGGGAGACGTGCATGACGTTACCGTCGGCCGACAGGTACACCGGGGTGGTGTCACCGATGAGCCGCCCGACCTGCTCGAGATCGATCTCAGGGTCGCCATCGATGATGGCTTGCGCGAGTTGGTCACCATGGGCGGCGAGCAACGGCGCGTGCAGACCCGGCTCGGTCGCAGCGAGGTAGCGCTGAAACACGACGGTCTTGCCCGGGACGCCGAGCTTGGGGCTTGGGATCTCGGGGATCGACTCGATCGCGATCGTGGCATCGCGACTGGCCTCGTTCATCAGGTGGATCTTACGCATGGTGAACTCCGCGGCGTCTCGCGATCAGAACATCTCGAAGTCGAGATCGTCGTCGTCTTCGGGCGTGTCGAAGGTGGCTGTTGCGGGCAGTTCGAGCGCAGCCCACGACGAGACGGCTGGGCGCCCCACCAACGCGAAGTACCCGGTGTCGTTGGCAATGAGGATCGCGGTCTCGGCCTGAAAGTCCGGGCGGTAGTTGAACGTGAAACGAAACGCCGCGCCCCCACGCAGAAGCTCGGCGAGCCCGGGATCGAGTTGCTCCGGCTCGAGGACGTAGACCGTGCGCACCGCGAGATCGAGCACCTCCTCGGCGGCGATCGGGCCTTGCAAAGCCTGGGCAACACCGAGCGTCGACGGCACCTGCGACAGTGCGTTGCCCGCCTTGTCGAGCCCGACCAGCTCGCGATTAGGAATCCACGTGCCAACTTCGTCGAAGTAGCCTTGCGCCGTCATGCCAGCGCGGACGATCAATGCACCGTCCCGCGTGAGCTCGGCGCGTTGGCAGCGGCCGCCCTCGGGGTCGAGCGGTCGCCGCTCGCGGCGGCCGTAGAGCTTGGTGCGATCGAGCTTGTCCATCGCAAAGCTGGACTCGACTCCACCGAGCGTGACGACGATCGACTTGGCCACGCGGCATCTTGGGCCGAGCTTTTCGCGTCGGTCAAGAACGCTCGCATCGGGCGACGTGACGAACCGCAGTCACTCCAGCGGTCTGTACACAGCGGCAATGACCGACGCCACGTTGGGTGATAGCGCTCACGCGTCAATCTTTGCGGGACAGTGCACCCATGCGCGTTTCGGCGCATCTATTGGGCGGGCGCCCGCGAGGCGTACCCGAGCGAGAGTCACGGGCGGCCGAGGAAGGCGGGCGGCCTTACCTTGCCGCCAGCAGCGAGACCTCTGGCAGACAACTCCCGCGACTCACGCGTACGAGCGCCGTTTCGTATCGAGGACGAACGGATACCCGTTCTCATCCAAGAGATCGAGAAATTCGTTTAGCCCCTCGTCGCTGTTTCTCACCAGCCGATACTCGGCATCCGAGATCAGGTGCACGACAAGCGTTCGCACCCGGTGATCTTCGAGGGCCAGCTGATCGAATAGTTGCCGGTCAGTCCCATTGATCGATGGCAACAAAAGAAACGTCTTGAACTTGCCGAAGCTCAGCGGTGGCCTTGGCATCGGCACGGTGTGACCGTGGCCGAACCACGTCTTGTCTACAAAGGGCAGATTCGCCAACCAGCGAAGGTTTGCGAAATACTCGGAGTTCAAGTCGCGTACGTACCAGATCAACTCCGCCGCCAGCGACTCGTCGCCGTCCACGTTCGGACTTCGGTGCATGAGGCGGTCGCTCATCCCCGAAGTGACGAGCTGATAGCCTTCGTCGTCGTCAGACTCGTCATCGCACTCTTCGATGAAGTTGCGACCGAACGCGTAGATGTCCACCGGGTGGGTGGTAGAGGGGTCTTTGTCGAGGTACTCGTCATCCCCCAACTCAGACCTCATGGCGGCAAGTCTGGCTTTGGCGCTGTTGCGTTTCACCGTTCGCAAGTCCTCTCACGGCTGCGTGTCCCCGCATACCACGCGAACAGCCGTCGATTGATCCGCATGCGGGCGCAGTTTGCTGCACGGAAGTATGCGCGAATGCCCAAGTAAGCGGTGCGGCCCAGGGTGCAAGCCTGCACCGACCGCCGGCGGGAAACAACACGAGCGGGAAACGAGGGATCTCGATGACAGCGAAAATTGTGCTCACCTTGGCGATCGGCATCGGTGGATGCGCGGTGGAACGCGGCGACGACACCGAACCAGGAGACGGGATTTCGCCGCGTAGCTGGGAATGCGCGGGCCAGGACACGCAGGTCCGTTGCGAGCTCGCGAGCTCCGGCGAAACGGACGATCCGGCCGCATATGCCTGCGATGCAGGCGATGAGGGGGCATTGTGCCCGCCCGGCACCATGACGGCCGAAATCGCTGAGTTCGTCGAGGATCTCGACGCCGTTGACGACTTCGCGGACCTGCCCTGGGCGTGTCTTCGCACCGGCGCCAACCAGCGCCACTGCGTCAAGGAACTCGCCCTCACCACACCAACCCCAGGGCCTCGACCGGGCGACGAGCCCGGACCCGCGGACGAGCCCGGACCGTCGGCGCCCGAGTCGGTCCCAGAGCCAGAGGTGCCGGGGGATTGCAACCCACTTTCGTGGGAACCCTACTTCTGCCAGCTCGCCACGGCCCGCTACCGAGAACATGGCGTCAACATCACCTTCCCTTGTGGAATCTTTGACGCGCTGGCGACCTTCGAGTCCACGCTCCCTGGCGTGCCCACCGTCGTAAATGGCGATGAGACGCTTCCGAGCTGCCACGACGGGGAGTGGGGGATGCGTGATCAGGCATGGCTCGATGCTGTCGGCCATGGCTGCCTCACGCTCAGAGATCCTATCTTGGCGATGTGCCAACAAGCGGCGAACTACGCGCCCGAAAGTGGCGCCTGCCGTGCCACCGGTGCGTGGTAACAACGCAGCATCGGCGGCGTTGCAGCTCATCCTCGCAGGGTGCTCGATAGGATGCGGGCCCCCTGCCTCTACGAGCGAGATCCTGGCAGCGCTTGGCGACCCGATGCCCTGGGCGAGCGACGATGAACGTCGTCGTTTCGCCCAAGGGCGGACGGAGTTCGTCGCGCGCCGGGATACCGACGACGGGTTTGGTCCGTTGTACGACGCCGTCTCCTGTGTCGTTTGCCACGAGAAGCCGGTGCCCGGCGGCAGCGCGAGTCGCTACCGCAATACCTTCGTGGCAGTGATGCCCTCCCCCACCTTGGGCCTGACCGCGCAAAGGCAATTTTCCGTAGGCCCCACCGCGCGCGCGCCTGACATCTCAACGCTTGGGCTGCTCAGCCGCAATCCCATGCCCTTGTTCGGAGTCGGCGCGCTCGCCGAAGTCCCGGACTCCGAGATCCTGCGTAATCACGACCCCAACGATCGCGATGGCGATGGAATCAGCGGACGCGTCAATTTCGATCGCGGCTTCATCGGGCGGCTCGGCAGCAAGGCTCAGAGTGCATCGCTCGACGACTTCACACGCGGGGCGTTGCTGGAGCACCTGGGATCCACGGCCTCCGCGGTTCCACCCGCCACCCAGGCCAACGACGCCATGTTGCCGCGCCCGATCTCGACAACGGACGAGGATTCGCGCGGCGATCCCGAGCTGGACAACGCCGCGCAGCGGAATCTCGCCACGTTCGTGCGGCTGCTCGCTGCGCCCATGCCAGACGTGGGCGTCGAGGATCATCGAGGCCGTCCGGCCTTCGATGCCTGCGATTGCGCGGCTTGTCATCGCGATGATCTCGTCGGCCCTTTTGGACCGGTACCCGCCTTCACCGACCTTCTCCTGCATGACCTCGGCCCCGACCTAGCCGACGGAATCGCGGTGGGCGAGGCCAGCGGAAGCGAGTTTCGTACCGCTCCGCTTTGGGGAGTGGCGGCATCGGGGCCGTATCTCCACGACGGGCGCGCCGATACCCTCGAGCAAGCGATCCTCTCCCACGACGGTGAGGCCGCCCGGTCACGCCGCTGCTTCGAGCGACTGCCAGCCGCGGAACGCAACGAGCTGATCGACTTCCTTGCCGCCCTCGGCGGCGGCGATTTCCGCAACGATGGTCTGCTGGCCCTCGATCCGCCGCCGTCGCGCCCGGGCGAGCTGGGCGGACCTCTCGCAGGCTTGTCGCAGGAGGATCTGCGTAGTTTCGAACGAGGGCGAGTCCTGTTCGATCGCGACTTCTCGATCGACGCTGGTCTCGGGCCCCTTTTCAACGGCGATAGTTGCCGCAGCTGCCACTTCGATGGAGCCATCGGTGGCGCAGGTCCGCGTGACGTCGATGTCCTGCGCGCGGCCGTCCAAACGGGAGACGCCACTGCGGTGCCAGCCCACAACAACGTGGCGATGCGGCACGCGATCGACCTACAGCGCCCATCCGTCGCCGACGAGATCGACTGGTTCGAGCGGCGCCAAACCCCGGCGCTGTTCGGCCTGGGCCTCGTCGATGCGATCGCCGACGAAGACATTCTCGCGCTCGCCGATCCCGACGACCGCAATCACGACGGGATCCGCGGGCGCGCCAACGTGCTTCCCGATGGGTCGATCGGGCGCTTCGGCTGGCGTGCCAGTGTGCCCACCCTGGGGGACTTTGTTCGACTCGCACTGGCGGACGAACTCGGACTCACAATCGCCGGTGCTCCGGCCGGATTCGGCCGCGAGATCGACCAGGACGATGTGCCTGACCCCGAGCTCACGGCCGCCGAGGTCGACGATTTGATCGTGTTTCTCACCGCGCTCGGACCACCCATCGCGGGCGAAGATGGCCCCGGCGAAGGTGCGTGCGCGTTCATGTCCGTCGGCTGCGACGGATGTCATCGCCCCCAGTTCACCACCAGGACCGGCGTCGCGTTCGCGCCCTTCGCCGACTTTCTTCTCCACGACGTGCTCGCGCCCGAAGACATGGTGCTTGTGGATCCGCTCGCTGGTCGTGGGTTCCGCACGCCCCCGCTCTGGGGTGTGGCCCACAGCGCTCCCTATTTTCATGACGGTCGCGCCGCGACCCTCGAAGAAGCGATCGCCGCCCACGCTGGTGAAGCCGAGGGGGCGCGTACGCGCTATGAGCAGCTGCCGGCGGCGACGAAGGCGGCGCTCATCGGATACCTACGCGGGTTGTGAGCTGTTTCCTGCACGGACACAGTGGGCGAGCTGCCAATCCCCTGTGAACAACGGCCCGCTTCGGCGCGGCCCGGCCAACCACCTCCGGAAAGCGAGATCCGTACCATGCTGCACAAGCGTCTTTTGCTCGTCTCGGTCCTGTCGACCGCGTGCTACAGCGGCCCCAATGGCGGGGAAAACCACGAGCCCAGGGAGTTCGACGATTTGAAGCAAGAGTACGACGCCAAGGCGCAGGACCTCGATCAGTGCCTCGGCGACTTCGATACTTGCGCGGCTGGGCTCACCGATGCGGCTGGCATCCTTGCCTGCTCCGACGCGTTGCAGACCTGCCTTGGCAGTGGGTTGCCAGGTGGCGGGTTGCCAGGTGGCGGGTTGCCAGGTGGCGGGAGCTCCGGTGGCGGGGGCTCGGGTGGCGGTAGTGACTCAGGTGGCGAGTCCGGTGGCGGCGACGACTGCCAGGCGCTGCTCGATGCATGCCTCGCCGATCCCTCCAACCTCGATCCGAGCTGCCTAACGGACTTCCAGTCGTGCATGCAAGGCGAGACCGACAGTCAGCTCGGCGGGCTCTGCGATGACCTCGTGGGCCAGTGTCAGGCCGCCGGTTTGCCGGTCGATTGCTCCACACTGTGCCCGTAGGCTGGTCCACATCGCCGTGACGCCCTCCGCCACGCGACGCGCGATCGCGTCGCGTGCCCCGACCAAGTCGGTTTCGTCCGAGCCCAGCACGCGAAGTTGTGCGACTCGCTATCATCTCTGTGCATGTGGCTGCGACCGATCGGCGGATATGCGCTTGCTGTGCTCTCCGGGGCAAGCGCAAGCACGAGCCAAACGGGACACACCGCCGAGCCGGTCGCTACACCGACCACCGCTGACGAAGCAGCGCCGCCCCGGCCTACCATTCGCTGGATAGCGCCGATCGGCTGCCCCGACGAGACCGAGGTGCGCACGCGCGTGGAGTCGCTGATCGGGCGACGCCTGCGCGAACCAGGAGAGTCGGCCGCCATCGAAGCGGAGGTTCTGCCAGCTGCACCTCCGCAGCTTCGGATCGTGGTTCACGGTGAGGGCGGCATGCACGAGCGCCTTGTCACTGCCGCGGATTGCACCGAATTGGCCGAGATGGCGGCTGTGATCATCGCTGTGACGATCGATCCCTCCGCATCGCTCCGTGTGCCCGAGGTGCTCCCAGCAGAGCCGCCACGGCAAACCCCGCCGCCGAAGACCGAACACACACCGGCGCCAACGCCCAAGTGCGAACCCGTCAAGACGCCGGCGCCGCCCATGGGCATGATTCGCGTCGGCGGTGGAATCGGCCTCGGTCCTTTGCCAGGTCCAAGCGGTGCGCTCGACGCCGAGGCCGGTGCTCGCTGGCGCCATGCCAGGATTGCCGTCGGGTTCGAGCATCAGTTCGCCGGCACCGGCTCGCTGGCGTCGGGCGTCGGCGTTCGCGTCTCGATCACGACGGCCCGGGTGGTCGGCTGCTACGTGGGAACCCTGGCTCGCCGGCTCGAGTTTCCGCTGTGCGCCGGGATCAATGCCGGAGTCATGACTGGCCGCGGCGTCGGCGTACCTCGGACCGCGCGAAAGCGCCTGCCTTGGGTCGGCGGGGTTCTCGAGGGCGGCGCGACACTGGTCGCCAACCGATGGCTCGCTTTCGGACTCGTCGGTCGGGTGGGTGTGCCGTTCGTGAGGCCCGGGTTCTCGCTCGACGATTTCGGTGTTGTCCACCGCGCACCGCCGGCAGCGTTCAGTGGCCTCGGCACGATCGAGCTGCGTTTCCTTAACGGAGAACCCCGCCGATGACCAACATGGAAGTAGGACGTGTCCGCACCACCTCCCATGACCCTGGTCACCTCGGAGCCGCCCTTTGTCGGACTCTCGCTCGGCGACGTATTCCGCGACCACCAGGCTTTCGTGTGGCGCTCGCTCTACCATCTGGGCCTTCCACGCGGACAAGTCGACGATGCACTTCAGGACGTCTTCATCGTCGTCCACCGGCGACTCGACGAGTTCGATGGTCGCACGACGCTGCGCAACTGGTTGTACGGGATCGCGCGGCGGGTGGCGAGCCAATACCGGCGCGGAGCCGAACGCTCGGCCGCACGCCTGCGGATCGTCGCGCCCCCGCCTGAGCGGACGCCCCTCGCCCCGGAGGAATCGGCCCGGCTCGAGGCCGCCGAGCTCGTCCGTCATTTTCTCGATGAGCTCGACGACGACAAGCGCGACGTGTTCTTGCTCGCGGAGCTCGAGGGCATGAACGCAAACGAGGTGAGTGAGGCCTTGGGCGTCAACGTCAACACCGTGTACGCGCGCCTGCGTGCTGCACGACTTCGTTTCGAGAAAGCCGTGGCTCGGCATACCGCACGGCATCGCCGGGAGAGCCGAGGATGAACGGCCTCGGCAATGACGCGCGGGCCGTGTTGGCTCGCCACCGTGAAGCGCTCGACGACGCGGAGCTTGGCGCGGCGCACAACTGGGCAATGCTCGTGCGGCGTATCGAACGGGGCGAGCCTCCCCTCGACATCGACGATGCTCCTCCGGCGGCTTCGCGCCGCAACGTGGCCGCAAGATGGTCGGTCGCCGCAGCCTTGGTGCTCGCCTTCGGTGGTGCTGCCTACCTCAGCGCGCGCAACGAGATCGCAGATCGGCGGCCCGATGAACGCCACACCGGGGCTGCCGCCTACGGCGCTGACGATGGGGAACACGCCTCCCTCCTCGCGGACGACGAGGCGCCACGCCGTGCCGGGAAAACGGCCCGCAAACCGCCAAGCGCCCCCCAAGCCGCGCCCGCGGCCACTCCCGCAATTCCTCCGCAAGCGCCCGCGAGCACCGAGCCGCGTGATAGCGCGAAGCTGGCGCGCCCGCACGCACGCCCCGCCACGAGAGCGCAAGCACGAGACGACGCGGCCACAAGCGCGAATGCCGAGGCGATGGCCGACGTTCGCTTGCTCGCCCGCGCGCGTGCAGCGCTTCGCGACGGCAAGCCGCAGGCCGCCCTGGATCTTCTGCGCGGTCACGCGCGGCGCAGCCCAAACAGCCAGCTCGCGCCAGAGCGGGACATGCTCGTGGTTGCAGCCCTGTGCGATGCCAATCGCTCCGCCGACGCGCGTGCGGCTGCCTCCGCGTTCCGTCGCAATCATCCGACGGCGCACCACCTGCTTGCGCACGTCGCTCGCGCATGCGACGGTCGTTGATGTGCTCCGCTGCGCCGCGATCGTTGGTCTCGTCGGGGGTTGCGAGCTCACTACGTCGGTGGGTAGCGACAGCGCGAGCACGGTGTCTTCTGGTGGAACGAGCGATAGCGTGAGCGGTGCGGCGACGACGGACGAGACCACTGCGACCACTTCGGCGTCGACCGGAAGCTCCAGCGCGACGACAACCGCTAGCGACTCGACGGAAACTGGCGCCGGCTTTCCAGGCATGGTCTGCGAGGATCTGCTCGGAGGGAATCCGACCTGCGAACTGAGCGGTGGCAATAGCTGCGAGCAGTGCATCGTCCTGGCGTGCTGCGCCAGGCTGGCGACGTGCCCCAGCTACAACGCCTGCGTTTGCATCCTGACCTGCACGGGCACGGGCGCAGCCCCGGCCGCATGCGAGCAGAGCTGCGGCGAGACCGGACAGGGCTGCGACCTTGCCAACTGTGGCGACGCGTGCGTCGGGCTCTGCCCCGCATAACCCGCGTCGACTCCGCCCACGCAGTCTGCTCTCCGAGAGCGGATGGCTTATCCGGCGGGCTCGAACTCGTCGCAAGCCGTGTCGATCAAAGCGACAGCTTCGTCGAAGAACTGGCCATAGGACGCGGCCGTGATGTCACCCTTGAGACCGCGATCGCCGAAGGTGTTGAGGAAGTCGACGAAGACGGGCGCGCCGAGCGACGGATGGAGAATGCCAAGCATCACAACGTTGCTCGCAACGCCACCTTTGGCCGCGACGAATGCGTCGTGCCACCCCACGGGGTCCATCAGATAGCCCGCGTCTTCGTATTGACTGAGCGACGTGCTCCCCGGCGGATCATCAGTAATAAGGGTGACGACCAGCAGCGCGTCGTCCCGGAGAAACCCCTCGTTGCACCCACCGGCCTCGCTTTCGTTGGTGATCGCCTTGATCGCCCCCGTCACCGGGCGTTCGTACGCCATGCCGTAGATCCCTACGAGGGCCGCACACGCGAACGTTGACTCGAGGCTCGGTTGATCCGCCGTCATGTAGCGTTTGCCGCCGACGATCCCGCAGTCGCTTCCAGTCTGGCTCGCGACCTCGCCGGCGCCGTGGGTGTTCTCGCAGCTGGCGCCCGCGTCCTCACACACCTCGGCGCCGCCATTGCATGTGCAGATGCAGACATTGCCGCTGGCACAGCCGTTACACCAGCTGTCACAGGGACTGCCCGTGCACCCGCTGAACACCCCACCCATGCTAGCGACCGCGTCGCCATCGGTGACCATGATGTGATAGTCGTGCCCAGCTAGCGTGGCCTGAATCGTCTGAATGAAGGCGGGAAAACTGTCCGCTAGCCGTTGTTGCCAGGTTCCCATCGAGCCCGAATTGTCGATGGCGAACAGAAAGTCGACTTTCTCGCAGCCCATCCCCGAGTGTCCGCCTTCGAGACCGCCAGTGCCGGCGGACGGCGTGTCGAATTTCAACTCGCCCATCGTGGGGTCCGACCCGGTCGCGTCGTCGCCCGCCGGATCGGTCGGGTTGGTTGCATCGCCCGGCAATGAGTCATCCGACGATGAGGGCGCGTCTCCGCCCTCGCCCGCGGTCTGGCCATGCGATCCAACGAGCCCGCTATTTCGAGAATCGTCCGGTTGGCACGCCCCCGCGTGCACGATCACAAGGGCAAGGAGCGCTGCGCCCTCCGCCAGGTCGCGGTCGCGGCACATACGTTTTGGCATCGCTGTTGTTTTGGCGGCAGCGCAGGCCAACCGTGAAGGAATCGTCGGCGCGTCTGCACCAAGACCGACCGGAGCGCGAGAGAAGCTGCGGTGGCGGCTCCGCGCCCTGGCCGAGTTTCAACGGCACGGCGCTTCGCCGTCCCGCGACCGCGTCACCCTGCCGGTGGAATCGTCTCGCAGGTCTGGGCAACGACCTGTGCCAACGCTGCACCCACCGTCGCTTCATAGTCCGGCGGTGGTCCCGGAAAGCCAGGGAAACCGATC
>CADEGN010000007.1 GCA_902826865.1 uncultured Myxococcales bacterium
TGGGTCGCGGCGAAGGAGCAGCGGCGTCGCACTCCAGGGCGGGATCGCTGCAGGGCTCGGCGTCTGCGAACACATCGGGGCCGGCGCGGTACTGCGACTGGTCGGAGTCGTCGGTGTCGCAGCCGCTGCCGAGGAGGTTGAGGCTCGCGGTCAGGAGGGCAGAGAGGATGGCTAGGGGTCGACATTGGGACGTCATGCCGGTCCCTTGTCGACCGCTCTCTCATTGCGTTGCACGCGGCCGACGCGTTCCACCACTGGCTGCTAGGGTCGAAGAAACGGCAAGAACTCGCTCGCGCTGGCCAGGACGTGAGACGGCCAGGCGGCGGAGTCCACGACGTTGGTCACGCCATAGCCGGGGATGCCGTTGCGCTCGTAGTCGTTAGGCTCGAGCCCCATGGCTTGCATGACTGTGGCGAGCAGCTGGTTGTACGCAAGCCCGGGGCGCCGGTAGCCGCCTTGATCCTGAAAATACAGCGCTGAGCCGTTGTGATTGCGATAGTCGACGAAATTCCCGGTGCGAAGCCCACCGGACGCGGAGCCCGCGCTGATCACGGGGATCGAGTCGTGCACGTGCGTCATGCAGCCAAACTGCGGAACCATCATGAGCAGAGAATTGTCGAGATAAGTAAACCCATCCATCTCCTCGACATCGAGCTTGGTAGCCAAATCGAGCAACACGTGTTCGAACATGTTTCGATGCGAGGAGTACATGCGTGTCTGTGCGACCGCATCGGCCTGACACAGATGTTCGACTTCGTTGTGCCAGTCAGCATAGTCGCCGAACGCGTCGTGGAACATGTGCGAAACGGACACGGTCGCGATCCGCGTGGTCCCGCACATGATCGCGGCGACGATGACATCATTGTACAACGCGTGCGCTCGGATCGCGGCGGCAACGTCACCGCTGACGCGGGAGATGCCTTCATGGTACTGGCCGACGTCTTCGGAGGGCGGTTCGATATCGCCGCACGATGCCAAGGTGGTGACCTTGTGCTCGAGCTCGAACAACCGCTCGAGGTGCTGATCGAGTCGGATCCGATCCTGCTGCGAAATCCTGGCGGCGTCTCCGCTGGTGCCATCGCGCAAGGCCCGGTAGTTTTCGTGAACGCGATCGACGACGAACTTGCGCCGTTCTCTCATCGCGAGAAACGCGGGATCGTCGCCAGGCACGAAGATCTGGCTGAATGCTGCAAGTGAGCTCGGGGCAGGCGGTAGCCGCACGATCTCGCCCGCTTTGTTGGCGGGATCGGCGAAGCCGAAGGACACCGAGCTGTTCAGATGCAGCGAGCGGACGAGAATGCCGTCGAGCGTGGCGTAGAATTTCGGCGACCACGCCAACACCTGATCAATGGTCGGGATCTGCTCGCCGACCTCCGAACCTTCGAACACAAAGTCTCTGGCATCGTAGTTGCCGAAAAACGCCCCCGAGTGATGGTTGAGCCAGTAAGCGATGTCGAGCCCAGCCATCACGTTGAGCTTCGCCACCATCGCTGGCGTCAGCACAGCGCTCGGCGCGGTCAGCATCCTCGACAAGACCGCATTGGCGCCGTCGGTGGTGGCCACAAGATCACCGCGCCCCACGGCGTGTCCGGGAAACAGCTCGAGCGATTCGGTCAGCGTGGTGGTCGCTGGGAACGCGTTTTCAGCCCACGTGCCGCCGTGATGGGTTGCGATACCCACCAGTCGCGGCGGTGGTCGCGATCCCGCGCGCGCGGAAGACTCGCGCACAAGCGAGTTCAAAAGCGGCACCCCGAGCGTAAACCCAGCCGCACCGACCAGGAAATGGCGGCGCCCGATCTTCCGCAATCTGAGGCTCACGGTGCCTCCCATCCGCGCACCCGGAAGGTCGGGTGCAGTGCGAGTTCGACGAAAAACGACATCATGTCATCGGCCGCGAGCGCGGCGGTGAGATCCTCCACGGTCTCGACGTCAGTCGTGTCCGGCACGATTTCACGGCCGTGCGCATAGCGAAAATACTGCTTCGCGAGGCAAGCGGAGAGCTCGTTGCTGTCGAGCATCAATGCTGCGAGATCGTGCGGTCCGCTGATCGGTCCGCTGACTGGACCGACTTGCGTCGACGCGGTTGTGTCGATCGGCAGTGCCGCGACCCGCGCGCCGTGGTCGTCGAACAGCAGCTCTTCGCTGCGTTCGCGACCGAGCGAGTCAAAGCCCTCGAGCGCGAAGCCCAACGGGTTGATGAGCGCGTGGCACCCCGCACAAGTGTCGGGTGCCGTGACGGTTTCGGTCCACTCGCGGGCACCGGCCGTCGGCGCTGGCACACCGGCACTGCCTTCGGCCTCGGGTGGCGGCGGCGGCAGCTGTGAGCACAGCAACTTTCGGCGGACGAGCGCGCCGCGCAAAATGGGCCGCGTGCGCATGGACGACGCGGCAAGGAACACCGGACGCGTGAGCAGGCCCGCACGCGCGGACGAAGCGATCGGCGGCGCGCCCACTCCATCCCACGGCGGCACGCCGTAGATGGCAGCCAGCTCGGGCGATCGAGCGAACGCATACTCCGACGCAAACCACCCGCGCAGATCATCGCCGGCCGTCCACACGTGGTAGATCGCCGAATCCACGACATCGCGCGCCATGTCGTCGCCCAGCGTCGCTGATGGCGGCTGGTCGCCAGCGAGTGCGGCGAAGGCCGGGTCTGCAAGCGCGCCCACGAGATTTGGCCGCTCGTCGAGGTCGAGCCAGCGCGTGAAGAACGTCGTCAATGCCTGTTGGGCTCGGCGGTCTCGAAACAGGCGGTCGACCTGCTCGCTGAGACCTGCCTCGGTGGACAGCGTGCCCGCTTCGGCCGCAGCCATCAGCTCGGGATCGGGCATGCTCTGCCACAGCAGATACGAAACCCTCGCGGCCAGCTCGAACTCGCCGAGCGCCATCGTGGCTTCGCCATCGAACTGTTCGGTACCGAGCTCAACACGGTAGAGAAACCGCGGCGACGATAGGATCACGGCCACGAGGTCCGCGATCGACTCGGCAGCGATCGTGTCGCCCCCGGCATACGCCGCGTGACGGTAGAACTCGTACTCGCTCGGGCCAAGCGGTGCGCGGTGAACCAACCGACCAAACCGCGTGACAAACTCATCCAAGCAGGTGGCATCGTTGCCGCCATCGTCATCGGTCGCGCAGGCGCCGACGAAGCCCTCCAGACGCGCGCTCGACGCGGTCATCTCAGCGCCCAGTCGCACGCCAACCTCGAAGTATGCGTCGACATGAGTCTGCGACATGCCTTGATCGAAGCTCGCATACGAGCGGGGGTCGTCGTGGGGCAACAACGTGAGCACCGGCTCCATCGCCGCGAGCACCTCCGCGCCGGTCACTTCGTCCGACGCGTAGGTGACAAGGTCAGCCAACGTGTTGCGATACGCGGTCCGCGACAGCCGCTCCCACGCCGTGGGAACGACGGGTTGCTCGGGGATGCCACCGTCGTCGGTCCCGCCCGAGTCGGCCTCGTCGCTCGCGCCGGGCACTCCGGTTTCGCCGGACGATTCACCCTGATTCGGCGCAGTTTCGGACAGCCCGTGGTAGCAGCCTGACCAAAGCGTGCTCCCGGCCACGGCGACGGCAATGGCCCGGAGGGTGCTCCCCTGCATGCTGTTGTGGACCGGATAGCGGTCGCAGCGGTTCACGGGCCGCCACCTCCATCTCGACACTCATGTCGTCGCGGACGCCTCGCCGGTGTACGTCGACGAAACCGACTATCAGCTGCTCGACCCGTGGACGACCGCCGGCCCCGACGGCGACTCGCGAGGCCCCAACGACGTCCCCCTCGTGCTCGACCTCGGCCGCTACGGTCCTACCGCGCTCTGCCCCTGAGTGGGCTCCGCATGCGCGCGACGTCAGCGATTTTCGCGTCGGCCGATTCCTCGACCGGCAGGGCGCGGGCGTTGCCGTGGGCTGGGGCTTCCAAACCCGCGGTCGTGCCGCCTTGGCGGGCGCGATCGGAGCACTCCGAGCCATCGCCGGCGGTCCTTGACGCGCCGTGTGAGCACAGTCGCACACAGAAGCATCGCCGGCAGCGAACCGCAGAAGCGCTCGCGACTTTATCCACTGGTGACCACCGATATCCGTTTCCTCGCCCTCCCCCTCCTCGGCCTGGCACCCGCGTGTGTTGTGGCCCCCGATGTGAAGTGCGGCGATGGGACCGTGGAGCGCGACGGCGAATGCGTGGCGACGGGGGCGGAGTCCGGGTCGACGTCGGAGGCCCCGAGCACGGGCCAAGTATCCACCGTCGCGGCCAGCGCGGTTGACGACGACGGCTCCGATGGCGGCATGACCAGGGCTGACGACGTCTCCGATGGCGGCGAAGCCACCGACGCTGGCTCCCAGGGCGAGGATGGAACCGGCGCCGGCGGCGATGGAGAGGGTGACGGCACGGGCCCAGCGGCCGGGCCCTACGGACCCTGTCCGAGCGGAAGCGATCTGGAGTGCGAGGAGGACGAGAGCTGCCACTCGGGGCTCGACGCGTGCGCCGCGTTATGTTTCGGAGACGAGGACTGCCCGCTGCCCTCGACGGCGGGCGCCTTTCCGATCTGCGTGTCCTTCTCTTCCGAGGGGACGTGCGTAATCTCGTGCGCCGGAGGCGGGACCTGCCCGCCGCAGATGAGCTGCGTGGAAGATGGCGCACTGGCGTACTGCGTCTGGATGTAGTGCCCTCGCCGAGATCCACGCTAGCTCTGGCGCTTGCGCGCTCAGTCCCGCTGCGCTCCGCACCGGCGCGGCCCATCACCCACGCGTCTCATCTGTGTTCACGTGCATCGAGACCGGCCACGGGGGAGAGCGCTCCACAGTCGGCGCAGCGAAACCATCCCAAGAAATTCCGCAATAGCTGTGCCGGCACGTCGCTTGTGGCGTCTGCCGCCAGTCGCAGGAGGCGATCGACCCGCGGGTCGCCGCTCTCGCCTCCAGAAGCCGGCGTAACGAACCCGTCCTGCCGCGACGGCCTGCCGTCTTTGAAATCGAGCATGCACCCGTCCTCTCGAGAGCTTCGATACCACGCCATCTTCTCAGCAAAGATGAGGAACTCTGCCGATGAGCCGCAATTCGAACAAGCGAATCCACCCTCGCGACCGCCTTCGAGCAACGCGGCCAGGCGCACCAGTCCCTCGCACGCTGCGATACCGCTCAGCAGATGCTGGGCGACGCTCTCGTCGTAGGACCGCTCGACGAACAACAACACGCACAGGTCACGGATCTTTGGGATCAATGCAAAGAACTCGTCGCGAATGTGGTGAAGTTTGCCGAGCTCCGCCGCGTCAGGCGCCGCAACAGCCAGCCATTCACGGGCCTGCGCCACCCGAGGGTCACCATGCAACGCCGCAAGATCTCGCCTGCTCCGATCGCTCACCAGGCTCAACAGCTCGCGCGCTGGGTTGCGTGTGGCTTCCCAGGCCTTCAGGTCGAGGGGCAGCCCTGGTAACGCTCCATCTTGCGCGTCGCTAGAGCCGAGTGCACTGAGCACGAGTTTTCCCAGAAAAAGCGCGATTTCCAGGCGTTGATCCGAGGCAGCATGCTCGTTGGCCAGCGCGAGGAGGTGGGGCGCTGCGGCGTAGGTAGCGGCGTAGCAAGTGCCCTGATGCACCAAGGCCCCGTAGAACAGATCGTCGGCATCTTCCGCAAGCCACTCTATCGAAAGGCGCCGAATCTGTGCGGAAACATCCATCACACCATATGCACTGTCGAGCTTGTCCCACAGCGGGTCGTCGAGTTCCAGCATGCGATTACCGGGTCATATCGCATCTTCTCGTGCGCCGCCATCGTGCTGTTGCGCTCTGATTCGTTGGCGGGTCAGCGAGCGCTCCTGTCCGACCGCAGCGGGCTGGGCGTACACGATTTCATGTCGCGCGCCCCACCGATCCCACGGGCGAGGGGAATGGGCCGGCGGACACGGTGCACTTGCTACTTTTAAGTCGCGATGCGAGATCTCGCCACCGGCGCGCGTCGCATGACCCACGCAAGGTCCGGGAGCGCGGGATGAGGCGTAGCGAGCACAACATCAGGCGACCATGGGTCTCACTGTGCGTCATCTTTACGTTCGGGGCGTTCCCCGCCTCCGTGATCGGTTCGGAGTTCTATGCGCGACCAATCTTCGAGTGCGAGTCCAATGCCGACGGGACAACGCCGGCGTGTGCGGCGTCTGCCGGAGGAGCCGGCGCGTGGCGCGGTGCCAATGCCGCGGGTTTTGGCGCCGATCCAGGTCAGATCGGCGAAGGAGACACGCTGTACGGGTGCCGGATGCACGACGGTGGGTATGGTGATAACGCGATCCGCCCCGACCGCGACGAGATCCAAGCCGGCGCCCGTCATGTCGGAGTCCGTGTAGGCGCGGGCTAGCGTCGATTCCAACGGCGTCGCCACATCGCGACGCCCCCGATCAGCGGCAGGGCCACGAGCAACACGAGGTCGATCGGAATCTGCAGCGGCACGGTCTCGATCACCGCCGGCGGGCGTTGCTCGGCCTGGTCGGCGGCCCGGTCGAACCACACCTCGTCGGTGCCCTGCCGCGGAAACGTCTCGTCGTGGAACACGGTCAGCCGCGTCTTCGATCCGACGATCGCCTCGAGCGCGGTCGGCACGCGCCCAACCGCAGCGGACCAGATCACCTGGGCCGACCACGGCGATCGGCCGAGCAGCCCGTCGACGCGCTCGTCGCCGAAGAAGAACACCCGCAAGAGCCGCGACCCCGGGCCGGTCCCGGCGAGCTTGCCCCGCGGCTCCGCTTGCTGGCTCGCGGGCTCGCGGTACGGATAAAACGGCCGCGTGGTCGCGAAGCTCATCTGGACCGCCGCGCTGCTCGCCCGCTTCGGCCCGCTCGACGACTTGGTGGTGGCGGCGACCTCGAACGCGGTGATCGTCCACTTGTCGCGCACGTAGGGCTCGAGCCACGCCTCGAGCTCGGCCGTCGCCTCGAAGCCGTGTTCGCCGAGCCAACCGGCGAGGGCCTTGGCGTCGTCGGCCTGGAGGATCGAAGCCTGATAGCCGGCGACGTGCTCGATGCCGACCACGCGGACCACCGGCGTGACCGCGGTATCGCCGGCGTCTCGACTGACCATCAACAAACAGGTCGGAACGAACGACACGCCACCGGTCTGTGTCGTGACGTCTGGCGCAAGCGCATCCGCGAGCTGACCGAACACGGCAGAGTTGACCTCGGCGAGCTTGGGAATCGACGGCGTCGGCACGAGGAACCCGAACGCATCGGCCGACGACGAGAACGCCGCGCGACGAATGAAGTGCTCGGTCTTGGTCGCCGCGTCCCAGACGATAATCGCCTCTTCCTCGGCGATGCGGACCTCTTCACCGCGCGGCGGCGCCGCGGCACACGCCTGCACGGCCTCCGGTTGAATGAGGCAACACCCCGCGATGACCAGCGACAAGGTGCGCATGCGTCGATCATGGCAGACAATGCCGCTTCGGTGCTCGACATCGATGCGGTGGGCACGTACCACGCGTCGCGCTTGGCGTTCCTGCGGGCGATGCGGGATCACGGCGGTGCAATCGTGAGCATCTCGGCGACGCTGCACTATGGTGGCACGACCGATCCGTCATCGCCCTGGGCTGGGCGCCGACAGATCCGCGCCGCCCCACTCGATCACCGTGAAGGCGCCCCGGTTTCGCTGCGGCAGCGCGGGCGCGCCGACGGGCACCGGCGACTCGACCCGCGCGAAGACCATGAACGATCGGATCACCGCGTCGGGCACCGGCTCGATGTTCAGTCGCGCGTAGCGGCCGTACACGTCCTGGTCGACGAACTCGATCAGGTTGTACGGATTGCCGACCATGCTCGGCAGCCAGTAGGTGATGAAGTCGGTGCACTCGGTCTGGGACAACGTGAAGCGAGCGCACGCGTCCTCGAGGAACGGCACGGTCTCGTCGCCTGCGACACAGTGCGCGCGCGTCGGATCGATCCGGAAGTCGCGCGCGGTACCCTCCCAGAACAGGTAGTTGCTGCGACGCCCCGTGGTCCGGTCGATGAGGGTCCCGTCGGGCGCGGCGATCACATCCCAGCCCTCGGGTCCCGGCGTGGGATAGGCGGCGGTCAGCTCGCCGTCGAGCTCGAGCCGCACCTGGACGCGCTGGGTCTTGGCCGGGTGCAGGTAGATCACCGGCTTGCGCACGGCGATCGGCCGCTCGGGCTTGCCGAAGTCCAGCATCGTGACACCGGTGCAGATGCCGACGACGCCGAGCTTCGCGCGGTCGGCACTGAACGCGAACACGGTCTGGGCGGGATCGGCCTCGCCGTCGACCACGAGTAGATCACGCTGCTGATCGAGATCGTAGCCCGCGCGGCCGAGCGACTCGAGCTCGGCGGCTCCGGCGACGCGCTGGCGCAGGGACGCGCGCACCCACCCGCCGTGACGGAACGGCCCACCCTCGAGGGTGATGACCTTGCCGCCGGCGGCGCTGTCGTGGGCCGAGAATCCGCCGGGTTTACGATCGCGGACCGAGCGAACGGCGACCGGGGCAGGATCGATGGTCAGCTCTTGGTGGTCGGTCGACAGGGAGAGTTGATACAGCGACGCGATCGATCCCGGTACCTGGGTCAGCGCGTCTTCCACGGAGGTGGTCGGCACGGTTGCGGTCGGCGTTGGCGTTGGCGTCGGCTGTGGCTGCGCGGCCGGCGGTGGCAGCGAGAACTCCGACGAGGTCGCCGTGCAGGCCGACAGGGTGACGAGCAGGGCCCGGGCCGCGACCCACGAGATGGACTGGTGCGCCATGGCTGCGACGTTATCGCGACGGCGCTTCGCCGTGCGCCGTGCGCCGTCCGCTCCGCGACTCAGAACCGGCCGGTCGGCGCGGCCCGTCGCGATGCTGGGGCCAACGCGATGATCACCGCGGGCCTCGGGCGGCTCGCGGTTATGATATCCCCCACACCGCGGTGGACAGCGACGAGCACCTCCTCAGCGCCTGGAAACGCGGCGATTCCACCGCTGGGGAGACGTTGTTTGGGCGACACGGACCGTCCCTGTGTCGGTTCTTTCAGTCGAAGATCGGCGATGACGTCGAGGACCTGGTGCAGCAGACGTTCTTGCAGTGCCTCGACACGCGAGAGCGAGACATTCACCACTTTCGTGCCTACCTGTTTGCCATCGCCCGCAATCGCCTTCGCGACCGTCTGTGTTCGATCACGCGTCGCCCTGTGGACCTCGATACCGAATGCGTGGCGCAGCTCGGCACGAGCCTGAGCCAGCGCTTCGCGCGAAACCAAGCGGAGCAGCACATGCTGGTCGCCATCCGCAATCTCACTGTCGATGCGCAGATCACCCTCGAGTTGACCTACTGGGAGGGCCTGCCGGCACCCCAGGTTGCCGAAGTGCTGGGAGTATCCGAGCACACCGTACGCAGCCGCCTGGCTCGCGCACGCGAGCACCTACGCGCGCAGATGGGTCAGCACTTCGACGACGCATGATCTGGGGCTGCCGCCCTTGGGTTCGTCGGCCTCCGACGGGTGCGTGCGCTACCTCTCGCGTGTTCGTGCGGCCGCGAGGGATCAGTTGAGCTCGATGGCGGCCTTCCTGACACCTCTCTACGCGAGGGGCACTCACGAAGGACGTTGTGAACATGAAGACCAAACATGCGCCCGCATTGGTGCGGACCAGACTCCTCACGGCTGCACTCGCGCTCGCGCCAATTCTCGTTGCCGGCTGCGACGCGAAGAGCAGCGATCAAGCCCCGCGTGCCGACGGCGCAGGCAACAAACCAGCGCCCTCGGCGGTCGCGTCGGCTTCGACGGCTGCCGTCGCCGAGGTGCCCAAAGATCCGCCAGCTCCCGCGCCGCTGACGATGACCGAAGTCAGCATTTCCGAACTCGGCATCGCGCTCGACTTCGAGGCGGAACCGACGATCCGCGACGTATTCGCCAACGACACTTCCTTCGCGGTTAGAGGCGCAACATCGAAGGTTGAACTAACCGTCTCCGACAATGGCGCGCTCAAGCAAGACCTCACGAAGGTGGAGGCGCGAGCTACCGCGCTGTTTTCCGGCAGCCTGGAAGGCGTTACGAAGGACGAAGGCAGCGACAGCTGGAACTACGTCGTCACATCCAAGGAAAAATACCCGCGGTGGTTTCTCAGCACGATGAAGACGGTGGGCAAGAAATCATACACTTGCGAAGCCACCACCAACAGCGAGGAGCGACTCAAGATTGCCCAAACGGCATGTGCGTCGCTGCGCCCGAAAAAGTAGGCGGAGGTCGCCTGGATGAACTCGAACGTCGCGGGCTCTCCGTGACGAAGGCGCGGTCTCGACCTCGACTCTTCTGGACATCGTCCCGTCTTCTCGGGTGTTCACCAAGTCGGGTCGGGGCGAGTTCGGCGTCTGCGACCCCCCAAGCCTCAGCCCTGGACCCGCAAGAGGTCCCGTCGGTGGCCTCCATCCGCGCGCGCGTTCATCGAGTGGCACGATCAAAACCGTCGTGCCACGATTCGCCCTCCGACGTTGTCATGGGTGACGTTGCCGACGATCCGCTTACCCTCCTCACGCAGGCGCGACCACGAACCACCGATCCGCGCGTGGGAACGATCGTGCGAAACGAGGGTCGTGCCAAGCTGGTCGACTTCGGCCTCGCGCGCTGGAGCACCATCGACGAACCTCGCGGCGGCACGCGCGGCTACATCGTGCCCGAGGTCGCCGCAGGGCAGCCGCCAAGCCCGCAGAG
This sequence comes from uncultured Myxococcales bacterium, assembly GCA_902826865.1. Lineage (GTDB taxonomy): Bacteria > Myxococcota_A > Polyangia > Nannocystales > Nannocystaceae > Xiheibacterium. The sequence goes on from CADEGN010000007.1 coordinate 10,667, forward strand.
CGATAGCTACAGCTTCAGTGTTTGCGTTCACCAGGCCTTGGCGCCAGGGCAAGACGCCCTCGCGATCCGACCCCGCGAGCTTGGCCGCGCCATCGCGGGCGGTTTGCGTTCTGATCCAGAAACTCGCACGCCTCTGGCCGTGATTGCGGCGGCGCTGGCTCGAGCGGCGGAACTCCGCTTTCCGCGTGCAAGGCAGCTGGCGCTCGCCACGATCGCGGTGGTGGCGATCCCGTTGTTGATGCACTCCGACGATCCTCCGTGCGTGCAGGATCCGAGCCTGCGCGAGATCTGGGATGTCGCGCGCACGCAAGCGGATTACGCTTTCGCAGCCACGGGTGTGAATCTTGCGGCCGAGACCTTCGAACGAGTGGACGCGCGGTTACATGCCTATGCCGATCGCTGGGACGACGCCCGCGCGGAGCAGTGTATCGCCGGCGCCACGGACCCACGCCACAGGGCCGATCCGCGGTCGCAATGCCTCGACCGCCAACGAGCGGCGTTCGTGGCGTGGACGCAGTTGCTTGGCGATGCCGACGCGAAGATCGTCCGGTCCGCAGCTGAAGGGACCGCGCGACTCGAGGCGGTTGAGGAGTGCGACAACCCCGGCAACCTCCATAGAGATCCGCAGCCTGCGGGAGATCAAGTGGTCGCAGCAGGGGTGGCCGAGCTGCGTGAGCAGATGGCCGGAGTCGGACCGCTCGTTGTCGCGGGCCGCCTCGACGAAGCGGTCGCCCTCGCAAACTCGATCGCGGATGCGGCCACAGAGCTGGGATTCGCCCCCGTAGTGGCCGAGGCGCAGATGCACGTGGCGCGTCTCCAGGAACGGGCGGGGAAGATCGACACCGCGGCCCAGATCGCGGAGGAGGCCTACCTTTCGTCCATCGGTACAGGGCACGATCGCGTCGCTGCCAACGCGGCCCTCCTTCTGTTTCAGTTCGCGGCGCAGCGCGATCCTCATCACCCAGATGTCGCGCGGTGGGAAGGCAACGCTCGCGCGGCGGTGGACAGAATGGGAAACGATGGACGACTGCGCGCCAGACTTCTCAATGCCCTTGCCATCGCAGCCTCCGAGCGATCAGAGCCGGCCGCCGCGCTCGCTCTTTTCGAGGAGACTACAGCACTGTGGCGTGCCCTCGAAGGCGAGCGCTCGATGAACTACGCCCTTGCTCTCATGGGGCTCGGAGTCGCGCGAAGGAACACTGGCGAGGCAGCTGGGGGGCTGGCCGAGCTAGAGCGGGCCTACGAGATCCAGCGCGACATTCTTGGCCCCAGCCATCCGCACCTGGCGATTCCGTTGACCAATCTCGGGGGTACAGCCGTGGTGCTCGCGCGCTACGAAGATGGCCGCGAGTACCTTAGGCGCGCCCTGGCACTCAACGAGTCGGCGTTTGGTCGCGACCACCCACGCAACGCGACGATTCTGCGCAACCTTGCCTTCATCGCGATCGATCTGGACGACCACGCCGAGTTTCTCGAGGTTGCCCAAAGGATGGTCTCGATCCTCGATCGGGCGGAGAATCCCGATCGCTTGGGCCTATCGAACGCGCTGCGCCTGCTCGGCCAGGCACAAGAGAATAATGGCGATCATGCCTCGGCGCGCGCGACCTTGACGAGGGCTCTCGACGAACAGACCGCGTTGTACGGCGATCGCCCCGATCGCGAAGTCGCCGTAACCGTTAACTCCTTGGGGAGCCTGCATGCCGCGGCGCAAGAGTGGGCGCTAGCGCGCGAGCATTTCGACAAAGCGATCGCGATCAACCGGAGCGTGCTTCGGCCGGACGATCCCGAGCACGCACCGGCATTGCACAACCTCGGCGTTCTCTACGAACGCAGCGGTGACCTGCACAAGGCCCGCGACTACTTGACTGAGGCATTCGAGCTCCGAAATCGTGGCCTCGTGCCACTTCATCCGGATATCGAATCATCCATGCGCAGCCTCGGTCGCGTACTCGCCAAGCTACGGCGTTGGGACGAGTGTCTTGCGGTGATGGCGGAGGCACCGAAGTTCGTCGAGAGCGGGCGAGTCACCGATCCGATCGCCATCGCCGAGATAAACGCCACCGTGGCGCAATGCGGTCGCGGGATGGATGAGGATGGAACTGTGCGATAATTGCCGAAGCGCATCCCCGGACAGGGGGCGGCCAGCGTGCTGAAGATGCGCTACTGCCGGGTCGCCAAGGCCTGAGCCAAGGCTCGACGCACTCTCGTCACGACGGTTGGCGCCCAGGTCCAAGTTGCTCGGTTGCACCCGCGGCTTCGCGCCGTACCCTGAACCAAACGGCAGCACCGAGGGCCAGCGCCGCGGCGAGGGTCAGTGCGACCAGCATGATCGTTTCTTGGATCACCACCTCGTGTAGCCGCGAGCTGCCGTCGATGACCAGCCCCAACACGAACGCTGCCACCAGCAACGCGGTGGCAGCGAGCGCCAACACGGTACGAGTCGCCAGCAAGCGACCGAGGTTCGGCCACACCATCCCGAGCAGGAACAGGGGCAAGCCGTACTTCACCACCGTCAGCGGGGCTACGAGTGCCGCCAGGGCACCCTCGTGCTTGATGTAGGGGAACCACGCGAAGCCAAACTCGAAACGCACGGCATCGAAACGAAAAGTCGCCAGGCACAGGGCGTAAGCCACCACGGCGGTGAGAGCGAACAGCATTGGCGTCGTGGAAGCGCGGCAATCGAGGTTGCGGCCGACGCGTCCCACCACGGCGACGAGTGCCCCAAGGGCGACGACCGGCCCCGCGCCGAGCACGAATGGACCCGCCAACAACGCGAAAACGACACACACGACGAGCGCCAGCTTCCGATCGACACCCGTCGTGGCAATGACCGCAGCGCTGGCCACCGCGACCGCCGCAGCGCGGACGACGGGTTGTTCGGCCCACGCAATCGTTGGCAGCGAGCGCCACGCGGCAACCACCACGATGGGCGCGAGCCACCACCAGCGTCGCCGACCCGCACGCACGTCGGCCGCGAGCAGCAAGGCGAACACCACGCCCCACAATCGTGGCGCCATGGTGACGAGCCCGAAGTTCTCGTCACCGGGAAGGTGCAAGGCCAGCGGTACGACGGCCAGAGACAGCCCAACGGCCTGGGTCAGCGGCTCGGCGGGTTGTTGCCCGCGCACCCACCCGGTGGCGAGGACCATGCTGACGAGGCCGCCGCCGTACCACAGGGAACTGACGGCGGGCGAGATCACCAAGCGGGGCCGAACCCACCCAAACCACGCCACTGCGACCACCATGTTCACGACCAGCAACCCGCCCGCCAGCAGGACGCGTTGGGCCACCCGCATTCGCCCCGCGCGCGCAGGGCCCCACATCGTCACGGCCAGCCACAGTCCCGCCAGAAGCGCCGGTATCGACCACATCGCCATCGTTCTTTGCAGTCGCCCACGCGCTTGGGTACGACGTTCGATGCCGCTGCGAATCTGCGCCGCGGCAGCGGGCGAACCACCGATGGGTCTCGCCAAGAGCTGCGACGGCACTTCGCCCTCGTAGGTCCCCATCAAATCCGTACCCGCGCTGACGCTGAGCAGCAGCGCCACGGTTTCTTGGCGAATGTCGGCCCGCCCCGGCGCGAACGGGGGACCAAAGGCCAGGTATCCCGGATCCGGCGTGTGCGAGCCGTGCTCGTCGTGTCCGTGATCCCCGGCTACGATCAGAGTGTCGCCCGGTTCGAGCGCGGCGATGATGCGCGCGAGCGCACTATCGAGATCGCGGATCTCCTGGACATATCGCGGCGTGTTCGGTCCGGGATCATGGGATGCCTTGTCGAGATCGATCAGATGAACGAGCACGACGTCGGCCTCGTGACCGCGGAGCCAGAGCTCGACGGCGTCGACAGCCGCCTCATCCCAGCTGTAGCGAGCGATACCACGGGCGCCGAGGTCGAGGCGCGGACCGCCGATGTGCTCGAACATGCGGATCATCGTGTGATCCGAAGCGACCGCGACGCGCAGGCCGGCAGCCGCCGCTACGGAAGGGAACGCGCGCGCCGAGCCGCGGCGAGCTGCGAAGTTGTGCAGTCCCTCGACGTAGCCCGCGTTCGATCCCTCGAACATGGTGCGCGTGCAGGGCACCGTCGACGCCGGCAAACAGCCGTGCATCTTGCCGAGCGCGGCGCGGGGGCGAATCGGCTGAAGCGCCGGAAGGACCTCCTCGTCGAGAACCATTCGATCGGTCAGGCTGTCGACCATCACGAACACGACGCGTCCGCCCGCCACTGTGACCGATGGATACGACGCCACGCCTTCGAGCGGACGACCGTCGCCGAGGCTAAACCACAGCAGCACCGAGGTGAGCACCAGGGGCAATAACCCCTCGAGGGGGCGTCGCCACACGGGCGTCCTCGCGCGGTCTCCGATCGACAGTCGTAGCCCTGGAGCTCCCATCACGCGCACCGCGCCGCCATGCGTGCATGGATAGTCCTCCACAGTCCCCTCGGGATCGACGGTTGCGGTGTGCGAATACCCTCTCTGCGCGGGAGGGGACCTTCGTCGACTCGCATCGCCACCGAGATGTCCACGTCCCCGGGCGGGCGCCAGACGCCGAGCACCTCGAATGCAGCGCGGTCGGGCATGCCCCTATTCGTCGCCGGTCGCGAAATCCGTGCGTGCGTTCGCCGAGCACAACACCCGCAGTGGCTCGAGCCCGGGCGGACCAGGGCGTCGTGGAGCCAGGTGGAAGATCAGGCGCTGCCCCTGGGATCGACACCCGCTGCGATAAGGCGCAGTGTCCCGATCATCGCGCGGGAGCGCGACCGGGTCTCGAGACGTCGGCCGCAGCTGGGGCGCAAGCGAGGGGTTGAGCATGGGCTGCACGACGATCGTCTGCGGCGAGTACAGGTACCAAAAAAGCGCGGCCGCGGCCACGGGCGTGAAACCGGAAGCGGCCGGCGAGAATCACCGAGCCCGGTCATGAACCGCTCGGGCGGGCGAACTCGTGTTCGCACGCGTGGCCGCCGGTGGCGCCAGCCGCGACGGTTCGCCGGTGGCCGTCGTATGCTGGAAGTGCGCTCCTGAACGTGCGAAGGGCTGGTCGGCAAACCGCTTCTTCGACCGCGCAGGCCAGCGTTCTTCCGGCTCTTCACGTCATCACGCGCGTGTGGTTACGCAACAGAGGGGTACAGTTGGCGTGGAGGTTCGAATGGACAGTCGAGGCAGTGGCGTTTGGACGCTCATCGTACTGGCGGTTGGGCTGATCGGTTGTGATGACGAAGGACCTGCCGCGTCCGTGCCGCTCGATCGCGCGCTCGGGGAGCTCAGACGCGCTTACTGCGAGCGCATGCTCAGCTGCGCGTGTGATGGGAACACGTATTTCAGCGATGCACCTGCGTGCGAGCAGCACCTCGACGCTCGGCTCGATGCCATGGGGGCCGCGGCGACCGAGCTTGGGTTGGCGTATGACGGCCGTTGCGTCGGCGAGGCGGTGTCGCACTTCGACGACCTCGGGTGTGACCGCGCGGAGGCCGAGACCGGTGCGAACAGCTGCACCGCTCCGTGCAAGTCGTTCGTTGGCGATCGCCTTGTCGGCGAAGAATGCCGCGTCTCGCAGCTCGACTACTCCACCGACGACTGCGCCGCTGGCCTGCGGTGCATCCGAACTTGCGATGACTCGGGCGTTTGTCGCGACGTCTGCCTCGAGTACTGCGCCCGCGGAGAGGGCAATTGCTTCGACACCGGCTGTCCGTCCGGAGAGTTCTGCAACTTCGAAACATCCCGATGCGACGCGTTGCCAACCGCAGGTGAGGCTTGCTCGCAGGGTTGCGCCGAAGGCCTGTTTTGCGACACGCCGGACCCGGCCATGCCGGCCGAGCGCGTCTGCGCTGCGCTGCGCGCCAACGGCGAGGCGTGCACCGGTCACGGGTTCTGCGGCAGCGGCTACTGTCCAGCCGGTCGCTGTGCGCCCTTGCCTGAGCTCGGGGACTCCTGCGCCGGCACCTTCACGTGCGCACCAGGGTTGTCGTGCGAGAGCACGCCCGAGGGCACGTCCACGTGCGCCCTCGCTGGTCCCGCCGTCTGCACCGCGCCGCCCCCGCTATGAGCCACCACGGTCGGCCGGGCGACAAGTGCTCGCGAACGGCCGTCTCCCGGCGTAACATGCGGGCTGGCTTGACCGATTTCTCCGCGTGCGGGTGAGCCGCGACATGTCCGCCGACCCCCGCCCGAGCTTCTCCATCCTCCTGTGCTTGGCGCTGGCGACCGCATGTGGGCGCAGTGCCGCGCGCGAGCAGCTCGACCTCGAGGCGCGGGACGACCCGGGGCGCGCGTTGTCGACCGTGTCGGCGAGCGAACGGGGGATGCCGCAGGAACTGCCGCTTGTCGGCACCCTCGTCGCGGACCGCCAGTCCGACTTGGCGGCAAATGCCGCGGGGCGAGTGCTCGTCACCACCGTCGAGCGTGGACAGGAGATCAAGGCCGGCGACGTTGTCGTCCGGCTCGACGCGAGACTCGCGAAATTCTCGGCCAAGGCTGCGGCTGCCAATTCCAAGGCGGCACAGGCCCAGCTCGCGCTTGCGGGGCTTGAGTGCGAGCGCGCCGACAAGCTGCTGCAAAGCGGGACGATCTCGAAGACCGAGTACGACCGCACGATGTCGCAGTGCGAGACGACGCGGAGCTCTGTCTCAGCGGCCCAGTCGAACGCGGCGCTGGCAAGCGCCCAGGCCGGTGACACGGTCGTCAAGGCTCCGTTCGCTGGCATTGTCGGCGAGCGGTTCGTCGACGTTGGCGAGTATGTCCAGCCCGCCACCCGAGTCATCTCGCTCTACGCGATCGATCCAATTCGGGTCTCATTCCCCGTGGCCGAGCGGGACGTCGGTCGAATTTCCGTCGGCCAGGCGGTGACGTTCACCGTATCGGCGCTGCCTGGGCAGGAGTTTCGCGGCGAGGTTCGCTACATCGGCGCGGCGCTACGCGAGTCGACACGCGACCTCGTGGTTGAAGCCGTGGCAGCCAACGCCGCGCGAAGCTTGCGACCTGGCATGTTCGCAAGCATCCGCGTGGCGATCGGTGAGACCAAGCAAATCGCCGTCCCAACATCTGCGCTATTGCGCAGCGCGGATGACAGCGACCATGCGCGCGTCTGGGTCGTGCGTAGCGGTCGCGCCGTGGCCCAAGTCGTGCGCACGGGCCCTGAGTTCGACGGCTACACGGCGATTATCACCGGTGTTTCCGCGGGTGAAGCCGTTGTTGTCGATCCGCCCGCTGACCTCGTCGATGGTACCCGCGTGGAGTAACCCCTGTGCAGTGGCTCGCCGAGATCTGCGTCCGCCGGCCAATCCTCGCCAGCGTGATGGTGCTGATGATCCTCGTCATCGGCGCAGTCGGATATTCGCGCCTCGGGGTGGATCGATTCCCGAAGATCGATCTGCCCAACATCACCATCACCACCCGCTTGCCGGGGGCGGCTCCTGAGGACGTCGAGAGCGAGATCACCGATCGGATCGAACGCGCCGTCAACACCGCGTCAGGCATCGAGGAGCTGCGGTCAGCCTCGGCCGAGGGGGTTTCGCAGGTCTACGTCCAGTTCGAGCTCGAGAAAGACATCAATGTCGCCGCCCAAGAAGTCCGCGATCGGGTCGCGGCCGTGGCAGCGGAGCTCCCAACGGGTGCTGAGCCACCCGTGGTGACGAAGGTGGATCCGGACGCCCAGCCGATCCTCTTTCTCTCGGTCGCCGGCGCAGGTCGAGACATCCGCGAGGTAACCACCTACGCGAGTACTCGGATCCGCCGCGACCTTGAGAGCATCTCGGGAGTCGGTCAGGTCACCGTTTTGGGCGGTCGTGAGCGCCAGATCAATATTTGGCTCGACCCGGTACGCATGCGGGCCTACGGCATCACGGCCCCGGAGGTCGCTCGCGTCGTCGCGGCCGAGAACATCACCTTGCCCGGCGGTCGAATCGACACGGGGCCGGACTATCTAACCTTGCGTGTGCATGGGCGCGTGATGCGGCCGCACGAGCTCGAGAGGTTTGTTCTGCGCCAAGGCGACGGCAAGACCGTTCGGTTGGGCGACGTTGGCCGAGTCGAGGATGGCATCGAAGAGGCCGAGTCTTCCGCCCAATGGAATGGCCAGCCAGTGGTGATGCTCGCCATCCGCAAGCAGTCGGGTGAGAACACGGTGGCGGTCGTCGACGAGATCCGCGCGCGGATCACCGAGCTCTCCCAGGATCTACCGCCGGGCTACGTCGTCGAGGTGCTGCGCGACGAATCGGCCACGATCCGCACCAGCACCCATGCGGTGACTGAGCACCTCATCATCGGATCGATCCTGGCAGCGTTGGTCGTGTTCATGTTCCTGGGCAGCCTGCGTAGCACCGTGATCGCGGCGGTGGCCATCCCGGCATCGATCGTCGGGACGTTTGCCCTCATGCACACCCAGGGCTTCACGCTCAACACGATGACGCTGCTGGCCCTGGCGCTGTCGGTGGGCATCGTGATCGACGACGCGATCGTCGTGCTCGAGAATATCTACAAGCACGTGGAGGAGAAGGGGGCGCACCCCCGGGACGCAGCCCTCGCCGGCACGCGGGAAATCGGCCTAGCCGTCCTCGCGACCACGCTTTCGTTGGTCGCAGTGTTCCTCCCGGTCGCGTTTCTCGGCGGGATCCCGGGCCGGTTTCTCCAGAGCTTCGGGCTAACGATGGTGTTCGCGATTGGGGTGTCGCTATTCGTCAGCTTCACCTTGACGCCGATGATGGCGTCGCGGTGGCTCAAGCCGATTCCCCAAGACGGCAGTGTCCACAAGACCTGGGCCGAGCGCGTCGTCGACTTTTTCTATCGCCCTATCGAGCGCGTCTACATGGTGGTGTTGCGCTTCTGCATGCGCCACCGCTACCTGGTTGTGCTGGCGTCGGTTGGATCGCTGGTGGCCCTGCCGCCCCTGGCCGCGATGGCCAAGAAGGGCTTCTTGCCCGTCTCCGACGAGGCTCGTTTTGAGGTGCTGGTGCGCGCGCCCGAAGGCACGAGCCTGGTCGCCACCGAGCTCATCGGCGAGCGCGTCGCCCGACAGATTCGTGAGCTCCCGTGGGTCGAGGGCACATTGCTCACCATCGGTGAAGACGAGCAACGCACGCCCAACTTCGCGCGGATCTTCGTCAGGTTGAACGATCCAACCGAGCGTGAGCTCAGCCAGGACGAGATCAAGGACGTCGTCCGGCAGGAGATCCTCTCGGGTCTTCCCCCTGAGTTACGGACGAGTCTGGCCGACGTCGCAGCGATCTCCGGCGGTGGGTTTGCGGCGGCGCGTGTGCAATACCTTGTCGCCGGCACTGATCTACCCACGCTCGAGCGGATCAACGCGCGCGTGCTCGAGCGCATGCACGAAGTCGAGGGCGCGGTCGACATCGACTCTTCGCTCGTGGTCGGCAAGCCCGAGATAGGGGTTCATATCGATCGCGAGGTCGCGGCCGATCTCGGTGTGCGCGTACAGGACGTCGCTGGCGTACTGCAGATGCTGATCGCCGGCCAGAAGGTTTCGAACTATCCCGAGCACGGCGAACAATACGAGATCCGCATGCGGGCGGACCGGAAGTACCGCACCGACGAGTCGAGTGTCCGTCTGATGAGCGCTCCCTCGGCTTTGCTCGGGTCGGTACCGTTGTCTGATCTTGTCGAGCTCCACCCCGATACAGGGCCATCGGTGATCAGTCACTTCGCGCGGATGCGTCAGGTGACGTTCTACGCCAACCCGGCCCCCGGCTACAGCGAAGCGGCGATCGGCGACGAGCTCATGCGCTTCATCGAGGAGGAGTCACCACCCGGGTATCTCATTCGTCCCGTCGGCGGCGCCAAGTTGATGAAGGAGACGGCATCGAGCTTCGGCTTCGGACTCGGGCTTGCGTTCGTCTTCATGTACCTCGTCCTCGCTGCCCAGTTCGAGTCGTGGCTGCACCCGATCACCATCTTGCTATCGCTGCCCCTCACGCTTCCCTATGCCGTCGCTTCGGTGGTGCTGTTCGATCAGGCGCTCGACATCTTCTCAGCCCTTGGCGTGTTCGTCCTTTTCGGCGTGGTGAAGAAGAACGCGATCCTCCAGGTCGATCATACCAACGCGCTGCGCGCCAAGGGCATGGCGCGTAACGAGGCCATCCTGCAAGCCAATCGGGATCGGCTGCGGCCGATCCTCATGACGACCTTCGCGTTCGTCGCGGGAATGATCCCACTTGTGACTTCGGAAGGCGTGGGCGCATCTTTTAGTCAGGCGACCGCCGGCGTCGTGGTTGGTGGACAGACGCTGTCGCTCTTGCTGACGCTCGTCGCGGTCCCCGTGGCCTACTCGCTGTTCGACGACCTCGGACGACTGTCGGGCCGCCTCGCTCGCTGGGTGCTACGCAGGCCTGAGCCCACCCCAGAGCTTCCGCGGCCTCCGATCGGGGACAAGTAGCTCGGGCGCCGGCCTCGTCGCTACGGGCGTCGCCCGCGAGCGAGCTTCGGCGCCGGCGCCGAGCGGGCCCCCCGGGTGGCGCGGGCTCCGTACGAGCGCACGGGATCGCGCGGGTCGACCACGCCCGGGCGCTGCAGGTCGTCATCCGCCCAGGCCGTCGTGAGCGTTGCGATCCAAGTGAAGGCGGAGTCGAGGTCCGCCATGCATTGGTCGGACAGGTCTCGCGCAGCGGACTCGTCTCCAGTGCAGGCCCACCGGAACCTCGGCGATGTCCGTGACCCCGCCGAGGAAGTGGCCGGTTCACGAGGCATCACGGCCGCCATGGCATCACGCGCTTGTGATCAACGTCGCGACCGCCGTCGTACGAATGCAGAACGGCGCTGGACGCCTGATCCGCCGCTTGCTCGCGCCGCTAACCCCGGGCCGAACCTGAGCGAGCGGTCTCACCGCCAACGCTTTTTCTCTTCCAAGTAGCTCGCGCGAAGCGTGGACATGGGGCTATGCTATCCCCATGCGTCTCGTCATTCTTCACGCTGTATCGTTGCTGACCGTCGCCACTGCCTGCAGCGACTCTGGTGGTGCCACGTCAGATCCCGATGCCTCGACGACTTCGCCTGGGTCGACCTCTGTCACTGATGCGTCGTCCGGCGGACTCGATTCCACTACCGATCCAGCGACCGACGGTCCGACCTCGGCTGGTCCCGGTGGCAGCGGGCCCGGTGACACCGGTGGCTCGCTGTGTGGTGACGGCGTGATCACTGGCAACGAGGAGTGCGACTGCGGAGGATTCCCGTGCACGCCTGAGGGTCTCGACAACAAAGGTTGCCTCGGTATCGAGGACGTCACCGTGCCGGGCAAGATCACGGGTGGCACCTTGAACTGCAACCCGGCCAGCTGCCGATTCGACACCACGATGTGCACCTACTGTGGAGACGACGAGATCAACGGCAACGAAGCCTGCGAGCCGGGTGAGGACATCGAGACGACGTGCCAGGCCCTCGGAGCGGGGGCGGCTGGGGAGCTGACGTGCGACGACGACTGCCAGGTCGATTCAGCGGCGTGCACCAACTGCGTGTTCGAGTTTGAGTTCGAGCTGGCCACGTGCCCAGACGGCTTCTCGGCCGAGTCGCTCACGGCCGGCGCCGGCGAGAATAGCTGGGCCTGCGGTGAACCGACCGTCTACGCGCTGGGCCCCGGCGTCAACGCACCGAGCGCGTTTGGTACCAACCTCTCCGGCCCGTACAACGCCGACGAGAGCAGCGCGCTTGTGTCGAGTCCGATCAACGTCTCGACCTGCAGGGACGCCGGCATCATCATGGAGATGCGGCACTGGCACAACTTCGAGGGTGGCGAGATGAACGCCGATGGTGGCCTTGTCCAGGTCAGCACCGACGGAACGACTTGGACGACCGTCGTGCCTACCGATGGCAAGCTATACGACAGCGACGCGCCGATCGTTGCGACGCACGCTCCCGTGTCCGGCGCAAACGGCTTTTCGGGCGGTCAAGACGAAAACAGCTGGGGCATCTCGACGTTCGATCTCACGCCGTACGCGGGCTCCTCCTCGCTGCAGCTGCGATTCGTCTTCGGCTCGAACGACGCCACGCAAATGGGTGGTTGGTACATCGACTGGGTGCGCATTCTCGGTTCCGGCACCGGAGCCTGAGGCACCAGCAGGCATACGCCTGACGCGAGGCCGCGCGGCTCGGGACGACCGGACCGCCGGCCTCAGCCTTTTTGTTAGGCGAACGCGACCAACTCGCCACGTAGCGCAGCCAGAAACACTCGCTCGAGCTGGGCGTTCGTGGCCGGGCGCGGATTGCCGCCCGTACTCGGATCGGCGGCCGCTTGCGGGACCAGCCGCTTTAGCAGCGGTTCATCAATGCCACCAACGTCGGCCAGCGTGTGGGGCAACCCGAGATCACGCCGCAGATCGAGCATCCACTGCAGCGTTGCGTCGAACCCAGGGTTGGCCAACCCAAGGTAGCGAGCGAGGCGCGTCATCTTCTCGCTGATCTGCTCGCGGTTGTACATCATGACGTAGGGTAGGAAGACCGCATTGGCGGTGCCGTGGTGCAGGCCTGTCGCACCGCCAAGTGGATGCGACAGGGCGTGGACCAGTCCGAGGCCCTTTTGAAACGCGGTGGCCCCCATCGCCGATGCCATGAGCATATGCGTGCGTGCCACGGGGTCGCTGGCATGTGTGAACGCGGTGCGCACATTCTCGTGAACGAGCCGGATTCCTTCGATCGCGATCCCGTCCGCCAGCGGGTGATACGTGGGGGCGCAGTAGGCCTCGAAGCAGTGGGCCAAGGCGTCCATTCCCGTCGCCGCCGTCAGTCGGGCGGAGAGACCATAGGTGAGCTCCGGGTCGGCGATGACGAGCGACGGCTGCATCTTGGCGTGGAAGATGATCTTCTTGCTGTGGTCGCGCGGATCGACGATTACGGCCGCGCGTCCCACCTCCGAGCCGGTGCCGGCCGTGGTCGGTACGGCGATCGAGCGGACGATCTTGGCCGGGTCGGCGCGCTTCCAATTGTCGCCGACATCCTCGTAGTCGAACACCGTGCCCGGGTTGTCGGCCAGCAGCGCGACGCACTTTCCCGTGTCCATCGCCGAGCCCCCGCCGACGAGGACGATGCCGTCGTGCTTGCCGCGGCGAAAAGCAGTCACACCGGCGTCGACGTTGGCCTCGGTCGGGTTGGCAAGGACGTCGTGCCAGACCCCCGGTGCGATGCCGGCGCGCTCCAAGCCGCCCACGATCGCATTGAACCATGGCAATGCGACGATGCCCGGGTCCGTGACGATCATCGGGCGTGTAAAGCCAAGGTCGCGGCAGGCTTCGGGGAGTTCCGCGATGCGGCCGCAGCCGATGCGGAACGCGGTGGGATAGTTCGAGTTTCCGGCGGGGGCGTTCATGGCGCAGCGAGGATAGCCGACGACGAGGCGGTCCCGGCGATCTATATGATCTCGAAGTAACGTGCGAGGTCCCAGTCGGCGACGTGCCGACGAAACTGGCGGTCCTCCCAATGCCGCGTGGCCGCGAAGTGTTCGACGAACGGATCGCCGAAGAGCTCGCGCGCGACCGCGCTCTGTTCGAACCGGATCGTCGCCTCGCGCAGGGTGCAGGGCAGGGCGACGTTGTGCGGACCGAGCGAAGTGTAGGCGTTGCCCGTAACCATCTGCGGGAGCTCGAGCCGCTCCTCGATCCCTCGTAGCCCGGTTGCCAGCGCGGCCGCGAGCGCTAGGTACGGGTTGGCGTCCGCCGGACCGATGCGGTACTCGCTCCGCTGGCCCTTCGGTCCGCCAGGGATCACTCGGATCGCGGTCGTGCGGTTCTCAACGCCCCAGTTCGTCGACGTCGGTGCCCACATGCCCGGAACCATGCGCCGGTACGCATTGATCGTGGCACACACCATCGGTAGCACGTCAGGCATGTACTTCCACTGGCCGGCCACGAAATGGCGCATCAGCGGGCTCATCTCATGTGGTCCCTCGGGGTCCCAGAAGCGATTGACGCCCGTCCCCGCATCGGCGAGCGAGATATGGATGTGGCCACTCTGCCCTGGCACCGCATCGTTCCATTTGGCCATGAACGTGGCCATGAGCCCGTGCTTCTGCATCAGGACCTTGCAGAACGTCTTGAACAACGCGCCTTTGTCGGCGGCGCGTCCAGCCGTATCCACGCGCAGTGCCGCCTCAAGCACGCCGGGGCCGGTTTCGGTGTGAAGCCCCTCGATCTCGCAGTCCATTGCCGCCATCGTGTCGAGGAGCGCGTGGTAGAGGTCCGAGTGCACGCTCGAGCGCAGCATCGAATACCCGAACATGCCGGGAGTAAACGGTCGAAGGTCGCGGTAGCCCTTGTCGCGAACCGACTGAGGCGTCTCGTCGAACACGAAAAACTCGTACTCAAGTGACGCCATCGGCTCGAGGCCGAGCGCTCGGGCGCGATCGATGACGCGGTGCAGCAGTCGTCGCGGGCAGACTGACGCATAGTCGCCGGCGAAGCCGCCGATCAGCAAGACGGTGTCCTCTTCAAACGGCACCCGACGCAGGGTGGAAAGATCAGGCTCCACGGGGGCATCGCGGTAGCCGGTATGCCAGCCAGAGACTTGCACGTTGTCGTACAGCTGATCCGAGCTGTCCCAACCGAGTACGACGTCGCAGAAACCGAAGCCGCTGGCCGCGGCCGAGACGAACTTCTTGCGCTCGACGTACTTGCCGCGCAAGATCCCGTCAACGTCGAACACGCCGAGCTTGAAGCGGCGTACGCTGTGCTCGTCGAGGTAACGCTCGAGACCGATGATGTCGTTGATTCCGTCCATGGCTGAGTTCACCACTGGGTCCGAAAGTGATAGCTCTTCGGCCGCGTGACCGCCGCAAAGCCGAGCTCCGAAAGTGAGGCGCCGTGGCCGGAGTCCCGTACGCCTGTCCACGCCAGCGCCGGATCGAGATAGTCGCATCGGTTGAGATACACCGTGCCGGCCTCGAGGCGGGTGGCGATCCCGGCTCCACGCTCATCGTCTTTGGTCCATACGGACGCGGTCAGGCCGTAAGCCGAGTCGTTGGCGAGATCGACCGCCTGGTCGATGTCGCGAAATTTCATGATACCGATCACCGGCCCGAACGATTCGTCGCGCATCACCGCCATTGAGTGGTCGACGCGGTCAAGCACCTGCGGCGCGAGGTAGGCACGGCTGAGATCGGGCACGTGAAAGTGACCGTCGGGGATCAGCGCCCGCGCGCCTCGCGTCACTGCCTCGCTAACCTGGGCACGTACGTGATCGGCGGCCTTGGCCGAGACCAGCGGTCCGAGATTCGTCGCCCCATCAAGGGGATCTCCCACCACGTATTTCTCTGTGAGCTGAACGTAGGCCTCGAGAAATCGATCGTAAATGGACTCATGGACGTAGATCCGTTCGATGCCACAACAAGACTGCCCTGAGTTGTAGAAGGCCCCGTCGACAAGGTTGTCGACGGTGAAGTCGAAGTCGCAATCGGGCAAGACGATGGCGGGGTCCTTGCCGCCCAGCTCCAGACCGACGCCGATGAAGTTGTCGTGAGCTACGGCGCGGTAGACTTCGTGGCCGCCGCGAACAGATCCGGTGAACGACACGAATCCGAAGCGACGCGTTGACAGCAACCGCGCGACCGTCGCGTGATCGAGGGGCAAGGCGGCGACGAGGCCGGCGGGAGCGCCGGCCTCAGCGAACGCGCGCTCGAACTGATCGGCGACCAGCGCGGTTTGGTGGGAATGCTTGATCAAAACCGCATTGCCGGCCAAGACCGCGGGGACGATCACATTGACCGCAATGAGCAGCGGGTAGTTCCAGGCGGCGATGTCGAGGACCACCCCCACCGGTTCGCGGCGAATGAAGCGGCGAAACCCCGCTTTGGGCGGCGCTTCTCGGTCGGCGAGCGACTGCTCCGCGATCGTGCACAGGTGCTGCACGCGTTCGGTCATCGACCGCTCGAATTCTGCCCGCGCCTGACCCAGCGGTTTGCCCATCATGCGAGTGATCTGCTCGCTGTAGAGCGCGAGCTGACCGCGGTAGCAGTCGAGCATGCGCAGGCACAGCGCGATGCGCTCTGACATCGGGGTGTGCCGCCAGCGATTCGACGCGATTTCTGCGGCACCGACCTTGGCAAGGGCCGCGTCGAAGTCGAGCTCGGCGTATTCATAGGCCACGCGTCCATCGATAGGGCTGATGATCTCGGGCATGGCACACACCCTACCGCGGGCGCCGAGCGGCGGCACGTCCGCGGGCGTGTCGACCTCGGCCCCGATGCCATTGGGGCCCGCCGCCGCGCCGATTCGGGCGAGGGCGTCGCGGTTTCGCGGCGGAACTTCGGGATTCGCGACGGCCTGATAGTCTGACGTGCCTCGAATGCGCACGTGGAGCCTCTCGGACCTGGCCCTCGCTCGCCCGGTCACCATTGGGATGACGCTGCTTGCAGTGGTGCTGCTCGGCGTCATCGGGCTTGCTCGGATGCCGCTGTCGTTCCTCCCGCGCGATCAGGCCACACGGGTGTCGGTCCGCGTGGAGATCACGCGGACGTCCCCGGAGGTCCTTGAGCGCGACGTCATCCGCCCGCTCGAGGAGGCGGTGGCCGGCCTGCGTGGTCTTCAGCGCAGTCAGATCGGTTCGGGCTCGTGGGGCGTGCGCATGAATCTCGAGTTCGAGCCGGGCAGCGACCTCGACGCCCGCAAGCTCGAGCTCCGCGATCGCGTCGACCGCGTGCGTGGTGAGCTGCCTGAATTCGTACAAAACATCGAGATCAGCAGCCAGTCCAACGCCGACGCACCGGTGATGGAGCTGCGCATCGCCAGCGGAACCGATCTGTCCGGCGACTACTATGTGATCGAGCAACATATCGTGCGTGCCATCGAGCGAATCGATGGGGTCGCGCGCGTCGAACTCGAGGGGGTATCGCCGCACGAGCTCGAGGTCGCGCTCGACGTCGAGGAGGCACGGCGCACCGGGGTGTCGCTCGCCGAGATCGGTGGCGTCGTCCGCGATGCTCGGCAGGGACGCTCGATGGGATCGCTGGGGGCCAGCGATCGTCAGGCAGATGTGCGATCGCCTGCGGCCTCGGCGACGCCCGAGCGATTCGCTACGCTGCCGGTGCGTCGCGGGGCCGACGTCGCCACCGCTCCTCCAAGCACGCCGCTGCCCACGGGCATGTTGCCGGATGCAGCGGATCCGACGGGCGCGACCGCGCCGGCGGCGGTTTTGCCCGGCGCTGAGGAGCCATCACCGTCGGTGACCGGTGGCGGCGCAGCGCTGGTCGTCGACACAACGGCGGCAGCCGCCGCGAGGTTCGCGACCGTTGGCGAAGTCGCAGAGGTCTCGGCCCACCCCGAGGAGCAGCGCAGCGGTAGCCGACTAAACGGCCGCCCGGCGATCCAAGTCGAGGTCTTTGCCGCGTCGGGCGCCAGCGTCGTCGACGTAACTCGGCGGGTTCGCGAGACGCTCGAGCGCCTCCGCGTCGATCCTGCCCTGGATGGGATCGAAGTGCTGGTCGTGCAGGATCAGGGCGCGATCATCCTCAAGACGCTGGCCGACCTCCGCGACAGCGGCATCTACGGGGGCATCCTGGCCGCGTTGGTGTTGTTCGCGTTTCTCCACCGCTTCGGGATCACCCTGGCCGCGTCGCTTTCGGTTCCGCTCTCGGTGCTGGCCGCTGGCGCAGTGCTGTTTGTTCGCGGCGACGAGCTCAACTGCGTCGTCTTGCTCGGCTTGGTCCTTGGCGTTGGCATGCTCATCGACAACGCGGTCGTGATTGTCGAGGCGATTGCCTCACACGCGCGCGCCGGCAAATCGCCCCTTCGAGCCGCCCGCGACGGCGCGCGGGAGGTAGGTTTCGCAACCGTTGCCTCGACGGCTTCTACCGTTATCGTCTTCCTCCCGCTCATCGCCAACAACCCGATCGATCAGATGAGCGCCTATCTCAGGCCGCTCGGGATCACCTTGGCCATCAGTCTGATCGCCAGCCTGTTCGTCAGCCAGCTTGCAGTTCCACTCATATTGGGTCGCGTGCGCTGGTTGACCCGACCGCCGGCTCGCCACGTCGTACTCGAGCGCGCGACTCGGGCTTACGGATGGATCATCCGCCGAACGCTGCGCCGCCCGAAACTGGTGCTGCTGCTGGGTCTGGCGCTGGCCGCTAGCGCTGCTTGGCCGGCGCTGCGGCTCGAGTTCAAGCTCGGCCGCGCTGACGTCAAGCCGGATCACTTGCCGATCCGCTTGGAGTTCACGGGCAGCCGCAACTTCGAACGCATCCAATCGTACATCGTCGTATTGGATCAAGCCCTGCTCGATCGCAAGGATGAACTCGGGATCGCGTCCGTGTCTTGCAACTACGGCGATATGTGGAGCAGCTGCCGGGTCTACCCGCGCGATGCGTTCCAGAGCGAACACGAGTTGCTTGAGTTTGAAGATCGGGTGCGTGCCGTCTTGCCGGAGCAAGTCGGCCTGCGCTATCGGGTCAATGAGAGCGAGTACGACTGGCGAGAGAATAACGATCGACGCGTGGTCGACTTCGCGATCAAGGGCGACAACATTGCCACGCTCAAGGACGTCGCCGATCGCGTGGCTGAGCACCTCGCCGCCAACCTACAGCGCGGCAGTTCCGCCGATCCGGAGGCCGGCGGCTACGACGTCATTATCACGCCCTTCACGGACGGTGCGCGCGAGCTCCACGTCCGCCTTGACGGCGATCGCTTGCATCGTTTTGGGCTCACCCCGGACGAGGTCGCCAATCGCGTCGCCCTGGCGTTCCAAGGCATGCCGCTCGGGCGGCTTCGCGGGGAGCGCGGTGAGCTGCGCCTGCGGTTGTCCACTGGCGGCGATGGCGAAACTCGCCCAAGTTTGGACGACGTTAGCGAGCTGAAGATCCCGCTTCCTGGCGGAGGCGACACCACCATCGGCGCAGTCGCCTCGACTTCGATCGAGCGGCGCCCGTGGTGGATCCAACGCGTCGATCGCCAAACCGAGGTGCGCCTGCAGGTGCGGTTCTTCACCGCCGATCAGAAAGCGAATTTCGACACCATCTCGACGGCGATGGAGAGCTTCACGTTCCCATCAGGCTATTCGTGGGGGCGCGGAACGCAGTGGCGGATGCAGGGGCAGGCGAACGCCGACATGCTCATCAACCTTGGCCTGTGCCTGCTCCTGGTTTACGGGGTCATGGCCTCGCTGTTCGAGAGCTTTGGCCAGCCCGCCGGTATCCTCGTGACTTGCTTGCTCGGCTCGTTCGGCGCGCCATGGGCGCTGTGGGCGACCGGTACCACCGTCGACGCGACCGCCATCGTTGGCATGTTCATCCTCATTGGCGTGGTCGTGAACAACGGGATCATGTTGGTCGATCGCGCGACTCAATTGCGCGGACAGGGTAGCGAGCGCCGGGCTGCCCTCGATCAGGCCGGGCGAGACCGGCTCCGTCCGATTCTGATGACCGTGACGACGACTATCCTCGGGCTGGTGCCCATGCTCATCCACCACCCCACGCTCGCCGGGGTGTACTACCACGCGATCGCCATCGTGGTCGCCGGTGGCCTCGTCACCAGCACGGTGATCACGCTGGTGTTCTTGCCGGCGGCGTACTGCGTGATCGAAGATGCTTCGGACGCGATCCGGTCCAGCTGGCGAAAGTTCGGCGGCGGGCGGCGACGATCGGCATGAGCGGGCACGACGGCCAGCTGCCCGGCGTAGGCAAGCAGGAGCCGGCGGCCGTCCGCCTCGACAAGTGGCTGTGGGCTGCCCGCTGCTACAAGACGCGTGCGCTTGCCGCGGAGGCGTGCGATGCGGGCCACGTAAAGATGAACGGAGGAACCGTCAAGCCAGCCAAGCCCGTGCGGGTCGGCGACCGCATCGAGGCGCGCACCGACGGCGGACTTCGGGTCTTCGAGGTCGTTGCGCTGGCGGAGCGGCGCGGACCCGCCGAAGTCGCGCGTTCGCTGTATGTCGACCACTCGCCACCGCCGCCGCCTCGCGAAATTGCGGTCGTCACGCGCGAGCGTGGGGCGGGACGCCCGAGCAAGCGCGAGCAGCGACTGCTTCAGAAGCTGCGCGGCTACTGACCGACCCCGTGTGGGCGCGCCACTGGTGTGGGTGGCTGTGCCGACGACGTGCCCGCGAATCTGCGCTTGCGCGAATTCGCTGCATCACGGATCGCGCTATCCCGAGTAGCGCGCATACCCTATCGTTTCGACGTGCCGCGCGTCGGGGGCGCGAAGCCTCCGACATGTGGCGGCTAGGCAACGGGCCCGCCGCCTGGCAGTCTGAAGTTGCCGGCGCAAAGTCGCCCGCGCGCGTCATGGATCGCAGTCCTGCGGCACCACAGAGCGACGACGGGCATCGGACCATCATCCACGCCGGTCCCGCCCCGGTCCCCAAGCCCCAACCACCGGTCCAATCGCGGGACCGCGCGGAAACCGGTCCGGCACTCGTCGCCGCGGACGCCTTCGGCCTCGGCGACATCTTGCCGGGCACGCGCTACCGGCTGATCCGCACGCTGGGTGATGGGGGCATGGGCGCGGTGTTCGAAGCGGAACACGTGGAGATCGAGCGTCGCGTCGCCCTTAAGATCCTCCACCCGGAGTTCACGCGCTCGCCGGCGATCGTCGAGCAGTTTCGCCGCGAGGCGCGTGCGGCGAGCCGGGTGGGATCGGAGATGATCGCCGAGGTATTCGACTTCGGCGAGCTTCCCGACGCCCGACGGTGGTTCACGATGGAGTTGGTTTCGGGTCCGACGCTTCGTGAGGAACTGAGCGATGGACCGATCCCTGTGGCGCGCGCAATCGGTATCCTGCGCCAGATATGCAAAGGGCTCGCACTCGCGCACAAGTCGGGCGTGGTCCACCGCGACGTAAAGCCTGACAACATCGTGCTCACGCGACGCCGCGGACGGATGGACGCGGTCAAGGTTCTCGACTTCGGCATTGCGGTGATGCTCGGCGAAGAGCTGCGACCGGTCTCGGCCGGCACGCCGCACTACATCGCGCCAGAGCTCGTCGCTGGCGCGACGTTCGATGGACGCGCCGACATCTATGGCGTTGGCTGCACCGCGTACGAGATGTTGGTCGGACGGCCGCCGTTTGGCGTGCTCGATGCAGACGTCGACGAAGTGCTGGGGCGCCATCTTGCCGACGTGGCGGAGCCTCCGAGCCGCGTACGGACGGACGCAGGGATCACACCGGCGCTTGATCGCGTGATCCTGAAATGCCTGGCCAAGTTGCCGTCGAATCGCTATCGAAACATGGGGGAGCTCGAAGTGGCACTGTGCGCAGCTCAGGTTGAGAGCGGGCTGCACACGGCATGGGACGACCTTCCGCTGCCCGACGAGGTTGATCCGGAGTTGCGCGACCGCCTGCTTCGAGACATGCCGGATCTGCACGCGTTACCACGCGCGCCGCGACGTTGGGCGATGCCGGCTTTGGCGGTCCTTTGCCTCGGCGCTGGGATCGGTGCGACCTTCGCGTGGCAGCGCTACACCATGTCGGCAGCGGCTGCATCGACCGAAGTTGTGGCGGCGGCCGAGGCTCCCGCACAACTCGATGCCATCTCCGAATCGGCAACCGCGGCTGAGTCGCACGTCGCCGCCGCGATCGATGCCACAGGTCCGCGCAGCCCGCACGAGGTGCCCAGCCAACGCTTGGTCGAGGTGCGCCGGCGTCTACAAGGCGGACCTTCACCGACGAGCGAGGCAGTCGCGACTCCTGCGTTCGCCGAGCCACAGCCGCCGCCGGCGGTCGTCGCGATGCAACACTCGGGGGAACAGGCGGGTGCCGCTGAGTTAGTCGCCAGTGCGCACAGGCTCATGGCGGCCGGCGACAAGGACGACGCCAGGGATATGTTCGCGCGCGCGTTGACGTACGATCCGCACAGTTCCGCGGCCTTACGAGGCATGTATGCGGTCAGCTATGAACGCGGGGCGTACGCCGAAGCACTCGGTTTTGCCAAACGCCTGGTCGCGGACGCCCCGGCAGTGGCAGACAATCACCTCAAGGCTGGGGATGTGAGGATGAAGCTGCGGCAGTACGCCGACGCGCGCAGCTCCTACGAGCGCGCGGCAAGCCTCGGAGCGGCCGCTGCCGCGGGCCGTCTTGCGCAGTTGGACGACGTGTCCCCGGCGCCGGCAGCACTGACAAAGGCGGAACACGCAGACGCAGCCGAACCCGCGACTGCGGATGAGGTCGAGGCCAAGCCGGAGGCCGGAGAGCCCGAAGACGAGCCGGGCGAGTGAGGCCTCGCCACGGCTCTTTGCCGCGTTCTCGTGGCGAGTCGCTTCGGCGTCGAGCGGCGTGCCGAGGGTACGACCTCCGCCGTGTTCGCCGCCGAAATCTGTCCGTTCACGGACTGGGACAAGGACGTGTGCCACAACGGCACCTGGCACTCCGTCAGCGACTACAGCGATCCGTGGTGGTCGCACTGGAGTCGCAGCCGCACGCTGGCATGCGAGCACAATGGTCGCGCTCGACACTACTATCGCTTCGGCGGAATCTGGTACGAGACGATCGACGGATCGATCCCGCCGAACAACGTCTACGTGTTCACCAAGGAGAGCGGCAGCCTTCTCCCCCGTGCGATCAACCACTGCCGCACGTCCGACGGCTTCGTGCGTGGCAGTTCGCACTTCCAGGAGTTATGAAAGGACCTGCCCGAAGGGCATGCACGGGAATCGATCCGGAACTTGGTGCGTGGACCGGAGGTCGGCCTGGTTCCGCTGGCGGGTCCGGCGAACAGGAGCGGATTCCCTGGGCCATCGTCCGGCAGGATTCCTCCTACGGGTTCCTAATACACGCCCTTCGTGGGCAGGCTTCCTTTTCGGATTCTCAATACATGCCCTTCTCAATACATGCCCTTCGGGCAGGCTTCCTTGCCGCTCGATCCGCTCGTGTCAGCATGGCCGGTCGTGGTCGTCGTGCCTTGGGTCCCCGATTCCCCAGCCACAGGCGAGTCGGCGGTGCACCGTTGCACGCGGTGATCGACACCAGCGCCGCAAGCCCGAGCGCGCGGCAACGACGCCGGCGGTGAGACCGAATCCTCACCCTTAGCCAGCAAGTATGGCATGAGCTGCGCGGGCTCAGAAATCGCGCGGGCTTGATCCCCGGCGAGCCTCTGATACCGTGAAACGATGCGCGGTGGCGTTGTGGTGGGGATAGGGATCCTGGCCGCGTGTCGCGAGCCGCCGCCTCAATGCCTGGAACGCGAGTACTTCCGGGATGCGCCCGATCTCTATCAGGTGGCGCGGTTACCCGACGGCTACGTGCTGGACGCTCCTGGTCGCTTGGTCGGCTACGATAACGACGATCTGGAGCGCTTCCAACTCGGCATCTCCGCGCTTGAATTCCAGGGCACGCGCGACGGAACGCTGGTGACGCTCGCCATCGATGGTGAAGCGCTCGTGCTTGCGCGCTGGGCTGCGGATGGAGCCGCGTTGGGCGAGCTCGCACGTGCAGTGGTGGGCGCGGATGTCCTTAATATTTCGCAGCGCGTGATCTCCGACGATGGTGTGGCGCTTGTCTCGGGTTACACCGACGAAGCCGGATACTGGTGGACGCGTCTCGAGCACGGACGAGACGCCGTGGTGCATCGTTCGGATACGACGGCACGAACGGGGATCGCCGCGGTTCGCGGCGGGGATGCGTACGTCCTGGAGTCGACGTGGCAGGACGAGCTTGCTATCTCCGAGACCGCGACGCTGACGCGGCTCGGACCCGACGGGGCTCCGCGCTGGGCGACGAGGATCTTCGGCGACGCCCCCGACACGCCGTCGCGGGAGGTAATCGTCGAGCTATCGGCAGCCGGCGATGCCGCCTACGTCGTCACCTTCGAGCATGCACAGTCCGAGTTCGTGATCCGTCGGTATGACGCCGACGGCGCGTTGGTGTGGCGACGCGCGGAGCGCCGTCCGATTGATCGACCCCCCGGTCAGCCGGTCGCCAGGGACGACGGCACGCTGCTATGGGTCGACGACCTCGACGCCTCGATCCGGGTCCGTGCGATCGACAATGCCGGTGATGTGCTCGGAGAGTGCACCGCACCGGCGGACGGCAACCGCTTGAGCGACGTCGAACTCGACGGCGACGAGCTCTTCGTCGTCACGATCGATCGAATCACGCGGCTGCGCGTCGGCCCACCGCTCGGACGCTAGCGTCCGCGCTGGCGCCGCCGACTGGATCGAACGCGCCAAGCGGCCGGGACTCTCAGTCTCGAACGCTTCGGATGCTTGCCGATCGCCTGGCCCGCGGTGTGGCGAGCCGCGCTGCCGCGTTCACCGAGGCGTGCCGGCGTGCAACGTTCTTTGGCGGCTTCGCGAGTCGGCATCGTCGCCCACCCTCGAACGACTTCACGTCGTGGTGACCACCGTGCGGTTAAGCATTTCGATCTGCGAACGGGGCGTGCCGAGCCGCGGGCCTGTGGCGCACGTTCGGCTTGTCGGGCACGAGCATCAGCCTCGTCGCACGGGTGAGCGCCCACTGGGAGTTGCGCCTCCGGACGTTCGAACCTCCGGTTGATCTGCGGCAGGACAGCGTTCCCCACCGGCGAGCGACACTGCGCCCGAGGACGATGCGAGCCGTGCTCTGCACACCACCCAGCCCGGGCCGTTCGGCGTTGGGAATCCTCCCGCCACGGTTTACCCAACCACGCCGGCGGGGTGAAACGCAGCGCGCCGAAACGCGCTGGGCCCGCAGCGCGTTTCCGCGCTCATCGCGATCGCGGTGAAGCTCGCGGGGTCGACCCGCATCAATGCCGTCATGCGCCGTTTCGCCCTCCTGACGGTCTCCACGAGCGTGGCCTGCTCCACCCCCACCCTCAACGTTGGCGGAACCGATGACTCGGGCGACTCGGGTGCGGAAACCACAACGCAGGGCGAGGCGCCCGCAAGCACCGGCGTAGGTGCCGACAGCACCACCGCTGCGAATGCCGCGAGCTCGGGAGCGTCCACCGAAGAAGGCGGCACGCCGTTGCTCGACGTGGGCTCCGCGGAAACCGGCGCCATACCGACGGACGACTGCCCGAGTGAAACCAAGCGCGTGATCGTGCTGTTCGTGAACGACTTCCTCTCGTTCGAGAGCGCCCCCGAACTTCACTCCTTCGATCCGGAGACTGGAACCTTCTCTCTGATCGGTCCACTTGAATGCACCTGGAACGAGCCGCATGGCGCTTACGAGGTCGTTGAAGGTCTGATCGTCGGTCGCCAAGGGGATGCGATGACGTTCAGGTATGGCGAGGAGGTTAAGCTCTTCGCGTTCGACCTCGGCGACCTCAACAACTGCTCGCTCGTCAGCTTCGCGCACCCCATCGGCCCTGCGGGACCTGAAACTGCTGGGTACCCCACCTCGTTCGCGTACTCCCTCACCGACCCCGACATGCCCGAGCAGATGTTTATCGGCAACGATGTCTCGCAGAATCTCAACGGTGAGGCCTTCCCGGGCTCGCTCTGGGGAGGCCTCGTTGCCGACGAGGCGCTGACCACAGAGGTCATCGGACACACTCCGTGGACCCAAACGTACGTCGTGGGGACCGGCGACGGACGTCTATTCGCGGCGGGCAGCAACAACGATCAGTCACCTCCGACCGATTTCGCTGAGCTCGACCCCGAAACCGGGACGGTGCTATCGACCGTGCTCACCTGGCCCGAATTCATGTACCCCGCGTTCTATGGCGGCGATCTATTGATGTTCGAGATCGGCCCGAACGAGCAACAGACCGTTTGGCGCGTCGACCTCGACGATGACAATGGCGACGGCGAGAACGAGGTCGTGTCGATCGCCGAGGACGCGGCGTTCCCGGTCGGGATGATCCCGGTCGGCGTTTCCTCGCCCACCTGCATCCCAACCACGCCGGCTGGGTGAACCGTGGCGGGAGGATTCCCAACGCCGAACGGCCCGGGCTGGTTGGTGTGCAGAGCACGGCTCGCATCGTCCTCGGGCGCAGTGTCGCCCGCCGGTGAGGAACGCTGTCCTGCCGCAGATCAACCGGAGGTTCGAACGTCCGGAGGCGCAACTCCCAGTGGGCGCTCACCCGTGCGACGAGGCTGATGCTCGTGCCCGACAAGCCGAACGTGCGCCACAGGCCCGCGGCTCGGCACGCCCCGTTCGCAGATCGAAATGCTTAACCGCACGGTGGTCACCACGACGTGAAGTCGTTCGAGGGTGGGCGACGATGCCGACTCGCGAAGCCGCCAAAGAACGTTGCACGCCGGCACGCCTCGGTGAACGCGGCAGCGCGGCTCGCCACACCGCGGGCCAGGCGATCGGCAAGCATCCGAAGCGTTCGAGACTGAGAGTCCCGGCCGCTTGGCGCGTTCGATCCAGTCGGCGGCGCCAGCGGGGACGCTAGCGTCCCCTCATGTCCGTGCCTTCGCGAGGTCATCTCGATCCGGCGCACCGCAAGGTGCCCACCGCGAATGTCGAACTCGCCCGCCTTCAGCCCTCGGGCTTGGGTTCGGTGTACTCGGCAAGATCACCGCCGCCGAGTTCGTAGATCACGAAGCCAGAGGTGACCCAGAAATGGTTGAGCGCGCCGAAGCCCATGCCCTCGACGTCTTGACCTTCTGATTCGCTGTACTGGAACAGATTCTCCTGGACCCAGCCGAGATCAGGGTCGAGCCGATACTGGCCGATGAAGTCGCTGGTCATATCCGACACATATACGTAGGGTGTGCCCGTGTTCGGGTCTGTCACGACCTCGAGGCCGTCCATGTGCCACCCCGCCAAGTTGGGGTAGTGGAACGCGATCCCCCACGCATCGGTTTCAGCGTCGTACTGAAACACCCGCCGGGCGGCTTCATTCGCGGCGTACCAGACCTTGCCGACGCTGTCGTATCCGATGGTTGAGAAACCGCCCAATCCCTCGCTCGGATCGGCGAATTCCCCGTTTCCTCGGGTCCAGCTCGGCGCCGTGGTGATCACCGTACCTGCGCCCGCGCCGAACACATACTCCGTGATTTCGGCACCACCCACGTACATGCGGTCTGCGATCGGGTAGATCTCGGATTGGATAAAGCCCGCGGCATCGTCGATCTTAATATTCGGGATCGTCTCGATCTTCTCGAGTGTGCGCTCTTCCACGGGACCGGTCGCGTCGGGGTTGTCGGGGTGCTGGTTCGGTTCGAGCTCGCCGTCATTGTCGGAGTCGAGCAGCGTGATCTTGTAGACGTGAACGTTTGAGCTCAAGTACTCGGTGACGTAGACCAGATCACCGTAGCTGCCCGCATCGTGATAGACGGTGGGATCTCCCCCGATCTCGAAGTTCGCGTACAAGTAGTAGGTTCCCGTGGGATCGTTCGTGCCGATCGGCTCGAGCACTTCGCAGGTGCCAAACTCCTGGTTGCAACCCTCTTCGAGCGTTGGATCGCACAGATCCCAGTCAACCCAGTGCGGGGTATCACCCGAGGTGTCGCACGACATGACTCGCGGACCCGAGCAGCGGAACTGCCCCGCCAGACACGGGACGCATCCCGTCATATCGACGCAAAGCCCGGGCAAGCAGGACTCCTGCGCGACGACGTTGCCGTCACCGTCACACTCAATCGCGGTGTTGTTGGCGCAGATGACACCAGCCGGCGCACCCTCGCAGGTCTCGCCGGGGGGAGTCGCCCCTGCGACGTCGTACTTCACGCCTTCGCCCGTGCTCCCATCGCTTGCCGTGGTGGCGGCCGGAGCTGCGTCGGTGCCGCCCGAGCCTGCCGACGACCCGCCACCTGGCCCGACGGAGTCACCGGTTGTCAGCTCGGGGGTCGCTGGACCCGAGGAATCGACCTGCGTGCTCACCGGGCCACCGCATGCGGAGGGGGACAAACACGGCAACAGCAGGGCCAGGCGTGACGGGCTCATGACGGCCTCCGCCCGCGACCGCGGGCAGTGCATGCCGGCGTGCGGTACCCCGCTTCGACGGGGCGCGGGCTCCGGATCTGCCTGTTTATTCGCAACGGGCAGCCGGGCTTCACTGCCGGTCGCGTTAACGAGCAGGTCCTCAGATCGGCCGCGGTTCGCAAGGCTGGATCCGCTCGGCCGGGCGCGCGTGGGCGGTGCGGAGATCGCGGCCGCGGAAGACAGCGGCGGAGGCACGACGCAGCGGCGTCCGAGCACACCAACGTGTCCGCCGTTCCGCCTGGACGATCCGTATCCGCGTGGGATAAGCCAGTCTTCGAGGCGGCACGATGGGGGACGAGCACGAGGCCAATGGCGGAGATCCGTTCCGGCGCGCCGTCGGGTTCTCGGGCTACGTCCGAACCAGTCGACTCGCACTCGCCGCGGCGCACGCCGCCGACGTCGCACTCGGGCTCGCGGTTTTCGTTCTCGTTGCGATCGTGGCCGACGCGCTGATCCTCGCGACGATCCTGGCTGTCGCCACCGGCCTCGCCCTCGCGCTCCCGGACATTGCCAGGATCAGACTGCGCCGGCCAGACCTCGCTGCCGCTCCGAACCTCGTCGAGCACGTCGCCGAGGCGCACCGCATGGCGCTCATGCTCGGTGGCATGATACCCGTTGGCGGGCTGTTGGTGCTCACCCTCCATCTTGCCGCGTGGTTCTGGGCTGGCGAAACCGGCGGCGCGCTGATGGATTGGTTGCTAGGTGATCTGCTCAACCACTGACGGCCACACACGATCGACGCCTGAGCCTCTGCTCCTCAGACTGGCAACGGTTCGCAAGCCTGGGCCCGACCTCGAGGTCGCGCCCGCGGAAGACAGCGGCGCGGCCGGGTCTCGTAGCACCGACGAGTGGCAGCCAGCGAGAAGAAAGTCCTCGCGGCCGAGGGCGCGCTAGCGAGACCTCAGGTCGTAGCCAAGCTGGTGGATCGCCCAGAAGCTGAAGACGAGCCCGGCGATGCCGACGAGCAGCGCGAGCAGCATCGTCACCAGTCGCAGACGGTTGCCGAACAGGCTCTCGCCCATCCCGAACCCGGTCACGATCCAACCGACGAGCAACGCCGTGCCGGCGACCATGGTGTTGCTCGCGCCAACCGCCGCCGAGATCGCGACGATCCCGAGAACGACGGCCTCGATGGCAAGCCCCGCGACTGTCGTAAGGAGGCCGTGTCGGCGGGCGGCGGCTTGCGCGGATGCGCCGGTGTCAGGGCGGACCATCACGGTACCTGACGGGGTCGCAGACACGAGGTTGCACGCGGGCGGTCGATCCTCGAACGCCCGCACGTCGTGGAACTCCTCCTGGCCGCCACGGTGCACGGGTACTCCGCGTGGTCGGCGACCTCGAGCTCGGCGTCGATCCCGCACGACGCACCGGTGCGCAGACCAACGATCACTCGATGCGTACGTCGTCGAGCTCGAGTGTGAAGGCGCGGGGCTCGCCCACCGCTGCGAACAGCACGCCGACGAGCGCCCAGGTGTCGACATCAACGAATCGATCGAGTGGGATTTCGATGCGACGCCAGTTCTTGCCGACCTCAAGCGCGACGCGGGCGGGCATCGGTCCCGACATCAACATCACCTGATAGCGGCCCGGGTCGCCGCGCACCCATGCGAGCAGCTTGGTCTTACGCGAGAGATTCGCCGGTGCCAGCGGTTGCGCGCCGGGCATAAACATGGCGCCCGACCATGCGATGGCTCCTGCCGCCTTGGTGAGCTCGCCGCGGATCCGCAGCGCGTGTTTGCTCTTCGCGGCGCCGCCCTTGGTGACGCTCAAAACTGCGGTCGAGCTTCCGCCAGCGATCGCATCGGTCGAGGCCACCCAGCCGCTGCCGTAGGCGCTAACGCTGCTGCCACTTTCGAAATCGGACACGCGGCCCAACTCGCTGCCGGCCGGCGCTGGTGTGCTGCGCAGACGCTCGATCTCCGCGTAGGCCTGTTGCACACGCTCGCGTGTGCGCTCGCGCGGTACCAGCTCGCCGTCTTTGTAAACCGCGACGATGTCGCGCGTGGCGAGGATCTCGGCCGTCGGATCGCCGGCAACGAGAATAAGATCGGCGCGTGCACCGACGCGGATGCGCCCGCGATCGTCGAGGCCAAGGCGCGACGCCGGTTTGGCGGTCGCGGCCGACAGCGCGGCGCTCGGCGTGAGTCCAGCGTCGACGAGCAGCGAAAGCTCGTCGTGCATGCTGATGCCGTGCGCGGTGCCGGGGTTAGGCGCGTCGGTGCTCGCGAGCAAATCGACCCCCGCGTCGTGCAACTGTTTCGCGGCGCGGGAAACCGCTGCGCATGACGGCACGTAGTCACCGAGATCGAAGCTCCTCGACAACGCGCGCGCGACCGCGGGCCCCAAGTACGGCGCCAAGTCGGGATCGGTAGCCAGCGCGGCCCCCCGGCCCGGCTGACACAGTCCGTACAGCACCGGCAACGTGTCGGTCACAAAGACCCCGTGTTTGTGCGCGCTCGCGACCGTCGCAGCGTCGATCTCGCCTTCCAGTACCAGATGGGCGAGGCCATCAGCGCCGGCATCGATCGCGGTGCGCACCTCGTCGGCTGAGCCGACGTGGACAACCGAGCGCAAGTGCTGCTGTTTCGCAGCCACGACGAGCGCGCGCAAGGTCGCCTCGTTCAGACGCGTGAAGCGGATCGGGCCCAAGCCGTCGTCGTAAACGATCTTGAGATAGTCCGAGCCCTCCTTGACGCGGGCGGCAACGAAAGCGGCGGCATCCTGCGGGAGCTCGACGGTCGGCACGTTGCCGCCATACTCGGTGCCGTGTCCGCCCGCGGGCGTCGCCGCGAAGCCGGCACCCAGCAGGTCGGCGGCCAAGGGCTTTGCGCCCGGCTTGCGTTGCCGTCGCGTCGCTAAGAACCCCGGATCACCCATCATGTCGAACTCACACGTGACGCCGTACACCACGGCCTGTTCGAGATCGGCGCTGCTGTGCGCGTGGGCGTGTGCGTCGATGAATCCCGGCAGCAACGTCCGCCCAGTGCCGTCGATGAGCTCGGCCCCGGCCGGCGGCGCGGCGGTGGCGTCGATGGCGACGATACGGCCCGCGTGGATCCACACGTTGGTGCGCGGCAACACTTGCTCGCCATCGAACACTCGCACGTCGTAAATCACGAGGCTCGCATCGGGCATCGCGACGCCGCCAATCGGCTGTCCAGTGCCGGGCATTTGCGGAGGCGCCGGTGTACAAGCGAGGACCAGCAGCGCGAGCGACGAGGCCGAACGATGCATGGGTGAAGGCTACCGGCGAACGGTGCACGTTGCATCCACGTGCGGCGCTGGCACGACGGCGCGCCGACCTGCGAACGGTGCACAATGGTGGACTCCAGAACTTGGAGGTGATGCGAGTCACGCCTCAACGGAGGCAGAACGGGGCGCGGTCGGGCTATCGCATCTCGACCGCGCGCGCGTTGTCCGACGGTGTCCGATCGATGAGCAACGCCCGCGGATCGATCGCCGCGCGGACCGGAAGGTCAGGGCTGACAATCGTGATGGTGTGGCTACCGCCACCGAGCCGCTCCAGCCGCAGGGCGCTGGGGACTTCCGCGGAGCCGTCGGGCCCCTCGACAAACACGCCGACCTCGACAAGGTCGTCCATCGGAACCTCGGACTCGGTGCCGTCGTCGCCGGCGCGGTACTTGTGGGTCTCGACCTTGAGCTCGACTTCCCACTGGCCGTCATCGCGCTGACGAGCGGTCGCGACATGGGCGCGGTTGTCGTAGAGGGTGATGGTCTCGAAGAGGTCCTCGATGAGGTAGCGCCGATCGGCCGGCACCACCGCTGCGAGTCGCTCGACCAGGCCGCGGGCAGTCGGGTAGGGCGGTCCGCTGAAGCCGACAGCCGCGAGGTAGTCCGCGAGCACGCGATTGACCTCGGCCTCACCGACGTACTCGCGCAGCGCGTACATCACGAGGCTACCCTTATTGTAGTGAATGTGCGGCTGGTTCTCGACCCGCACCAGCGGCAGCTCGCGATGGGCCTCGCGGCCACGCCCGGCCAGGTAGCGGTCGAGTTCGAACGCGAGGAACTTGCGCATGTGCTCGCGTCCGTACTCCTTCTCCATGACCATCAGGGCCGAGTACTGGGCCAGGGTCTCCGACAGCACGGTCGAACCCTGGACGTCGGCGCCGATGACCTGGTGGGCCCACCACTGGTGCGCGACCTCGTGGGCGGTCACATAGAACACGTAGTCGATGTCGTCGGGATCGCGGAGGTCGGCGATAAAACCGATCGACTCCGAGTACGGAATCGTGTTCGGGAACGACTGGGCGAAGCGCGCGTAGCCGGGGAACTCAACGATCCGGACCTGACGGTGCTGATAGGGGCTGAAGTTGGCGGTGAAGTAGTCCAGCGATCGTTTGGTCGCCTCGATCATCCGCGCGACGTTCGCGTCGTGGGTGGAGTGATGGTAGACCTCGATCGCGACGTCTTGCCACGTGTCGCGCTCGACGTGCCACTTCGCGGACAAGAACGCGTAAAAATCGAGAATCGGCGTGTCCATCACATAGCGGAAAAAGCGGCGATCACCCTCGGTCCATTCGCGCTCGAGGTAGCCCGGCGCCAAGGCGATCTGATCGAGATCGGTGGATACCGTCGCGGCGAACTCGATCCAGTCGGCCTCGCGCGAGATGTACGAGTTGGCGGTCGCGGCGACGTCGTCGAGATCGGCCATGCGTACGCGTTCGGGCAGGCCACGCTTTCGCCGTTCGTTAGGGTCGTCGAGCTCGGCGTTACGGTCGTAGCCGATGCGCGGGACGAAGTCCGGGCTGTGGAGGAACGAACCGTTGTAGACCAACGCGGTGCTCGAGCCGTGCTCTACGAAGCCCGGCTCGGCGAACCCCAGATCGAAGCGGAGAGCGAGTTGGGCGCCCGGCGCGAGTGCCTCCGCAAGGCGGTAGATCCGGTAGCCGATCTCGTCGTCTTGGTGCTCGATCGTCGCACCGGGAATCGCCAGGTCTCGGAGTTCGAGCCTGGATGATAGCGTGACGTGCAGCTGGTCGATCGGTTCGCTCGTGCGGTTCTGCAGGGTCAGCTCACCGCGCACATCGGCCCGGCGCTCGGTCGGGAACAGATCGACCGATACGTCGGCCGCGGTCACCCGCGGCTGAGCGAGACCGAAGTACTTGCTGTAGCGAAGTTCGTATTCGACCCGTTGGCGCTCGGCTTCGTCGCTGGGCACGAACCGGTTGCGAATATCGGTGTTGTAGAAGAT
Source organism: uncultured Myxococcales bacterium (assembly GCA_902826865.1). Taxonomy (GTDB): domain Bacteria; phylum Myxococcota_A; class Polyangia; order Nannocystales; family Nannocystaceae; genus Xiheibacterium. Next base: position 43,654 of record CADEGN010000007.1, read on the forward strand.
GTAGCCGCCGGTGGCTGCAAACCCCGCCGCAAGGGCGACGAGCGCCGCGGCGATCCGTCCACGCATTCGGCCCCGGGCGGCGCGCAGACGCAGGCGTAGCCGCGCGTCCGTGCCCCGCGGCCACATCAGGGTCGCGATGATGAGCAGCACGATCGCGGCGAGGGTCCAATACAGTCGGTACCAGAACAGCGCGGTTACGAAGTGACCGTAGCCGTTCATCTCCGAGTAGGGCGTGTCGGGCGAGGCCGCGAAGCGATACAGGCCCCGCTCGAGGTCGACCAGGCTCATCACCGAGACGATGACGAAGTAGCCGGCCATCAGCAGGAAGCCGACGTACTTGTGGTTCGCCAGTCCCTGCAGCACGATCGCGAGGGCGGCGATCAGCATCCACCGCGAGCCCTGGAGCACGAATACGCCCTTGGCGTAGAGCACTGGCTCGATCGCCACGCCGCCGATGAACAACTGCACGCCGATCGAGACCATGACGCCGACAGCGAGGATCCCGAAGACAGCCACCCACAGGGCCACGAGCTTCGCGACGACTCGGACCCAGGTCGCGACCGGCAGCGCGTCGTAGACCTCGCCGAGTCCGAGCCGTCGTTCCTTCCATGCCAGCTCGCCGGCGTAGAACACGATCACGATGAGCACGAACAGCGATAGGCTACCGTCGAGGATATCGATGAGCAGGCCGGTCACCGGGTAGACCGGTGTGCCGAACATCTCGGCGATGCTGCCCCAGATCCCACCGAAGGCGTTGAGCGCGGCGAACAGTGCGATGACGAAGTAGGCGGTGCTGCGGAAGACGCCCGAGGTCTCGACCGACAACTGGTGACGCAGCTGAGCGATCGTAACCGCCCGCCCGCGGGCCGCGGCCACCCGGGGCATGGGTCCGTCGACCGCCACCGCGGGCTCATCGTCACGGGTGGCGCGACGGCCCGACTCGTTCGGTGCTGCGAGCCGGAACCGCGCGACCGTCAGCCCCAGTGCGCCCACGGCGACAACCGACCAGACCACCCGATTGGTCACGAGCAGGGAGCCGAGCTGGGGCATCGCGGAGTTGCGCTCCGCGACCGTCCAGTAGCGCGTGTCGACTGCGATCGCCGTGAGCCCGAACGGATCGGCGACGGCCGCGAGTACGTCGTTGTCGAGCCCCGCGATGAGGCCCTGCGACACGACGTAGACGACGAAGAAGCCGGCGACCGCGACGTAGGCGTAGAGCACCCGGCGGGTGAGGGTGCCGACGGCGAAGAACACCGCGCCCATCACGAAGAGGTTGGGCACGACGAGGATCGCGAGCGTCCAGCCGTAGGTGCCCAGGCCCGTGCCGAGGACCCGCTCGGGGTCGAGCCACGGCATCTTGGTTCCGATGAACATGCCGACCGCGGCGCCGACGAACACCAGCGATGCGATCGCGAGCGAGCCGAAGAATCGCCCGAGCACGAGGGCGGACTTGGTGATCGGACTGGTGAAGAACGACGAGTACGTCCGCTGCTCAAAGTCGCGGATCACGGAGGTCGCGACGAACGCGGTGACGACCACCACGCCGATCACGCTGAAGAGCGTCAGCGTCTGCGCGATCACCAGCGGCGCATCGATGGCGGTGCTGCCGGTGCCGCCACCGACCGACACGGCGCCGGTAGTCATCGTGGCGAACGCGGCGAGGGCGAACACACCGAAGAAGACCCAAACGGTCGGCTGGCGCAGGCGCGAGTGAAGCTCGAAGCGAAAAAGCTCCCACAACATCGTCGGTGCTCCATTAGGCGGCCTGGCGCAGGGTCGTGAAGTAGACGTCCTCGAGATCGGGATCGACCGCCGTGAAGCCGTCGCCCGGGTCGTGCTCGTCGAACACATGGATCACCGTGCGCCCGCCGACCAGGCGGGTCGAGATCACGGTGTGGCGCTCGCGATGGGCAACCACGTGCTGCTTGTCGATGACCTTTCGCCACGTCTTGCCGACGAGGCTGTCGATCGCGGAGCGCGGCTCGCCGCGGCGCAGCACCCGGCCACCGGCGATGATCGCCATCTGTGCGCACAGGTCCGCGACGTCGTCGACGATGTGGGTCGACAGCACGACGACGACCTCCTCACCGATCTCGGAGAGCAGGTTGAGGAATCGGGTGCGTTCTTCGGGATCGAGGCCCGCAGTCGGCTCGTCGACGATCACGAGCTTCGGCGCGCCGAGCAGCGCCTGGGCGATCCCGAAGCGCTGCTTCATGCCGCCCGAGAAGCCACCGAGTCGCTTGTTGCGGACCGTCCACAGGTTGACCCGCTGGAGCAGCCCGTCAACGACGGCGCGTCGCTCGCCCCGCGCGGCGATGCCCTTGAGCACCGCGAAATGATCGAGCAGCGCCGCCGCCGTGAGATGGGGATACACGCCGAAGTCCTGCGGCAGGTAGCCGAGCACCCGGCGAGTCGCTTCCTTGTCGGCGAGCACATCGATCGCGCCGAGCCGGACGCCGCCACGGTCGGGGTCTTGTAGCGTGGCGACCGTACGCATCAGCGTCGACTTGCCAGCGCCGTTGGGTCCGAGCAGCCCGAACATCCCCGGCGGAATTTCGAGATCGACGCTACGCAGCGCCTGCACGCCGTTGGCGTAGGTCTTCGACAGTTCACGGATCGTCAGGGCATCGGGCATCGGTCGCCTCGCGCGGGCGGCCCTGTGACCCTGGTGATCGCGCGATTGTTTCGAGTCACGCGTCGCGCGCAAACGCCGCGGCGCCGCCGGCGTCAGTCGAACCGCGAGCCGATGCGGAGGTGCCACGCGGTGAGCGTGCCGCTGGTCCCCGCGGCTTCGTCGGTGATCCGCAGGGTCCACACGCCGTTGACCAACTCGTCGCCCGAGAAGCCGACGAGGCTCCCAGCGACCTCGATCCGGCCTTCCTCTGTCGACAGCGGCACGTTGACCTCGTTGCCCGCCGGGTTGGTCAGCGTCACGCGAAGCTGTCCGGGCTCGCCGTGGAATCCGTCGAGCTCGAGTCCGACGTCCATGTCGACCGTGGCGAGACCGTAGACCAGCAGCGTCCGCTCGAGGGTGCCCGTGCCGTCGGGGATCGCCAGGTCGAGCCCCTCGTCGTCGGCCCCGCTCTCACCGAAGTTGCCGCGCATCCAAGCCGGGAAGCAGATCCCGTCGTCGGTGCGGGTGAGCCCGGCGCACAGCAGCCCCTGGCCGATGTCGCACTCCTCGGCGGTGCTGCACATCGTCTGCTCCCCGAAGCCGGAGAGCACGGTGCAGCGTCCCAGGTCGTTGCCCTCGGAGTTGCCAAGGCAGCGCCCGACCGTGCAGTCGGCGTCGGACGTGCAGTCGTTGCCTTGCGAGCCGACACCGGCGCTGCATCGCTCGAGGGAGCCGTCGCCGATCTCCGCGACAACGTCGGTGGTGCCGTGGGCGAAGTAGGCGCCGATCGACGTGTCGCCGGCGCCGAACTCGTACACGACGTAGGCGCGGGCGCCCGTGCGATCCCACAGCTCGGTGCGGTTGAACTCGCCGCCGTCGGCGACTCCGAACGCATCGTCGATCGTTGTGATGCCCTCGAAACCACGAGCTTGAACCGTCGCGACGACCTGCGTGCGCTCGAGCTCGGTCAGCCCGACCGGTGACGACAGCACGCGCTGGCTGCCCGACACCACGTCGTGGGACCAGGCGAGGTCGCGGTACTCGTCTCCGAACACGCACTCGACGGCGAAGGGCGCGAGCTCGTCACGGCAAACCGGACCCGCCTGCTGGGCGAACGCATCGAAGCCCGCCGCGCAGAACTCCGCCGGGGTCCCGCCGCCTGTGCACAGGCGGTCGAAGATCCGGCCGAGCTCCTCGCCGTCGGTGCAGATCGCCAGGGCGTCGGCGCGCGTCAGCGGCGTCGCGTCTGGATCCGCCTCGCTGTCGGCGACCTGGATCGCCATGCATGACAAGATGTTGTTGGCGACGACCTCGTCGCAGGCGGCCACGGGCGGTAGCGGCGCGCAGTCGCCGTTCTCGCACGTGGCACGCAGGCGGTATTTACCGCGGCCGCGCGCGTCGCCGGTGCCGACCACCACGAGGTACTCGCCCCCGGCATCGAGCTGCAGGCCCGTCAGCCGCGACTGCTTGCCCCACCCGGAATCGTCGTCGAACGCGATCGCCTCGGTGCCGAAGCGTCCGTCCTGCAGCGGACCGTACACGAACAGCGTCGTGTCGAGCGTCTTCGCGGTTCCCTGCCGCGTGACTTCGACGCGCACCCGCGCGCCATCGCGGACCGCGAGCCGGTAGCCGTGGAACTCGAGATCCTCGACGAACACGCCGTCCACCGCCGCATCGAGCCCAAGCGCGCCGCGGTCATCGACCTGGTCGATCGCGTCGGCCTTGCCCCCGCCGAGGTTGGGCGCCACGACCTCGTCGTCGGTGGTGGTGGTGCAGGCGGCGCACAGCGCGGTGGCGAGGATCGGGGCGAGGCGCGTCATTCATCGCGCGCGTGTGCAAGTCACACGCGCGACCCAAGCGAGGAGAAAACCGCGTGATCTCAGCCCGCGGTCGGGCGTCGAGCGCCCGGTGGCGACGACTCTGGCCACCCGCGGATCCTCGCCGCGCGTCCGCTCGAATCGCCCGGGCGACCCCGGGTGCGGGGATCCGGATGCCACGGCGCTCCCGGCTTTGCGAGCGCTTTACGACTCCGGCAATGCCATGCTGGCGTCACCCAGATCAAGCTGTACTCCGACGGCATCACCATTAACGCTACGCTGCCGCGGTCGAGGAAGCGATCAAGGCCTACGCCGTTAACGGCGCGTACGTCATGCGTCAAGAACACCTCACCGGCAGTCGCGAAGTGGAAAAACTCGCCGACTTGTTCGCGCTCGACCAGGACATCTTCGCGGTCCCGGCGGACGCATCGACCACGGTGACGATGACAATGCTCGGTGGCAAAGTCGTCCACGGGCAACTGCCGGGCGAGTGAGTGACCGGCTCGAGTCGATGAAGAGCTTCACGGCATCTTCGGCTTCGTCCTACCGCGGCATTGCTCCCGTGGCACGAAGGCGTCACACCCGGTGTAGTTGCACGCGCCAAGCATCTGCGTTTGGAACCCGGCCGCTCCGCCGAAGTACGACAGCTCAACTCCCGTCCTAAACGCATCGACACCCATGTATTGGGTCAGCCACACAATTTCCTGCACGCCGTCGCCATCGATGTCGACGACGCCGAGCACCTGCAGGCCCGACGCGCCCTCGTCCCAGCCGGCTCCGGGTGCTGCGGCGAGCACCCCGAATGGCAGCCACCCCTTGGGCACACCTCGGGCGACGAGCACCGCGAGTTCGCTGCGTCGTGACGCTTCCTCTGGATAAGCCGGATCATCCCAGCGCTTGGGCTCGAACAGCACCACGCGGTCGATCCCATCGCCGAACGCGCCTTCGATCTGACCTGCCGGCCGCACCGCGAACTTCGCTTCCTTCTCGACCCATGCGGCGATTGTGGCCGCGTCCTTGCCGACCTTCGTCAGTTGTCGCGACTCGAGTTGCGCTTTGGGCGAGGGCGCGACGTCCATCGTCGCCAGCAGGATCCCGTCGTGCTGCGATGGGGTCGCCGCCGTCGTGGTCGCCGTGACTGTGTGTGCGTCTGCATGCGCTTTCCACCGCTCCACGCTCGCGTTCGTGATCACGTGGAGTATCTCGCCGGTGCGGATCGGTTCGCGCTTGTCGTCAGCCCACTCAGCTTCGCTCGCCCAAGCCGGCCCCGCGGAGCATTGACCCGAGGACACCAGCACATTGCGACCCTCGCGGATGATCGCCATGTCTTGGGCGAGCGCGGCGACACCGGAAGGTCGTGGTGCCGCGGCTGGCCCCGGCCCAGGTGACGGCGCGCGCTTGGATTCGACCGAAGGCACGGTCGTCGGAGTCGGCGCGGTCGCGGTCGCCGGAGACGGCGTGATTGCCGGTGGCGCCGAGCGATCTGGATTCGGTGCGTTGGCGGGACAGCCGACGGCGCCGACGACCGCGAGGGCGGCTGCGCCGTCGCTCACAAGGCGCGCGAGAAATTCGATCGCGCGTGCCCGATCCCGTTCCGCCGCTGTCACGCGAACGAGGTCACCTTTCTCGATCGTACGCGTAACTCGGTCGGTCATCGGCGGCAGACTTGCGAACCCCGACGGATCTCTGAGAAACCATGGGTGGAGGGGAGTGGTACGGAGCCGCATGACCGCAAGGTCGTATCGACGCCGCGCGTGGTTGGCGGGCTTCGACATGCGTGAGCTCACGGTGAGTGGGTGGCCTTTCCGCGGGGATCGAGTCTGTCGCGGCTGGATGGTCGGGTCTCACGTCGGGCAGGATTCCCCCTCTAGACGCGCGCCGCACTTCGGATGCGCGCTGCAATGCGACAAGAACGGGGTCGCGGCGTCTCTAAATCATGACGAGAAGTGCGTTCAGTCGAACTCCTACGGCTCTGGCAGCGCGGCGATCACGCTCGACTCTCCACACTTCCGGCGGATCTGTTCGCTCGTTCGCGGAACTGGTTGCACTAACGGCGCGCCCAGGGCTGCGTGGCCGCTCCGCACTGGCCTGGGCCTGCAGAAATCTCGCACTGCAACTGTCGCTCGGAAGTCTGCTCGCGTCTTGCACTCCAACCGTCAGACTCGACTCCGAGTCTGGGGCGACCCACCGCAACGTGCCCGCGCGAGCCACCCACGGATCGAGCGCCATCCACTCGCCGCGGGCAGCCGAGGCCGACCGACCCCGCTGCTGGCCCATGGGAGTCACCGCGCTCTGGGGTCGTAGGGTCGCAGGGGAGCTCGAGTTCCAGGTGCCATGGTGGGCCCACGGCAACATCCGCAAGCTGGTCGACGGCGCGCCCACGGCTGCGGGCGAACTCGCTGATGCCAGCTGCATGCGCGGACAGAACATGACGCTCGTGACACGCTCCGGTATCAACTCCGCAACCGTTGCCACCACCACCGACGTCTTGACGATGCACGGTCCCACGGATGGTGTCCGGATCGAAGATGGCCGTTGGGCGGAGCCGGTCCTCGCGTTCCTCCATCCGCCCGCCAACCCGAGCGCCGTCTTGCTGCCACCGGTGCTTGGACCTGCACCCCCCGTCACGTCCCTCGCGAGTGCCTTCGAGGCCACGAACCCCACGCTCGCGAAGGAGATGCGCACGTGGCGAGATCCGGAAGTCCAGTCGATCACAGGCTTCCACGGCCCTCTCCGCGGACCGACCTATCTCATTCAGTGGGAGGTGGACGCGGAAGCCGAGGCCCATGCGATCGTCAACGTCTCCGCTGACGGTGCCACCGCCGCCGTCCTGCCCGCCTCAACTGGACACATCACCATCGTCGCGTTCGTCGACCTCGACGGCGACGGGATCGATGAGATCGTCGCCCAGGTGGAGGACGAGCCGTGGCCTGCCAACGTTGCCCTCTACCGTGGCACCGGCACAGGTCGGTTTCTTGGCGAGCTGCTGGCCGAGGTCCCGAGATGACCGCGCCGAGCTGCCCACGGGAGCGCAGGCAGTCCGACGGCGCCCTGGGATCGCAGACTACGAGATAGCGCCACTGATTGAAGCCTTCGTTTGCGACGGGCACAGCCCCGGAAAAGGCGCCGGCCTCGTCGTCGTTGTTCGGGTCGAAGGGCAACCGAAGCGCGTCGAGCTCCTCACATCCAGCGGTCGAAGGACGCCCCGAGTGTCGGTCATGCCAAGCGGAAACACACCGCAGCACGGATCCAACGAAGAGGATGCGTTACCGCGCTTCAAAGTGCGAGCGCATGTTATGAGCGGCCGCACTGGCTTCGCTCGCGGTCCTTCGCTTCGGTCCTGTGGGAGTGTGGACGTTGCGAACACGATCCGCATACCGTCCTGTCCGATCGATCTGGGGACGGGGGTCACCCGGGACAGACGCCACCACCGCGCTTTCGACCTCGAGGGGCGCGCCGCTGCTCGTCGTCGCCGCTTACCCCGCGAGCATGCGCAGTAACTCGGCCTCGTCGATGATCGCAACACCGAGCTTTTGCGCCTTGTCGAGCTTGCTGCCCGCCTCGTCGCCGGCAACGAGGAAGTCGGTGTTCTTCGAGACCGAGCCCGACACCTTTCCGCCGGCCGCCTTGATGCGATCGCTCGCTTCGTTGCGCCCGAGGCTCGGCAGTGTGCCGGTAAGCACGAAGGTCTTGCCGGCCACGCCCGCGACGGCCTGCGTGACCGCGAGCTCAGCGTCGAGTTTCACGCCGGCCTTCGCCAGCCCGGCGAACACCTCAACAATCGAAGCGGACGCGAGCTCGCCAAAGATGATGTCTGCGCTCTTGCTGCCCATGCCTTCGATCGCGCCGCTACCCTTGTCGGGGGCGACGAGCGCGACCGCCTCGGGGTCGCGCGCGACATAACGCCGCGCAAACTGCAGGAGCGCATCGGCGGAGCCGAAATGCTTCGCGAGGTCCTCGGCCATCGTGCTGCCAACCTGACGGATCGCCAGCCCGACCAACACGCGCGCCAGGCCGCGGCCTTTCGCGCGCTCGAGCGCGGCCACCAGATTATCCGCGCTCTTTTCGCCCATGCGCTCCAGGCCCGCGAGCGCCGCGTGATCGAGCGCGAACAGGTCGGCGGGCGAGCGCACGCCGAGATGCTCGACGACCTGATCAACCGTTGAAGCGCCGAGTCCGTCGATGTCCATCGCACCGCGGCTGGCGAAGTGGCGCAGCCGCTCGCGAATTTGGGCCGGGCACACCGGGCTCGGGCAGTAGACGAAAATCTCCTCAGCGACGACGTTGGCGCCGCAGGCCGGGCACACCTCGGGTCGGGCGTAGCGCACCGTGCCAGGAGGGCGCTCTTCGAGCTGTACCGCGACCACCTGCGGGATGATCTCGCCCGCCTTCTCGACAAACACCCGATCGCCGATGCGAATGTCCTTGCGCTCGAGCTCGACGAAGTTGTGCAGCGACGCGCGCGACACGGTGGTGCCGGCGACAAACACCGGCTCAAGCTCGGCAACCGGCGTCAGCTTGCCGCTCTTGCCGACCTGCACGGTGATACCGCTAAGCCGCGTCACCTTGCGCTCCGGCGGAAACTTGTAGGCGATCGCCCAATGCGGATGGTGACCGGTGCCAGCGAGTCGATCGTGGAACACAAGCGGATCGATCTTGATCACCATCCCGTCGATGTCGTAGGGCAACGCGCCGCGGCGCGCCGCGTAGGCCTCGCAGTGGGCGTAGGCGGCCAGCGCGTCCGAAGTGACCGCGATTTCACTTAGGTAGACGCTCCCGCCGCGCTCCGCCAGCCACGTGAGCACACCCGACTGCGTCGCAGGCAGCGTCACGCCCTCGGCCCAAGGCACCTGATAGAGGAAGGAAACGACCCCCGCCGCTTCCAGCCCTTGCGGATCCTTGCGCTTCATCAGGCCCGCACACCCATTGCGTGGGTTGGCGATCCGGCGCTCCCCCGCTGCTTCGAGCCGGTCATTCCACGCGGCCCATGCCGCGTTCGGCCAGTACAGCTCTCCGCGGACCTCGATCATGCCGCCCAGTTTGCCGTGCAACTTCGTCGGCACCGCGCGCGCGGCCTCAACCTGCCGCGTGATGTCGTCGCCGCGTTCGCCATCGCCGCGGGTCACGGCGCGCACGAGCTTGCCGCGATCATAGAGCAGCGACACGCTGATGCCGTCGATCTTCGGCTCAACCAAGAGCGGCACTTCATCCGCGGATTTCTCGAGCTCGGCCAGCCGACGGTCGTACCAGTTGGTGAGCTGTGCCGCGATCGGCATCGGCTCGCCCTTACTGTCTTTGCGATTGGGCGACAGCTTCTCGAGCGAAAGCATCGGCACGCGATGCTCGACCTGCACGAAGCCCTCGGTGTGGTCCGCTCCCGGCGTGCGATCGAGGCGCTCGGACACCGGCACGCCGAGCGCGTCGGCGAGCTCTTGATAGCGTTCGAACAGGTCGTCGAACGCCGCGTCGGTGATCTCGGGCGCGCCGTCGCGATAGGCACGCTCGTGGTACTCGACTTCACGAGCGAGCTGCTCGAACTCGGGGCGTTGGGCTGCGGGCGCCGCCTTCTCGGCCTCGGTCGCTTTGCTCCTGGCGCGCTCGAAAAGGTCCTCGGTCAGGTTCGCCATTGCGGTCGCATCGTACGCCCGCTTGCGGTCCGGCGATCGCCGCCGCGGTGGACTTGCTCGCGCGGCATTCCGGATGACCCACGCGCCGCGATCCTCGAGGGCGCGACCTCAACGCCGCCTTGGAGGTTCAACGCAGCCGAGCCAACGCGCCGGTCGCGATCTCGGTGGCCGGCGATCTCAACACCGTCGATCTGCGGGCGTCCGAGGCGCTGGGACCGGTCGAGCGCGTCGAGCTCGATGTACTTCGGGATCCGAGATGAGCCACCGCGGCGTGTTTTCTGCCGATTCGCAACTCGACGCTGACAGGCCCAGCTGGCGGGGATCTGCGCGACCTGGCCCACGTCTGATACAACCGTGGTCGCCGCGTCTATTGCCGATGGCCGCGAACCAACAGCCCATGGACCAAGACGCCTCGGCACGGGTCATTCGCGGCCGCTACCGCGTGCTGCATCGGCTCGGCGAAGGCGCGTCGGCGCAGACGCTGGCGTGTCTCGACCTCGAGCGCGGCCGCAAAGTGGCGATCAAAGAGTTGCGCACCGGCGGTCTCGATGGTTGGAAGCAGATCGAGATGTTCACGCGTGAGGCCAAGGTCCTGGCTTCGCTGCGACACCAAGGCATCCCCGAGATCCACGACTTCTTCGAGGACGCTGACGCAGGCTCGGGCTTGACGTTGTATCTGGTGCAGGAGCTCGTCGAAGGGCCATCGCTCATTCAACGCATCGGTGCCGCGCCGGCTCTAGGTGAGTCCGAAGTGCTCGACATCATGCTCGGTGTGCTCGATGTCCTCGACTATCTCCACGGGCGGATGCCGCCGGTTTATCACCGCGACATCAAACCATCGAACATCGTGCTGCGGGAAAACGGTGCGCCTGTGCTCGTCGACTTCGGCGGCGTCTGTCACGGCTGGCGCCCCGAGCAGACCGGCGGCAGCACGGTGACCGGCACCTACGGCTACATGCCACCCGAACAGCTGATGGGTCGCGTGAGCCCGCAAAGCGATCTCTATGCGCTCGGGGCAACGCTGCTTCACGTTGTGACCGGACGCGATCCGACCGAGTTCGACTTCGATAGCGGGCGGCTCTCGGTGCCTGAACAAATCGAGTTGCGGCCGACGCTGCGCCGCGCGATCGATACGATGCTTGCCCCGGCTCCGCGCGATCGGCCGCGGACCGCCAAGCAGGTTCGCGCGATGCTATTCGAGGCAGCCGCGAGCGAGGTCCGTATGCTCGCGCCGGCCGAGGTCCATGCGCTCGTGCCGGTGCGCAGCGGCTCCGCACCTACGCTGGTTGGTGCCGATGCGCCGCGCTGGGTCGACATGGGTGCGCCGCCGCGCGATCGCAACGGTCCGTTGGCTGACGTCTACGGCAACCTCATCGCGCCATTTGACGGCATCCGCGGACGAAAGGGGTTCGAGAAGGTGTTCCTCGGTGCGGCGTACGGCTTGCTCGGCTTGATCACGCTCGGCATCGTACCGATCGTCTACTACGCCGACGTCAGCGGTCGCCGTGGCCGCTACGATGAGGTCTTTCGCGACGGCGTTCAAACCGACGGGACCGTGGTCAGCGTCCACGGCTCGGAGATGGCCAACCTCTACGGGACCCTCGGCTACGAGTACGAGGTCGCAGGCCAAGCGTACCGAAGCTTCATCGACTACCCGATCGGGCTCAGGAATTTCTGGTCGATCGGCGATCGGCTCGCCGTGCTGTACTTGCCGACCGATCCCAGCCGCAGCTGCGTTGTGTTTCGCCGCGGCGCGTAACCTGGCGGTGCCGCAAGTTCGCGTTCGCGGGGCTGTCAGTTGTTGCTCCGCTGCGGCCACGAGTAGCAGCGCGTACCATGAGCGAGCCGCACATGCCGCCTTCGTCCCCCGAGCTCGAGTGCGAACGACTCGCCGCCGTCGAGCGAGGACGCCTCGCCGACGACACCGCGGGCGTCGCACCGTGGAAGGGCTGGGGCCCTTACCTGGCCGAGCGCCAGTGGGGCACGGTGCGCGAGGACTACAGCCCGCACGGCACCGCCTGGGAGACCCTGACGCACGATCACGCGCGCAGCCGTGCATATCGCTGGGGCGAGGACGGCATCGGTGGCTGGAGCGACGCCGAGCAGCGGCTGTGCATCGCGGTGGCCTTGTGGAACGAGCGCGATTCGATCCTCAAGGAGCGACTGTTCGGCCTGACCAACGGCGAGGGCAACCACGGTGAGGACGTCAAGGAATTGTACTACTACCTCGACGCGGTGCCGTCGCACGCATCGGCGCGGATGCTCTACAAGTATCCCCAGGCCGAATTCCCCTACGCGCAGCTGGTTGCCCACAACGCAAGCCGATCGCGCGCACACGCCGAGTACGAGCTCGTCGACACCGGCGTGTTCGACGATCAGCGCTACTTCGACGTGGTGATCGACGTCGTACAGGTGACGCCCGGCGATCTGGTCTACCGGGTGCGCGCGACCAATCGCGGCCCGCAGGCCGCGCCGCTCCACCTGCTCCCCCAGGTGTGGTTCCGCAACGTGTGGTCGTGGCACCCCGCCACGGTGCGGCCTCAGCTGACCCGACTGGCCCCCGAGGTCGTGGGCATCGACGATCGCGCGTTTGGTGCCGCGCCGCGCTTCGTGCACCTGGTGCCCGGCGCCGAGGCGCTGTTCTGCGACAACGACACCAACGTCGAGCGGCTGTTCGGGGTGCCGGGTCGCGGGCCCTACAAGGACGGGATCCACGAGGCGGTCGTGCACGGCAGGCGCGAGGCGCTGGGCGACGGCAACGGGACCAAGCTGGCGGTGCACTCCCACGCGATCGTCGAGCCGGGCGCGACCTTCGAAACCATGATCCGCATGGCCCCGGTGCGGCTCGACCGGCCGTTCGAGGGGGTGGACGAGCTGTTCACGCGTCGCCAGGCCGAGGCCGATGCGTTCTACGACGCGCTCCAACGCGGCGTGACCGGGCCCGATCGCCGCGCGATCCAGCGTCAAGCCCTGGCAGGGATGATCTGGTCGAAGCAGTTCTACTACTACGACGTGCAACAGTGGCAAGACGGCGATCCGGCCCAACCGCCGCCTCCGCCCGAGCGCCGCACCGGTCGCAACCGCAACTGGCGTCACCTCAACAACGCCGACATCCTGTCGATGCCGGACAAGTGGGAGTACCCGTGGTACGCGAGCTGGGACCTCGCGTTCCACTGCGTGCCACTGGCGCTGGTCGATGCCGCCTTCGCCAAGGGGCAGCTGATGCTGCTGACGCGTGAGTGGTACATGCATCCGTCGGGTCAGCTGCCCGCGTACGAGTGGGCGTTCGACGACGTGAACCCTCCGGTCCACGCGTGGGCCACCTGGCGGGTGTTCGAGATCGATCGCGACCAGCGCGGCGACGCCGGCGACCTGCGCTTCCCTCGAGTCGGTCTTCCACAAGCTGTTGGTCAACTTCACCTGGTGGGCGAACCGCAAGGACAACGAGGGGCGCAACATCTTCCAGGGCGGCTTCCTGGGCCTGGACAACATCGGCGTGTTCGATCGCAGCGCGCCCCTGCCCACCGGCGGGTTCATCAACCAGGCCGACGGCACGGCGTGGATGGCGATGTACAGCCTCAACCTGATGCGCATCGCGCTCGAGCTAGCCCAGCACAACCCCACCTACGAGGACATCGCGACCAAGTTCTTCGAACACTTCTTGTACATCGCCGAGGCGATGACCGACGTGGTCGACCGCGGCGTCGGCCTGTGGGACGACGACGACGGCTTCTACTACGACGTCCTGCGCCTGCCCTCGGGCACGGGCGTGCCGCTACGGCTGCGCACGTTGGTCGGCTTGATCCCGATCTGCGCGGTCGAGGTGCTCGAGCCCGAGCTGCTCACGCGACTGCCAGGCTTCGCGACCCGACTGAGCTGGGTGATCGAGCACCGACCGGAGCTGGCCAAGCTGGTGTCGCGCTGGCAGGTCCCCGGGCAGGGCGACCGGCGGCTGCTATCGCTGCTGCGGGGGCATCGGCTCAAGCGCCTGCTCCGCCGCGCGCTGGACGAGCGCGAGTTCCTGGCCCCGCACGGTATTCGCTCGCTGTCGGCCAGCTACCGCGACGCGCCCTATCGCTTCGCCCATGAGGGGCTCGATCTCTCGGTCGACTACGAGCCGGCGGAGTCGAGCACCGGGGTGTTCGGGGGCAACTCGAACTGGCGTGGCCCGATCTGGTTTCCGATCAACTACCTGCTGGTGGAGTCGCTGCGGCGATTCCATCAGTACTACGGCGACGACTTCCGTGTGGAGCACCCCACCGGATCGGGCCGCTACCACACGCTGGCCGAGGTGGCGGCGTCGCTCGGCGATCGGCTGATCTCCCTGTTCGAGCGCGACGCCAGCGGCCGCCGTCCGATCTTCGGCGAGCAGCGGCTGTTCCAGGAGGATCCCGCCTTCACCGACCACCTGCTTTTCTTCGAGTACTTCCACGGCGACACCGGACGCGGCGTGGGCGCGTCGCACCAAACCGGCTGGACCGGGCTGGTGGCCAAGCTCGTGCACGACGCCGCGAAGCGCTGAGCGTTCGGCCGGCGAAAAACTCGTCGGCGCGCGGTTTTCCACCGCTACATGTCGTGGCGCGAAGCGGGCGCAGCTGGGGAGCCCACGCGGACGACGTGCGTCGTGATCGTGCGGACGCAGCGCGCGTGGCACCGGTGGCGTACCATCGCGACGTGAAGCAGGATCTCGTGGGGGCTTACGAGACTCGCCCGCTGTCGTTGCAGCGCATGATGACGATCGATGGCCTCGACGCCGCGACCCCCGGCCACCGCACCTTCGGGCTGGTCCAGCTCGACGTGACACGTGCCCAGCAGCGCATCGCGGAGCTGCAGCAGTCCGGACGGCGGGTGTCGTTGTTTGCGTTCGTGGTCGCGAGTATCGGTCGAGCACTGGCCGAGCACCCCGCGCTCAATGCGATCCGCGGAGGTCGCAAGATCTTCCGCTTCGCCGACGTAGACGTGAGCATAGCGGTCGAGGTCGACACACCCGACGGGCCATCCCCCGTTCAACTCGCGATCCGTCGCGCACAGGGTAAGTCGCCCGAGGCGATCTACGCCGAGATCGAAGCCGCCAGAAGATCCCGCACCGAGGCGGGCAGCGTCGGTCGGGAA
Source organism: uncultured Myxococcales bacterium (assembly GCA_902826865.1). Lineage (GTDB taxonomy): Bacteria > Myxococcota_A > Polyangia > Nannocystales > Nannocystaceae > Xiheibacterium. Next base: position 58,824 of record CADEGN010000007.1, read on the forward strand.
AGCCAGCGCTTCGAGTCGGCGATGCGGTGGCTGCTGTGGCTGCCCCGATTCATGCGCGTGGGCCTGTTGCGCGTGGTCACGCGACGGCCGCTCTTGGTCAAGCAGTGGTCGGGCACCACCTTCGTCACGTCGGTGGGCAAGTTCGCCAGCCTGCCCGGCTTCGTGATCCCGTTCGCGGCCGGCCCGATGGCGGTCAGCTTCGCGCTGGGCGGCGTCGTCGATGTTGCCACGCTCGAGGCTGGCACGGTCGAGAACCGCGCCATGTTGGCCGTGACGGTGATCGTGAACCACGACCTCGTCGACGGGGGCCCCGCCGCCCGGTTCGTGGTCACGCTGCAACAACTGGTCGAATCGGCCGGCGGCCTGGCGTGAGCGGAGCGCCGGTCCGTCAGCGTTCGCTAAGGCCCCGTCCGGCGGGCGTACTGCGAGGATCCGCAACGTCGCCATCGTGGTGCAGTGCGGTACCAGAGCGGCTGACTTATTGCCGGACGGGGCCTAACGGGCTCTCAGCCCTCTGGCGTGCAGGTCGCGTTCTGCAGCGCCCAGCCCGTCATGTCCGAGTAGGTGTACGCGCCGACGAGGCCCCCGACGAACTCCGTCGAGAAGTCGTCAGGATCGATCCGGTACGCGCGGTCGGCCTGGGTGACCGCCCAGACGTACCCGTCGACGTCGACGCTCACGCCCTTGACGGTGCCCTCGAGCGGGATCGCTGCGCCGACCATCAACGTGTCGCCGTCGACCTCGCGCACCGCCGGCGGCTGGCCGTCGATCTCCCACTGTGCGACCCAGAGGCGACCGAGCGCGTCCTGCTGCAGTCCGCCGATCGAGCGGAAGTTCTCACCCACGAACTTCGTCCACGTCTCGGTCGACGGATCGAAGCGAGCTCCACCCGCACCAGGGACGAAACCGTTGGCGTAGTCGCCCGAGCTGGTCACGATCGGTCGACCGGCGGCGTCCACCGTGATCCCGTATGTCCACATCCGGGGCGGCACGTCCCATGTCTGGGTCTGCAGCGACTCGGCGTCGACGCGCGTCAGTTTGCCCACGCCAGTGTGGATCATCCAGAAGTTGCCGTCCTTGTCGGCCGCGCCACCGTACGGACCGTTGTGGAGCAGGCACGCGAACTCCGGGACGAGGACGCTCTCGAGCACCTCGCCCGTCTGGCCGCCGAGGCGGTGGACCCACGACCCACCGTCGGGCTGGTTCTGGTCGCAACCCGCGGTCCACAGGTGCTCGCCGCCGTAGGCGCACGTCGCAGGGTCAATCGCGCCCGGTGCCCACGCGACCGGCCGCTGGGTGCTGTACGCGAACGGCGTGTACCACCGCACGCAGTCGTCCTGGCCCCACGGCAACACGTCGCCGGGGCCGGTCGACGTCTGCAGGCCCGGGATGCCGTTGCGGTTCGGATCGCATAGCTCGTCGCTCGCGTCGATCGCAACGACACCGCCCGCCCGATTCGCGACCGCGACCGCGCCGCCCGACAGGCTGACCGAAGTCCGTGACGGGTCACCCGCGTGGTCGGGCCGCGTGATGAAGCGGCCCTCCTCGATCATCGTCGAGGTGTTGATCTTGCTAACCGTACCTTCGCTGCTGTTCGCGATCCAGATGTAGCTGAAGGCGAGGCCGCTGCCGCAGTCGCAGTTGCCCGCGCCGGCGTCGGCGATCGCGACGTCGAACTTCGCGCCCGTGTCGGAGCCGCCGGCCCCGCTCGTGTCGGCGGCGGTGGCCGACATGCTGGCGTCCGCCCCACCGCCGTTTGTAAGGCCGGTGTCACCCGTGGGTTGCGGCCAGCTCGCGCCGCTGTCGGCAGCGCTGCCATCGGGCTCGCCGCCTCCGCAACCGAGCGCGACGGCGAGGACGACGGGATAGGGGCCACGAATCCGCATCGACGGCGACTGTACGCGCCGGGCGGCCTGCGCGGAAGCGCGAAAGCGGACGACGCGGAGATTGCCGCCACAGATGCGACAGACGGTGACGTCAATGGAGAAGACGCCGGTGACGAGTCGAGCCCACGACAGACGAGCTGGGTTAGACTCCGCTTTACCGATGCGCGAGACTTTGCAGCTTGCGTGCGACTCGGCCGAGTCGGGTGCATTCCGCTGGGCCTACGTGGCGGCATTGTCGGGCTTCATCGTCTCGTGTTCCGCTGGACCCGTGTCTGCTCCACAACAGAAGACGGATCCCGATCTCTCCGACCCGCCCCGCGTCCCAGCTTCGAGAACCCAGGAGGTTTCGCCGGTCGCCACGCCCGGGGTCGTCCCCGACCCGGGGCGAAGTGCTGGCGTAGCGTCCGAAGCAGGGCGGCAACCCCCGGACCCGCTCCGAATCAGCACCTGCGTGGAGAAGGCGGAAACATGCATGAAGGATAGGGAGTGCGCGTGTGCGTTGACCGGCCGCACAGGCTGCTTTGACGGCGAGCAGGACGACATCCCCAGGCGGCGATTGGCCGACTACGAAGTGTGTTTCTTCCCAGCAATCTGGGGCCCTCGCGCGGACTCGCCTGGTGAGTCAAGCTCACCAGACTATTGTGGCGCGTGCTTTGAACACGTTTGCGGCCGCGTCATGCGTGATTGCGACGCCAATCCGCATTGCGCATGTCGTGCGTCGCTAGACGAGGAATGTCCGAGGGCATCAAGAACGCAGATCGCACGAGCGACACAGCAGCTTTCGGACGAGCTGGACTGCACCGGTGCGCTGAGCGTCAATCAGTGTCTATGGGCATGTGGACCGTTCTGAGCACCGACGGCGTGAGGCTTAGGTGGGCGGGCGAGTGATGTGGTGAGCCCGGTGTCACCCGCTGCCGCTGACGTTCTTGCGTAGCGCGCCAACCGTATCGTCGTGCTGCCGAGGAAACTCACGGCGATCGGAACGCGCCGGAGTGCACCTTGAAGCAAACGCGCGCATCCACCTCGCGTGGGTTCATTCACGACCGCGGTGGCTCAGCTGAGGGCGTCTCTTCGCATCTTGTTGTCGGCCTCCGTGCTGCAAGCGGCCTGTGCAGGCCCGCCCTTGGACGCGGCTCCGGCCCCGGCGACCTCGGAAGCCGGCGAGAGCTTGGCGGAAACCACCGAGGCGATGACGCCGTCGACGTCCGGAACGGAAACACCGGACGAGTCTTCGACGTCCTCCACCGAGTCGTCCACCGGTACCGACATGAGCTGCTCGCCGGGGGAGCTGCGCTGCGACGGTGACATTCCGCAGTACTGCACGCGCGACGGTCTCTGGCTCGGCACGAATGCGTGCCCGACGGCCTGCTCTGACGGTGCATGCACGGATGGTTGCGCGCCGGGCCAGGAGCGCTGCTTCGGCGTCGTGCCGCAGACGTGCGATGGCAATGGCAGCTGGATCGACGGTGAGCCCTGTCCTGTCGTGTGCCTCGAGGCCCAATGCACGGGCGTTTGCGACGAGGGCCGGGCGGGGCAATGCTTCGAGCGCACGCTGGACATCCGGGCCACGACGACGGGCGTCCACGAACCCGGGTTTGCCGTCGTTCTCACCAACTTCGGCTCGCTCCAACACAAGCTGGGCGACTACGCAGGAGCGCTGAAGTCGTTCGATCGCGCGGTCGCGATCCTCGAAGCGACGCTGGGACCCAAACATCCGCACCTCGCCACTGCGTTGGTGCGCCTCGCGGACTTGTACGTGGACAAGCTCGACGTCGCCAGGGCGAGCGAGACTCTCGAGCGCGCCGTCGAGATCTTCGCCGCCAACGATGGCGTCCAAGACGGCGAGCTCGACGCCCATTTCGCGCTCGCGCAGGCCCTCGCGAAGACTGGACACCGCGACCGAGCGATCGGGGAGGCTGTCGCGGCCGCGGACGGATATCGTCAGGCGGGTCCCCGCGCCGCTGCCTCGCTCGCGGAGGTCGAGGCGTGGGTCGCCCACCAGCGTGATGCCGCGCGCCGTGATCTCGTCCGGTGACCTGCGCCGATAGCCGTCACGCCGGACTACGGGTGGTAGTGCGCACCCGCGTCGATCGGTAGCGCGTCGGCGTCACCACTCATCAAAGTCGTCATCGCTCCCCAGTCAAGGCCGATCGCGTCATAGTCTGTGGTCCCCGCGTCGCTGTCTCCCACGTCAATGCATTCCGACTGCGGGGCAAGGAACAGCTCATCGTTGGGACCGATTCCGATTGGATCGGCCGACGCGATCACGTTGCCATCACCCACTGCGAGAAATTCCGGATCACGATGTCGGAGTCCGCGACGTACAGTCCGCCGCCGCTACCCTCTTCGTTGTCCTCCGACCCGCGCGGTGAGAAGTGCATGCCGTGGTCGGGCGGCGGCAGCTCATGGAATGCGACGCGATGCTCGCCGATCGACGACGACCCCGCCGGCCCCGGGGAGCCTTGCACGGTCGAGGGTGATGCGCTCAGCGGCCTCGACGACTGCGAACTCGGAGCGCTGTGCATCGGTGTCGATGACGCGACGAATCAGGGGACATGCTTTGCGATGTGCGAAGGCAGCCGCGCGAACCCGAACTGCGACGGCGGGGACTTCTGCACGCTGGGCGGTGACTCTCTGTTCGGGCTGTGCTTGCAGACGTGCCACCCGCTCGAGCAAGACTGCCAGGGGGGCAGTGCTTGCCACCCGTTGCCGGATGCGTTCGTCTGCACGCCGGTGGCCGTGAACGGCGGCTACGGCGATCCATGCGTTCAGGTCGGCGGCTGCGATCCGGGTCCGTTCTGCGCCACGGCCGAAGTGGTCCCCGGATGCGCAGGCACCAACTGTTGCACGACGTACTGCGACGTCTCTTTGATGGACGCGTCGATGGCGTGCCCCGGCTTCGCGTTGGGGCAGGAGTGCGTCCCGTGGTACGAGGACGGTCGGCAACCTCCTGGCCTCGACAACGTCGGCGCCTGCGCTATCCCGAGGTGAGCGTACCTGCGGCGTCCCAGATCCGGGACCTCACACCAAGCCGTCGAGCGCGCCAGTACCTTCATCGAGTGTGCCGAAACTCGTGACTTCCGGCATGCCCATGATATTGCAGAGCGACACCAGGAAGCGGTTGTGGCGGTCGTCGCCGAAATCCAGGTAGCGGCCCGTCGTTAGCGCTCCGCCTGCTCGGCCGGCAAGCACGAGCGGCGTGGGGTGTTGGGAGTGAGTCCAACCATCGGCAAGCTCGTTGCCCCACACCACCAGCGTGTTGTCGAGCATGGTCCCGTCACCCTCTGGGACGGCTTTTAGCGCTTCGAGCAGGTAGGCGACCTCTGCGGCGTGCCAGGTGTTGATCTGGGCGATCTGAGCGCGCGCCGGATCTGAGCTGTCGTGGGCGATCGAATGATGCTCGGTCGACAGACCCAGCCAGTTGTAGCGGACGTTGCTGCCGGCGCGAGCCCACAAGAGGCTGGCGATGCGCGTGAGCCCGCAGGCCAGGGCCATCACCATCATGTCGATCTGCAGGCGCGAGACCACCGGGAAACTGTCGTTTGCGTCGGGGTCGATTTGCTTGCCCAGCAGTGGAACTTCGCACGTGGCCGTCGTGTCGAGGCGTTGCTCGATCTTACGCACCGCGTCAAGGTGGGCCTCGATCTTGAGGCGGTCCGCGGAAGCGACCTTCGCCTGGACGGTGGTCAGGTTGCCCCTGACAACGTCGATCACGCTCTTTCGCCGCGCCCGCAGCCGCCCGAGCTCGGCCTCGCTCTGACCGAATTCGGCAAAGAGCCGGTCGAACATCGCATAGGGATCGTCTTCGGGCGGAATCGGCTGGTTCGGCCCGGCGTAGCTCACTCGCGAGTAGAGGTGCGCGTTGCCATTGTGCACGCCGAACTCGAGCGACGCGAACGGTGTCTCTTGGCCGATCTGTCCGGCGAGAAACTGATCCACCGTGATGCCGCCGCCCCAGCCGCACGGTTTGTCGCCGGTGCTGTTTTGAAACTCATTGCCCGCGAGCATCGGCGTGCCGTTCCACAACATGCAGATCCGCATGTGATCGACGCCCGGGCCGTCATCGTAGCGCCAACCCAGACCGTCGAGCACGACGAGATCGTTTTTGTGCGGCTCGAGTGGCGAAAGGATCGGCGACAAAGCCAGGGCGTTGCCGTCGAACTCGGGCTTCCATTGCTCGTGGATGGTGCCGTTGGCTGAGGTCAACAGGATCAGACGCGTGGCCGGAGGTGCGGCGAGGACCTCGGGCTCGAGCAACGGAATCAGCGGCAAGGCCACGCCGGCGGCGCCCAATCCACCGAGAAAGTTGCGGCGGGATGCGCCGCGCCGCGGCCCGGTCGTGGAGCGATGCGTCATTGTCCCCCCTCGATCCGACGATAGCGAAACGAGTCGGTCATCACGATCGCGAGCAACAGCTCGCGGACATTGTGCCCCGACTCGGCAAAGCTCGTGCGCAGCTGGTCGAACGAGCAGTCGTCGCCTTCGCCCCGCAAGCGGCCAAAGCCATAGACAAACCATTGCTGGGCGACGCAGGTGCGGACCAACTCGCTCTGCGCGAGCCTCTGTCCCAGCTCGATCGCCCCGTCAAACGTGTTGTCGGGCGCGTCGCCGCCGACGACCTCTCCGGACGCATCGATCGGCTTGCCGCCTTCATCGGTTCGGAACGCACCGATGCCGTCATAGTGCTCGAAGCCGAAGCCGAGCGGGTCGATGAGACTGTGGCAGCCGTTGCACGAGGGATCGGAACGATGGCGTTCGAACCGCTCGCGCGTCGATGCGTTGGGATCGAGCTCGGGTGGCACGACATCGACATCGGGCGGTGGAGGCGCCAGGGGCTGGCAAAGCAGGTTCTCGCGCACGAAAACCCCGCGATGCACGGGCGAGCTCTGATCGGCGTGTGCGTGCGTCGCGAGCACGCTCGCGTGGGTTAGCAGACCCGCGCGCTGCGACGGGTCGAGCTCGACGGGGATCGCCGGGTCGTGATCGGCGGGGCGCTCGAGCTGGTAGAGGGCGAACAACGGTTCGTCGAGCAACGAGTACGAGGCCGTCAGCAACGTCTCGAGCCGGCCGTCATCGAAACGGATCACGTGGTCAGCAAAGCGAGCGGTCTCGGCCGCCATCGCTGCGCGGAGCTCCGGCGAGAACGTGGGGTAGGCGGTCGCGTTCTTCTCGAGCTCAGCGAGCTTGTCGAGCCTGAGCCATTGCATGTGGAAGTTCGCGATCGCAGCGGCCGCGCGAGGGTCGGCCAACATGCGCTCCGCCTGTGCGCGCAGCCTCTGTGGAGTGTCGAGCTCGTCGGCGCTGGCTGCGTCGAACAGCGCATCGTCGGGCATCGAGTCCCACAAGAAGTAGGAAAGTCGTGAGGCCAGTTCGAAGGAATCGAGCGCCACGACATCGCCGCTGTCCGTCGCGGGTAGCTCGGGCTCAAGCCCAAACTCGAGATGGTAGAGAAACTGAGGCGACTCGAGGAATGCCTCGACGACGAGCGTGAACCCGCTGGCGAACCCACCCTCAGCGTGGCCCAGTTCGAAAAGTGCGATCATCGCCGTACGCTCGTCGGGGGTCAGCGGTCGCCGAAACGCACGCAGACCAAACGCCTCGACGAACGTCGCGCCGCAACCGAGCGGATCGGCGACGTGGTCGCATGGGACCAGCGCATCCAGGTTGGCAGTCGCCGTCTGCGCGAGCTCCTCGGCGACGCGCATGTATTGCTCGACGATGAGCTCAGCCACCGGGGCGCTGGCGTTGCTGAAGAACGCGCCGACTTTCTCGTCGGACGCGATCGCCGCCGACGGTGTGCCGGCGACCCCGAGCAAGTCGGAGACCGTGTTGTCGTATTGGGATCGCGTCAAGCGCCGCAGCGGTGACGTGTCGACCGACGGCTCGTCGCAGACTCCGGCGGGTGCGCCGGACTCCGACGCGGGGCCACCCTCGTCACCGGCGTCCTCGGTGGCGCCCTGCGAATCGTGGCCATCGGAGCCGACGAGGCCGCTATAGCAGCTCGGCAAGATCGCGAGCGCCGCGGCGACTCCCCAAGCGCGCACCTCAACGCTCACGACTTGAGGATCGACCTTCGGGGGTCGCGTAGCAAGCAAGGGTACGAGGTAATCCTGGTTGGGCGGGTGGCCAAGTCGGCTCACCGCAGCTGAACCGGCGGCGAAACTGTGCGTTGGGCAGCGGCGCGGACGGCCGAGTCGGGGCGGAGCCGCCGCCGAGCGCGATCAAACTAAGGGCAGTAGTGAAGTGCACCCGCGTCAGCGCGGTCGCGATCCCTCCACCGATTCTCAAGATCTCGCAGCGGCGTGTTGCCCGGTGCGCCAGCGCCAACGGCCGGAGAGCCCTGCGTCAGGTGATAGTCGCCGGTCGCCGCGGACGCGAAGCCAGGGTCGGCCGCCACGTTGTTCTCTTCGGTGAAATCGGCCAGCGTCGCCGCAAGTTCCGGAGTCGAATACACGTTGTTCCGCAGGAGGTGTCCGCCGCCATCCGTCAGGGCGAAGACCGAACCGGCATTGGAGCCGTTCTCATCTGAGCCGTTGTCGAAGAAGATGTTATTGGCGATGGTCGCGTTCTTTGTCCCGGCCTGCCACAAGACGATCGCGGAGCGATTGATATGTAACCGTACGGGTTTGGACCGCTGGCGGCGGGGAGTTCGGCGGGCGAGGTT
>CADEGN010000008.1 GCA_902826865.1 uncultured Myxococcales bacterium
CCATATCGCTCGCTTAGGTCCCAGGCGAGCTTGCCGAGCTGATACGCAGTTCGATAGTCGCTCATAGCCGCCCAAACGACGATGCCGAACGTGCCGTAGCCCGACGACGACTCCGGGCAGTTGCCGTACTCGAGCGACAGGTTGACCATCTTGGTGTCCATAAACGCGTACATTTCCTGGTTGGTCATGTACGCGCTGGGCTGCAAACCGGCGAGGATCTCCATGGCGAGGCGCACGCGTTCGTTGGTCATCGTCGGAAGATCGATGAGCGATGCCACCTCGCGCCCGGCCAAAAGGCGGCTGTAGGTCGCGAACTCCTGGCCGATGGCCGCTCCGATGTCGGTCTCGGGCACGTGAATGTCGAGGGCAGCCAACGCCTGTCGGCCCGTGCGCAGGACCTCGTCATGGCGCATCTGCAGCGTGTATTGCCAGATCCGCTGCTTGTACGCCCGTGCCTTGTCGATCGAGCTACGCGACCGCGTGAGCATTTCCTCCACGAGCTGATCGGCGGCGGCAAGGCTGCCGACCAGGTACTCAACTTCGGCACACTCCATGCGCAGGGCGTAGCCCAGTTCGTGACTGACCTCCCAGGTATCCACCGCAGCGATGCCATTGCGGAGGTACTCCCTGGCGGCGGCGTAGGCCGTGGCCTTCTTTGCTCGTAGGCCGGCCTCAAGATTTAGCTGTGCTCGTTGCACAGCCTCCTTGGGGTTGGTGATGCAGCTGCTACCCGCGTTCAGATGATCGACGATGCCAAACAGGTGCTCGGCCCGTTCGTCAGCGCTCAACTGTTCGAGCATGATGCGCGCGGTTTGGAGGTGAATCATCGGCACGTCGGTCGGTACAATCGACACGTAGGCCGCTTCTTGCATGCGATCGTGCAAGAACTTGTAGGTGGGGTAGGCCAGCTGGGCCTCGCCCTGCTCGTCGGTGACGGCGACAAGGCTCGACGTGTTGGCGACGAGGCGCGCATCCAAGGCCGGGCGCAATCGGCTCGCCGCCTCTATCAACGAGCACCGACCGAGCGCTGCGAGAAGCTGTAGATCGAAGTTGGCGCCCAAGCAGGCGGCGATCTGCAACGTCGTCCGGGTTGCTTCGGGTAGCTCACGGATGCGGTGAGCCAGCAAGTCCGCGACGTTGTCTGTGACACTCGCCGTGCGCATCGCGTCGACCTCCCAGGCCCAGCGGCGGGCCTCGCGGTCGAAGTGAATGAAGCCCTCGGTGTGGAGAGTGCGCAGAAACTGACTGACGAAGAATGGGTTCGCTGCCGTCTTCTCGAACACGAGCGATGCGAGCGCGTCGACAGCGTCGCGCGATGCCGCGAGCGAGTCGGCGCACAGTTGCTGCACGTCGGCGCGGGCTAGCGGCCCGAGCTCGATCGTCTCCACCGGGATTCCGCGGGTTTGCAGCGCGGCGAGGAAGAGCATCAGCGGGTGGGCGGCCGTGACCTCGTTGTCACGGTATGAGCCGATGAAAAACCAATGGCGAACCTTGCCGCCAAAGAGCAGTTCTGCCAGCAATTTCAACGACGCGGCATCCACCCACTGCATGTCGTCCAAGAACAACGTCAGCGGGTGGTTGGCCGTACACACGACGGCCATGAAACTCTGGAACACGGCATGGAAGCGGTGGCGAGTCTCAAGCGCGCCGAGCGTGGGCACGGGAGGCTGCGGCCCCAGGATGTGTTCAACTTCGACGAGGACGTCGACAAGAACTTGTCCATTGGTGCCGACGGCGCGAGCCAACTCGCCGCGCCACACCGCGAGACGCTCGTCGCTCTCCGCGAGCAGTTGGCGGACGAGGCCGCGCAGGGCCGCTGCGATGGCGCTGTAGGGCACGTTGCGCTGAAGTTGGTCGAACTTGCCCGCCGCGAAGTAACCACGCTCGCGGGTGATCGGCTTGTACAACTCGCTTATGAGTGCGCTTTTTCCGATGCCGGAGTAGCCAGAAACCATGAGGACTTGGGGCTCACCGGCCACGGCCTTCTCGAAAATCTGACCCATGCGCTGGATCTCGGCCGTGCGACCGTAGAACTTCTGCGAGACGCGGAATCCCCGGGGCACGTCGCGCTCGGCCAACACCAACGGTTGTGCTGGCGTCCCGGCCTCGATAAGCGCCATGCAGCGCTCAAGATCGTGGATGATGCCCTCGGCGCTTTCGTAGCGCTCCTCCGGGTTCTTCTGCATCAGTCGTAGAACGAGGTCTGACAAGGCTCTAGGCACGTCGCGGCGCAGCTCCGCCGGTGGCACTGGGGTCTTGGCCAGGTGAGCGTGCAAGAGCTCGAGCGGATCGGAACTTTCAAACGGAAGTCGCCCCGTCAGCAGTTGGTAGGCCGTCACTCCCAGGGAGTAGAAGTCGGTGCGATGGTCGATCGGGCGATTCATCCGCCCGGTCTGTTCTGGCGACACGTAGGCGAGGCTGCCCTTGAAGCCAAGATTGGCGCCCGCGGTCGCGTCCTCGGCCGCCAGCGTCGTGCTGGTGCCGAAGTCGATGACGTTTAGCTGATCGGTGGCGAGGTTTACGACGATGTTTGTGGGCTTGATGTCTTTGTGGATGACCCCCGCGGCGTGGATGTCGCGGAGGGCGACCGCGACCTTGCGTAGCAGTCGGACGGCCTGGATGACCTCAAGCGGGGTGGCCCGGTGTACCGCCTCAAGCGATATCGCCCCGATGTCCTCGAACACAACCACGCGATCAGCCCCGATGTCACGGAGTTCTATGGCTCGAACAACGTGCGGCGATCGGATTCGGCGGGCATGGTCGAACTGTTGACGAAACCAGCTCTGCCCTGCTCGGTCCTTCGTGGCCTTGAGGATGACGGTCGCTCCGTCGTCCACGCGCCGAGCTCGAAAGACACACGTTTTGGCGCTCTCGTAGAGGCACTCGGCGCCCTCAAACCCGGGGAACGATCGCATCCGACCGTTTTACTTCTGTCTGCTTCGTGGCGCTAGATGAGAAACGCCGGTTCCGATGGGGAGTGCGAGGGGGTTTCACGTGGGCAACCCGGGTTGCTGCAGCTCCCGATGATTCGGTCCTGTTCACACCGCCAGTCACCGCCGCACGAGAACACCGTGCGCGAGTCGCCAAGCGGCGTCAACGACAGGGCACATGCAGGTACTCCGCGGGTGAGCTGACTACAGCCTGCGATATCAAGGCGCAGCGTCCTAGATGAGGCGTTGGGAAAGGAAGCGAGCGGGTCGCCCGAGTTCGCCGAAGCGGCGAAGGGGGTCACATCGATCGCACTTCGCAGTAGTCGGGAAAGCTGGCCGGCAGACCGGCCTCCCGCCACAGCGCATCTGCTCCAGGCGAGAACGGGTGATCGACCATGAAGTTCCACAGTTCTCCCGCGGCATCGCCGGGAGGGTAGCTGTGGCCCTGACCATGATCACACACGACCGTGAACTGGCCGTTTTGAACCATCGTGGTGGCGAGGCCCTCGGTTGCGGTCTCTCCGCAGCATGCCGGCGTGTCGGAAACTCCACCATGGTACAGAAGGCCCGGAATCGGATGCGCCGCCGCCGGAACCACGATGATGTCCTGCGGCGTTCGATCACCTCCGCTCCATGTCACCGCGGAGCCAAAGCGGTCGCTACGGTGCCCCATGAGATAGGCGGAGAAGCGGCCACCGACCGAGAACCCCACGGTGTGAATGCGACGTAGATCGATGGGCAGCTGTTCCCACAGGCAGGCGATGACATCGTCGACGAAGCGAAGATCGTCGGTGGCGGGAGACCCGGCGACGCCGGGCTCAACCTCGACGTGCCACTGCGAGTCGTAGCGCGATTGACCATCGGGAACGACGAGCACGTAGCCGTCGGAGTCATAGCTGCCCAGAAGTGCCTGACCGAAAGCAGTCGCCGTGTCACCGTCGCCGTGCCACGCGAAAACCACCGCGTAAGGTCCATTGGTAGATGTCGGCACGTACAGATCAAAGTCGCGGGCGTTATAGCCAAATCCGACGTTGCGTCCGTCTTGGATCAACGCCGGGCATGCTCCTTGGCTGTAGGAATCCAGCGTCGCCGGACCGTCGGGGCCGAGCGGAGGCAGGCATGGTCGCGTGCACGGTTCGCCTGGACATGGCGCGCAGGTTGCCTCGCCCGAGCCGCCGCTGCTCGCATCCGCAGTCGTGCTCGCGTCGTCGGTGCCGACGCCTGTACTGGCCGCGCTCGCGCTGCTTGCTGCGGCGGTGCTAGCGTCGCCTGTGGCAACCGACCCCAACGTGCTAGCGTCGCCGCTCGTACCCTCGCTGGCGCTGCCGAGAGTCGAGCTGGCGGCATCGGTCTCGCCCTGCGCACACGCCGTCCCAAGCGCAGCGCTGATGACGAGCACCCATTGCCCGAGCAATCGGCTCATGCAAACAGCTCGTCGATCACCCCGGTGACTTCGCCGAGATCCTTATCGACGCCCACCGCCCGCATGGCCGAATTGAGTACGTGTACGGGGTGGCGCCCGTTGCCGATCACGTGCTGCCCTGCCGCTAAGCCGCCAGCCCGGCCGGCGATGAGGCAACACATGTTTTCGGTCGAGTGGGTGACGTTGTCGTTGCCTGAGCCAGGATCAAAGCCATGGCCGGCCTCGTTCAGGTGCACCATCGCGCAGCTGTCGAGAACGGAACCAGCCCCCTCGGGTGTGTCGCGGAGCTTCGCGCACAGATACGCGAAGTGGTCGATGTGCCACGCTCGCACCACGCTCATGTCGCTCGTGTTGCCGCCGCCGTGACCGAGTTCGTGCAAATCATACGGGATCTGCGTCATCGGATAGATGTTCATATGCGACTGCGCCATGGTCATGAGCCAGGCCACGGAGCGCGTCCGATCGCAGGTAAACGCCATGTGGATCAGGTCGGCGAATCGGCGCGCGCGGGTGGTCTCGTCGCTCCACCCGGCGTTGACGTCGTAGCCCTCCCCACCAGCGCCGGAATTCTCACCGCCCACCGCCGGGTCCGCGCCTGGGTCGGGGAACATTGAACAGTTCGCGGTATTGCCCGGTGGCATCGCGGCCAGTCGCGCCTCGAGATCACGGATCTCGTCGAGGTGCCGCTCCATGCGGACGCGGTCGGCGCTGCCAAGTTTTGGCATGAGCCCGTCGATGTCCTTCATCACGCGATCGAGCACCGAGCGTCGCTTCTGGAGCTCGTACGTCAGCTCGGCGGCATCGCCCGGGTCGGGCGGCTCGAACCCGGTAAAGAGCGCCATGTAAGCTGCCCGCGGGCTCGTCTGGCCCGGGTTCGGTACGAGCGATCCGTTGTCGAGGCGATACGAGATGACGTCGCGCCCGTACGGCGCGCTGCCGGTGAGGTACCACGCCGCTTGGACCTGATAGGCGAGGCTCCGGAAAACGGTGTCACCCGCGATCGCGTCGGCCACGACTTGGTCGGCGGTGGGGCCGTTGACGCCGTAGTCGTCGGTGCCTGAGTTTCGCACGCCGCTAATCAGGGGTCCGAGGGCTTGGATGTGAAAATCCGCGGCCCATCCACCCGCCGGAATCGGATCGAGGCCGTACGGCACGCGCAAGTCCGAGACAATGGTGACCTCGCTCTTGATCCCCCCGTAGTCGCCGAGCGGCATCGTCGCCGTCTTGAGATCATAGTTGGTCCCAACGGTGTCGGGTGCGTAGAGATTGTGCACCGGGTCGCCATCGGCTCCCAGCGCTCCTCCATCGAACGAGACCAGGAAACGGCACGGTACGATCCCCCCGTCGGCAAGCGCGTTGCCGTTGCCGTTGAGCATGATCTCAAGGATCGGCAGTGCGACTACGACACCACCAGCGCCGCGCAAGAACGTTCGTCGTGGCAAATGCTGTGCCATGGTCACTGCTCCTCCCGGCGATAGCCGAATGCCTCATCTCCGGCGAGCGAGAGCACTAGCCGGTCGAAGCGATGATCGTCCGCAACGAAAGCGGATCGGAGATCATCGACGTAGCGCATGTCGTCGTCCCCTGCTTCGTGGCCCATCGCGAAGCGATAGACCTGCGCGACGAGGCAAGTGTCGAGTAACTCATTTTCGATGATGTAGTTACCGAGCTCGGCGGGTCCCGTGAAGTCTGTTCCGTCGATCTTTCCTTCGCCGGTGATCTGACACTCGGGGTGGTCGGCCTCGACGGTGCGAAAGCTGCCGTCCTTGTCGAACTGCTCGAGCCCAAAGCCGATGGGATCGGTCAACTCATGACAGCTCGCGCAACTGCCCTCGGTCCGGTGCGCGGCGTAACGATCCACCTTGCACTCACTCACCGGACTCGTCGGTTCGGAATCCACATTGACGGTGGGCGGGGGTGGGGGAATCGACTGGCATAACAACCGGTTGCGCACGAGCTTTCCTCGACGCGTTGGGCTGGTATCGCCGAACTTAGGTACGACCGACAAGAACGATCCGTGTGAGAGCAATCCCGCGCGCCCGGTGGCGCCGTATTCGACCCACACCAGTTCGTCGGTGCCTGGCGCCGGCAACCCATAGAGCTCCGCGAGGAGGTCGTTGGCGAATGTGCCGGGGGCCTGGAACACATTGAAGTAGCTGCGCGCGTTGTCGAAGATCACGTCGTCGAGAAGAGCGCGGGTTTCCTTGCGCATCGCCGTGGTTAGTTCAGGTGAATGCGGCAATGTGTAGTAGCCGAGCCACATTGCGTGGAAGCGATCGATGCGCTCGCGCGCGCGCGGGTCGGCGAGCAGCGTTTGTGCCGCGGCGGACACGTCATCGGGGGCGCCGAGCCCACCGGACTCAGCAAGATCGAGCAGGTCATCGGTCGGCGTAGTTCCGAGCACGAAATACGAGAGTCTCGTGGCAACCTCGTAGTCGTTGAGGCGATAGACGCCTGTCTCCTCGGTCGGCGTCCCGAGCTCGACCCGGTAGACGAACTGCGGATGCTGGAGCAGCAGCCGGACAACCACGTCGACCCCCTGGTAGAAGTCGTTTGACTGTCCCGCGTAGTCGAGCGCGAGCTCGACCCAGCCCATCACCTCCGCATCGTTGAGTCCTCGTCGCAACGCGCGGCGCCCAAAGCTGCGCACGAACGACTCCATGCAGGCCGCATCTGCAGCGCCGCTTGGGGTACAGCCGACGGCGGTGTTGCGGCGTCCGGCGTCCGCGACCAACCGGTTTGCCACATCGATGGCAAGCGACTCCAGGGATTCGACCATTAGGGTGGTGACTACTTGCTGCGCGTAGTCGTTGTCGAATGGATCGAGGGCGTCTTCGGGCAACAGCGCCGTCCCCGGGCGCGTGTCATCACCGAGAAGATCGCGCAGCGTGTTGTCCATCTCCCACCGCGAGAGCCGGCGCATGCCCACCACGCCGACGCCGCCGTTCGCGGGTGGATCCTCGATCCCTCCGCTGCCGGAGCCGGCTGTCGCTCCGTCGTCGTTGCCGCCCGATCCGCCACCATCAGCTCCGCCGCTGCCGCCGGAGTAGCAAGCGGCGGTCAGGCAGCACACCATCAACACGCCGGCTTGTGCGGAGATCGGTGGAGACGTCACCGAGATCAAGACTGTCGAGCTGGCCAGCGGTTCACGACGAATCGCGAGAATGGCGCTGAAAAATGAGTGAGGCGGATCGCGTTGCCGCTCAGGGTTCGGCATCCAGGGACGCGCGGAGCCCACGTGCCCATGCGTCCAGGTCGTCGGCGTTGGCCCCTGGGAGGGCTCCCAGGCCCGGGAGGGCTGCCATCGCGTCGCGAAGCAGCTGCCTGGCCTTGAGCAGCCGCGTCTTGACGGTGCCCTGGGGGACGTCGACCACAACCGCTAGTTCGGCCGTGGTCAGCCCCTCCCAGTAATGAAGCTCGAGCAGGATCTGTGTCGCGAGCGGAAGCGTCTGCAGCGCGTGCAACAGCAATCGATCGCGCTCCGATGCCGCGAGGATGCGGCTGGGCGACCAGCCCGTGTCGATTACCGATGTGACCAGGGGGTCGGGTCGATTGTGCGCGCGCGAAGCCTTGAGAAAGTGATCGTAGAGCAGGTTCTGGGCTGTTCGTAATAGATAGGCGCGGAAGCTGTCGCCTTCGCGCAATCGATCGCGCGCCTCCACCAACGCGAGAAACGTCCGCTGCATGAGGTCCTCGCGCTCGTCGCCCACCTTGTTGCGCAAGAAGCGGCTGACGAGGGAGATGTGGCGCGAAAAGAGCTCCCGCCCTGCGTCGAGGTCGCCGCCGCGC
Source organism: uncultured Myxococcales bacterium (assembly GCA_902826865.1). GTDB lineage: Bacteria > Myxococcota_A > Polyangia > Nannocystales > Nannocystaceae > Xiheibacterium. The sequence continues at coordinate 8,143 of CADEGN010000008.1, forward strand.
CAGGCGTCAAGCAATTCGGCGTCCGATGGCATGCGAGCGCCGATGCTACCATCGGCTCGGTGGACGCCGACGAGTCGGTCACGCGAAGCGAGGGAATGGCGCGGCCCAGCTACGAGCACACCCGGGGGGACCCCGACGAACAACAGTTGCGCGCGCGCGTGCGAGGCGCCCTGTTCGGCGACGCGATCGCCCCGGTCAAGGTTGGGCGCTACAGTGTCCTGGAGCGGATCGGGGCCGGCGGGCTCGGCGTTGTCTACTCGGCGTACGATCCACAGCTCGATCGTCGCGTCGCGCTCAAGCTCGTGCGGGCCGACCGGATTTCGGCGGACGCTGCCGCCCGCATGCAGCGCGAGGCCCAGGCGATGGCTCAGATCGCCCATCCCCACGTCGTCACCGTGCACGACACGGGCGTGCATGACGGCGCGGTTTTCATCGCGATGGAGCTGGTCGATGGATCCGGCCTGCGCGAGTGGGCCGCCCAACGCCGCGACTGGCGGGCGATCCGCGATGTCTTGGTCCAGGCGGGTCAGGGGCTTGCCGCCGCGCACCGTCAAGGCCTAGTCCATCGCGACTTCAAGCCGGCCAACGTGCTCGTCGGCCGCGACGATCGTGCCCGCGTGCTCGACTTCGGCTTGGCGCGTGCGGGCGAAGCGTGGACGCCAGTCGTCGGCGTGTCGTCGGAGAGCCTCGTCGACGCCGACGTCACCACGACGGGCGTGCTGCTCGGAACTCCGGCGTATATGGCACCCGAGCAGTTTGCCGGCCGAGCCGACGCGCGATCGGATCAATGGTCGTTCTGTGTCGCGGCGTATGAAGTGCTCTACGGTGTTCGACCATTTGACGCCACCACGCGCGAAGAGTTGATCAAGGCGCACACGCGGGGTGCGAGCCCCGAGCCGCCGCTTGGGTCACAGGTGCCGCGCTGGCTGCACCGCGCACTGCTTCGCGGCTTGTCGCATGACGCGGTCGGTCGCTTTGCAAACATGGACGAATTGCTCGTGGCGCTGCAGCGCGACAAGCACGTGCGACGCATGCAATGGGGGGCACTCGCGGTAGCGATCATGTTCTCGAGCGGTGTCACCGCGGCGGCCACGGTGTGGATTCGGGCGACGCCGACTGCGGAGAGCCGGGAAGCAATCGAACAGCTCGAGGCCCAGGCACGCGATGCCGCCGACCGGGGATACTTCCTCTATCCGCCTCCGGGCGTGCTCTCACCAACCGCTTTCTCGAGCATCGTTGCGCTCGAGCAATTCACCGGGCCAGGGGTGGATGAGGCCCGCGCGCGTGCGGTTGCGCTGCGTCGCGAGTTGGCCGAGGCGGCGGTCGTCCTCGGTGAGAGCTACGCCGACCGCCAAGGTGGCGCGACGTTTGCGGCTGACTTCTATGCAGCCGCGTTGGTGCTCGAGCCGGAGCATCCGGTTGCGCGCGCGCGCTCGACGATGACCGCCGCCGAGCTGTCTTGGTTGCGCGACAAGGCGGGGCGCGTCGACTTCACCGAAGCGGAGCGGGCCGGGGCCGAGCCAGCGGCCGTCCTGGCCGATCGAGACTGGGTGCGGCGCAGCGAACGTCTAGCTAGTTTGCTGCGCTCGGAGGCGGTGCAGGCCGCCAGTACGCGAGAGAGTCTCGCACGCGTCCTAGCCGCCGAGAGTGACGCGCAGAAGCAGCCCAGCGTCGGACGCAGTGGGAGACCGGCGACGCCGGCGAGCGCGTCCTCCCGCTCGGCGCCTGTCGCCGTGGTCGCCGCGCCGACTTCTGCGAACAATGACGTGACTGAGACACCCGCGCCAACTAGGGGCATCGAACCCAAGATCAACGCGCGCGCCGAGGTCGAACGCGGTCGTGCCGCTCAAGCATCCGGGGACGATGTCATGGCGGAGCAGGCCTACCATCGCGCACTCGAGAAGGATCACGACAACGCCGCGGCGCTACTCGGTCTCGCCGAAATTCACTTTGAGCGCGGGGCGTATCAGAAGGCGGTGCGTTTTGGAGAGCGGGCCGTTCGCGCCGCACCTCGGGGCGCGGCGGCGCGCATGCAGCTGGGCGATGCGTGTTTCCGGGTCCACCGCTACGACGACGCGCGAAGCGAGTACCAAGCTGCTGCAGCGCTCGGGCATCCGGCCGCTGCGAAGGCACTCGAGCGTGTCACGGCGGCAATCGGCGACTGAGCAATGCCTTGCGCCTGCGGATCAGAACCGCACGACAACCGCAGCTCCGCGGGGTCCGATCGCGACTTTCGCCCGCCGGCGATCGCGAGTCGCCACAAGAATGCCAACGCTTGTGGCGAGCATCGCAGCGCCGATCGAAAGTGCAACGGCGCCGGCTTCGAGCGTCGAGTAGATGAACTTGCAGTTTCCCCGAGGGTCGACGTTGCCGCCGCTACAGTTCGAGCGGTTGGGGTCCCCGTCGATCGCGATCAATGCAGCCCCCGTCGGCACAGCAGCCAGGCCGATCCCGAGCGCGGCCCACCCGAATGCTCGCAGCTTGCTGTAGCGCTGGCTCTTCGGGGTAGGGTCGAGTTCGAAGCGAACCGTCGCACGCACGCCCGCGACGGCTTCGATGCGCTGTGACTCGGCGACGAAACCCGACTTCTCAGCGCGCACCTCGTGTGAACCCGCGGCCACAACTCGGTCGAACGGGGTCTCACCGACGAGCTCCCCGTCGACGCGCACAAGCGCGCCGCTCGGCGTGCTCTCGAATCGCAACGACGGCGCCTCGAGTGCCAGCGCCTGCAATCTTCCCCGCAGCGCCGCGGCCTGGGTCGCGACGACTTCGCTCGCTTCGGCGAGACCGCAGACATCGCACCGTTCGCGGCTGCGAGCGACCACCGTGGAGGCTTCACGCGCGACGAGTTCGATCACGACGTCGTAGTCGCGTCGGGAGATCTCAATGCGCCAGGTGAGGGCGTACTCAGCGGCGGATTCCGCGGCCGCTGAGACGGCGCAACCGACATCAGCACATACGGCACTCGTAAGCGGCGGATCGACCGGGACCAGCTCGCTGCGCGAGAGACCCTCGCGGAGCGCCGCCACGAGCCTATCTTGCGCGGTTGCCGGCAACTCCCCGTCCACCACTGGCGCGAGGACGACGACGCGTACTGGTCGAGCGGAGCTGGGCGGCGGCGCACCCGCAAGCAGCGCGAGGGCGAGCAGTTGGATGGTCACGCTCACCAGCGAATCCGCATTTCGTCGACGCGAACGACCGCACCGTCGCTCCAGAGACAACCGACGTTGAACCCAAAGAGGCCGAAGGCGAGCTCGGATGGTGGCGCAGGCGTGTCGCCCATCGCGAGCACGCGCAAGGGGACTTGAAGCAAATGGTACTCACCGTCGACCTTGGCCGTCCACGCGTTGTACGAGGCGATCTTCTCCGTGCTCGATCCGTCGTACCAAAGATAAACGTCGCACCACCACGTGGTGGCGGTTCCCTCCACCGCAAGGGCGAGTTCGAGGTGCGCCGTAGTGAGGTAGTTGCCGGTCGAGATCTGCGAAAGATCGAGCGACATCTCCTGCCGGCGCAGATTCTCCCAGCACTCGGGTTCGCCGCCGCAGTTCGCTTGCCAACGATAGCAACTAGGACCCGCGTAGGGGCGATCGTTGCTCAGGACGAACTCCGCCGGAATCGAGTACCCCGGCGTGTCGGCGTCGGCAATCAAGACGATCTCTCGTGACGGAGGGACGGTGGTGCGGGCCTGAGCGACGTTGGTGTAGCTGACGCCCCCGGCCGTGTCGCGCGCGCGTAGGCGTGCGTAGACGACGGTGTCCGGGTCGTGGCCGACGGTTGTGGTGGAGACGACAGGATCCGCTCCGCCAGTCTTAGGCAAGAGGTAGTGGGCAAGCTCGGGATTGTCCGCAGACGTCCACAAATACGTCGCTTCGCTCTCGTCCAACACGTCTTGTTCGCTGGGCCCAACCACCAGCTCGTAGGCGAAAAACCCGTTCTGCTCGCCGCTGGCGTCCCAGTCCCACCGGATCTGGTTCGGGGTTGTCCAACCCGCCCGCAGCTCCCCGACATCGATCGCAGGGGATCCCGTGCCTGCAGTTGGATCCACCTCGGTCGACGAGTCGGCTGCGATCGTTGGGTCGAACAGCGGATTGAGCTCGCAAGCCGCCGCGGCCGCCCAAAGCGCGATCACAAGCGGTCCAAGCGAGCGCCCGCCCGTCATTGCACGTAGTGTAGGACGCCGTCACGCATCCGGCCAGCGCCTTGAGCTGGGCAGCGGGATCCGCCCGCTTCGACCCGAGGCGGCCACGACTTCACGCGAATACGTCTTCAAAGAATCGCCTCATGGCAAGCCATGATCGACGGTCGGCCTCGGCGTTGTAGGACAAACCGCTGACGGTGTCGTTCGCCTGCGGATTGGTGAACGCATGCTGCACGCCGCGATACGCTTCAAGCGCCCAGTCGGCGTCGATGCGTTTCATCTCTTCGGCGAACGCTCCAATTTCGGCGGCGGGCACCATGGGATCGTCCTGGCCGTGGAGCGCGAGGATGCGCGCTTTTGGCCTCGCTTCGAGTTTCTCGCCGATCTTCAAGAGACCATGGAAGCTCACCACGCCACGCAGGGGTAGACCCATGCGTGCGGCGAGGATGGAGCACATTCCGCCGAAGCAGAAGCCGATCGCCCCGACTCTGTCGTGATCGACCGCTGCAACACCGCGAACCGCATCGAAGGACGTCGTCAACCGTGTGCGCAATAGTGGCGCATTGTTGACGAGCGACATCATGAGCGCCTGGCACGAGGCCGTGTCGTGGCCGCGATTGCCAACGCCGTAGAGATCAATCGCGATGCCGATGTAGCCGAGGTTCGACAGCGCTCGCGCCTTCGACTCCATGAGTTCGTCGCGGCCGCCCCACGCGTGACAGATCATGATCGCGGGGTGCGGGCCTGCGCCGGGCGGCCGCGCCACGAATGCGTCGAATGCGTCTTTGCCATGGGAGTAGGGGACGAGCTCCGGAGTCATGCGGGCGATGAGAGCGCACGAGTCTCGGCAAGTCCACAGCGCGGGAGCGCGCCCTCGTGAAGCCCTGCCTGCGTCCGTCCCGGGCGCGCTCCCACGACACCGGCGTCGCCCCTGTGGCGAGGTTCGACCGAAGTGCTAGGTTCGAACCAGAGATGCTTTCCCACTGCGCCCGCTGCCAAAAGGACGTTGAGGTCGAACACGACCGGCCCGGCCTGCGCAAGGTGGCCCGGTTTTATACCCTATTGCCGATTCTCCTCTTGCCTCTCTACCCGATCGCGGCCTGTGATTACGTCGTCTGCATTCCATTAATGATGCTGTACATGTTTGGGTTCGGACCGGTGCTGGCCATCCTGCGCGAGCCACCGACGTGCCCGGAGTGCGACGCGTTCGTCGACGTGAAGTCCCGGGCGGCTGTCCCCTGGTGAAACCATCTCGATGCCGTCGGGTCGCGGTCGACCGACCGCGCGACTGAGCCGGCGCGACGCACACTCCGACCCCGGATTCTGCCCTCCGCAGCTCCCCGCGCCCGGTGCTTCACTGCACTGGACCCGACCGTGCCAGGGTGGGTAGCTTTGCCGCGACATGGGCAGCGTTCCAGACAAGCCAACCCTCGAGGGGCTCGAGGACAAATGGTCGGCGACATGGGAGTCGGCGGGCACGTATCGCTTCGATCGCAAGGCCGCGCGGGCCGAGGTGTTCTCCATCGACACCCCGCCGCCGACGGTCTCGGGCTCGCTGCACGTCGGTCACGTCTTCAGCTACACGCATACCGACACGATCGCGCGGTATCAGCGAATGCGCGGCAAAGCGGTGTTTTACCCGATCGGCTGGGACGACAACGGCTTGGCGACGGAGCGGCGGGTACAGAATTTTTCGGGCGTGCGTTGCGAACCGCGGTTGCCCCATATCGAGGGCTTCCCGGCGCCTTACTCCGGCGATGTACCCAAGGACCATCGCGCCGTCGCTGTGAGCCGCCCGAACTTCGTCGATCTCTGTTATCACGTGACAGAACTCGACGAGCGCGCGTTTGAAGCGCTGTTCCGCCGTCTCGGATTGTCTTTTGATTGGGGTCTGCTCTACACCACGATCGGCAAGGACGCGCGACGCATCAGTCAACGCGCCTTCTTGCGCAACCTCGCGCGAGGCGAAGCGTATCAACAGGATGCGCCCACGCTTTACGACATCGACGAACGGACGGCCGTGGCGCAGGCTGAAATGGAGGATCGTGAGGTCCCCGGTGCCTACCATACGCTCGCGTTCCACCGCGACGACGGGAGCGATCTCCGGATCGACACGACCCGGCCTGAGCTGCTGCCGAGCTGCGTAGCACTCGTCGCCCATCCGGACGACGCGCGGTACCAGCACTTGTTTGGTAGCAAGGTCCGCACGCCGTTGTTTGGCGTGGAGGTCCCCGTACTTGCCCACCGCCTCGCCAATCCGGACAAAGGCACCGGTATCGCGATGATCTGCACCTTTGGCGACGTCACCGACGTGACGTGGTGGAGAGATCTCAACCTGCCCTCGCGGGCGCTTCTCGGGTTCGATGGTCGCTTCGCCAGCGAGGTGCCTTCGTGGATCACGAGCGCCGCCGGTCTCGAACATTATGCGGCGATCGCAGGACTCGCACCTAAGGCGGCGCAGGCGAGGGTCGTCGAGCGGCTGCGCCAAACCGGCGAGATGATCGGCGAGCCGCGACCGATCACCCACCCTGTGAAGTTCTACGAACGAGGCGCGCGACCGCTCGAGATCGTTGCGACGCGGCAGTGGTACATCCGCAACGGCGGGCGCGATGAGGATCTCCGCGCAGCGCTGCTTGCCCGCGGGGCCGAGCTTGTGTGGCACCCGGGCTACATGCAGCACCGCTACGACAACTGGGTCGGCGGCCTCTCGGGGGACTGGCTGATCAGTCGCCAGCGTTACTTCGGCGTGCCGATCCCCGTGTGGTATCGCGTGGGGTTGGACGGCAACATCGACTACGACGCGCGGATTGTGCCAACCGAGGGGCGCTTGCCTGTGGATCCATCGAGCGACGTCCCCGAAGGGTTCGATGCTGCCCAGCGCGGCAAGCCCGGCGGGTTTGTCGGCGATCCCGACGTGATGGATACCTGGGCGACGTCATCGCTGACGCCACAGATCGCGGGCCGGTGGGAGGACGACTCGGATCTGTTCGAGCGCGTGTTCCCGATGGACATGCGACCGCAGGCCCACGACATCATCCGCACGTGGCTGTTCGCGACGGTGGTACGCAGCCATCACGAGCATAGTGGCGTACCGTGGCGCAATGCGGCCCTTTCGGGTTGGATCCTCGATCCCGACCGCAAAAAGATGTCGAAGTCGAAGGGGAACGTTGTCACGCCCATGCACCTCATCGAGCAGTATGGCGCCGATGCGGTGCGATATTGGTCGGCGAGCGGTCGGCCCGGCACGGACACGGCATTCGACGAGGGGCAGATGAAGATCGGGCGCAAGCTCGCGATCAAGATCCTCAACGCGAGCCGCTTCGCGATTGGTCTCGGTGAACCGAAGGCGGGGGCACCGACGGAGCTGGTCGATCGCGCGTTGCTGGCTAAGCTCGCAGATCTCGTGGATGAGGCGACTGCGGCGTTTGACGGGTTTGACTACGCTCGGAGCCTCGAGCGCACCGAGTCGTTCTTCTGGTCCTTCACCGATGACTACCTCGAGCTCGTGAAGAATCGGGCCTATGGTGCGCACGGCGAAGACGCATCCGACTCGGCCAAACACGCATTGCGCATCGCATTAGAAACGCTCCTGATGCTGTTCGCGCCGATCTTGCCGTACGTAACCGAGGAAGTGTGGAGTTGGTGGCGCACCGGTTCCGTGCATCGAGCCCCGTGGCCGAGCGCGAAGCCGATCCGCGATGCGTCCGCCGCAGCCGACCCGCGCATCCTCGAGGTGGCGAGCGCGGTGCTCGGAGAGATTCGGCGCAGCAAGACCGACGCGAAGCGAGCACTGGGTGCTGAGATCGCAACGCTGAGCGTGCGCGACACGGCGGAACGCCTCGCAGTGTTCATGGCTGTCCAGCGAGATGTGTGTGATGCAGGGCGGGTCCGTGCCGTCGTGACCGAGGCCGGGGAGTCGCTGGGCGTGACGGCGGCGTTCGTCGGCGCCGAATGAAGCAGTCTCGTCGGTGCCCCAAAAAAGAAACCGGGGCGCCGCCACGTAGGCTGCACCCCGGTCTCGCGTCTGACGACGGGTGTGCGATCAGACGCAGACGCCCGAGCCGTCGGCGTCGGCGTGCGGGCAGTGCACATCCGGCATGCCGGCTGCGACGCCAAGGTGGTAGGCGCGGCACTCGAGATCGTCGCCTGCCATTGGCATGCCGTCATCGACGGTGAACCCGCTGCAGACGTCCATGCAGTCCGCCATGTCATTGTACTGGTCGGCGTCGCGAATTTCTCCGCACGTGGCGATGAACGCGGTGCAGTAGGCCTCGCACGCAGCGTCTCCGCCACTCTCCGAGCCGGCGGTGTCGGCAGCGGTGTCAGCGGCGGTGTCGGCAGCGGTGTCGGCAGCGGTGTCGGCAGCGGTGTCGGCAGCGGTGTCAGCAGCGGTGTCCTCCGCCGTGGTCATCTGCATCGTGGTCATCTGCATCGTCGTCATCTGCATCGTGGTGCCAGCCGTGTCGGCGGCGGAGGTGCCGGTCTCGCCAGCGGTGTCGCCCGCATCGTCAGCACAGGCTGAGAGCGAGGCAGCAAAGCAAGACAGGGCGATCAGGGTACGAATACGCATGTGCAATTCCTTCAGGGTTGGTGGTGAAGCAAGAACGCGTGCGGAGTTTGGAGTTACGCGTGGCTGAACGCAAGCCTGAGGCGAGATCGCGCAGAGCGAGCTGCCCACCACCGACCGGATTTGGGAGTTCTGCTCCACTAGACCGTGCCAAACGCGTAGGCAAGGCGATCTGGTGCGCTCGTGGGGCCCTGTAAGCCTGTGCAGGGCAAACTCGATCCGATCCCGGGGCGGAGGTGGCGACCATGACATCTGCGTCATGGGGGCGACTGTGGCTCGGCTGCCACACCGCCGCGGACAAGCACGCGCAGGGCGTCGATCGATCGCACGCTGCTCGTCTGGCCGGCCAACTCGGCAACCGTCAAGTAGTCGCCCGGTCGGCAGGTCAGCACCAGGATCTGGACGCGCTCGCCCACGTCGCGCAGCAACGTGCGGAAGAACTCAACCCGGTCTGGGTCGGTCTGCGCCAGGTGATCGTCGAGAATCACGGCGGAGCCGAGTTGCTCAGCGATCGCGAGCCGCACCAGTGTCGCGAGCTGCTCCTTGACGCCGCTCGACATCATGTCGATGGCGCGGGCGGCCCCGTCGGCGCGTAGCCCCGTGGTTCGGAGGTCGCGATCGATCTCGACCTGGGCATAGCGGCCAACTGTGAGTCGGGCCAGCCGCTCTTCGACGGCGCGGGCAAGTGCTGTGCCGAGGTGGAGAGCCTGGCTGTCCTCGACCTCGCGCAGCGTGTCACGGAGCAGCTCCCACGCTTCGACGTCGAAGCGGATCTGATCCTCGCGCCGTTTCGCTTCGGTCAGGGCCTGCTCCGTTTCCTGGGCCGAACGGCGCAAGGCGTCGCCGCCGACCTGCTCGAGCCGACCCTCGGTCTTCTGCGTTTCGGCGCCGAGATCGGCAAGCTGGGCCTCGAGGTCGTCGAGCTGTCGTCGCGCCAGGGCGATCTCCTCTTCTGCGACCGTGCGCTCGGGCTGCGGACATGCGCGTTGCTCGGACTCGGCCACTTCGACCGCGGCGACCAGGGCTTCGCCGTCGAGCCCGCGTAGGCGCGCGGCGTTCTCCTCGCGTCGGGCCGACGCCGCGGCTAGCCGCTCGCGTCGCGCCAGCAGGTCTTCTTCAGCGGCCGTAATGGCGGCGGCGGCCTCCCGGTCCGACAGCTGCGCGCGCGTGAGCTCAGTCGCTCGGCCGGCACGCGCCGCGTCCGATCGCGCTCGCAGCTCGGCGAGCCGCGACTCGAGCGTCAGCTGTTCGGCGGCGAGGGCAGAGCGTCGATCCTCTTGTTCGGCGCGGAGCGTCGCCAGATCGCCGGGAAGCTCGTCGCGCGTGCGCGCCGCCGCAATCCGGGCGTCTTCGAGATCGTGCGTGATGCGCTGATGGTTTGCGCGTGCGATCGCTAGCTCATTGCCCGCCTCGTTTGCGCGCGCGCGGGCAGCCTCGCGGGAGTTCGCCACCGCGGTTCGTGCTTGCTCGAGCGCAGCCGCGGTGGGCATCGCCGTGTCAGGCTCTGGCTGCTCGTCGAGAACCGCGCGCGCGGCCGCGGCGTCGGCAGCGAGCTGCGCGAGCTCGTCGCTGGGTCGATCGTGGGCCGCAGCCTCGCGCGCGAGCGCGTGGGCCTCTGCCTCGACCCGCGCGACAGCGTCGAGTTCTGCCCGTGTGTCGCCGACCGCCTGCGCCAGCGCATCGAGGTTGTCGATATTGGCTGCGCGGAGCATCGGCACCACATCCCGAGCCCAGCGTGTGCGCAGCCCAGCGAGTTGGGCGCGGGCGTCGGCGGCTCCCGCCGAGATCACCACCGTTCCCACGCCGTCAATCGCGAGGGAGAGATCGAGCTCAGCTCGATGCTCCGATACCGGTCGTACGCGCTCAGGCGGATGGTCGTCTCTGGCAACCTGCACCTGAGTGTCCGCGAGTAGCTCGAGGCGCACACCGATGCCGACCGCCGCAACGCGTTCAGCGATCTGAAGTTCGCTTTCCAATCGGAGGGCCTGTCCGAGCTCGGACTCGCCCGGTAGCGCCCGCGCCTCGACCAAGGCACGCCGTGCGGCGGCGGCCTCGAGCCCCAGTCGCGCTCGCGCTCGGAGCGCGTCAGCATGGGCCTGCGTTTGTTCGGCCCGCGCCCACGCGGCGATGCTCGCTCGCGCGGCTGCACACTGCACCGCACGCTCCTGCTCGAGCATGGCGGCATCGGCACGCGACAACGCCTCGTTGGCTTCCGCGGCCCGGCGGGCAAGTTGCTCGAGTCGCGCGGCTTGCTCGATCCCCACCCGCTCAACCGCGACAGCATGCTCGCGGATCGCGATCGCAGCATCGATCGCAGTGAGCTTCTCCACCACCTCTCTGAGTTCGAGTGCCACACTCATCTGCCGGTTCTCCGCCGTGCTCACGGCCGCATCGGTGCCAGCGCTCGCTGCTTCCGCCAGGGCCCGCTCCGCGACTGCGACGGCGGCGCGCGTCTGCTCGCGCGTCGCCCGAGCCTGTCCGAGCGAGCTGGTGGCGGCGCTGACTTCGTGACCGAGTCGCTCGATCTCGCGATCGAGGTCGCGCTGTCGATCCCGCGCAAACGTGAATTCCGCTAGGCGAGCGCGGGCTTCGTACACCCCGTCTGCGACCTTGCGCCAACGCGCCGCCGCGGCGTGAAGTGCCGTCAGATTCGCATGCCGCACGTCGGCGGCATGGCGGCGCGCGACTAACTCCTCGCGGCGAGCGGAGAGTTCATCGAGTCGGCTGCGTACGCGTTCGCTTTCGTCGGCGCGGTTGGCCAGCTCGTCGCGCAGCCGCTCGAGCTCGACGATCCGCTCGGCGATCTTGAACGTCGGCGATTCTCGACCGCGGCGCCACTGACCGGTGGCCGTCTTGGCAAGATCGATGTGCGTATTTGCTTCGGTGAGAAGCTGTTTGAACAGCGGATCCTCGGCCAGCGTCTGCAAAGCCTCGGTCAACGCCTGCCTGCCGGCGTCGTCGCCGTCCCTGCTGAGGTCGGCGCTAAACAGGGCCTCGAGGCTGGTGCCCTGCCCAAGCAGCGCGGTGGTGAGAAACGAGGTCGGTAAACCCTTGGGTGCCCCCTTGCCGCCGGGCTCGCGGATACCAAACCGGAGCATTTGGCGGAGCGCACCGTCCACGCCGCGACTCTGCTCGTGTTTGGTGAAGTGCGTGCCATCGTTTGAAAACGCCAACGTGGCGGTACCGCGACTGCCATCGGCAAACGTCTTGTCGACCCGCCAGCGTCGGCCATCGAGCTCGAACACCAGCTGCACGCGCGGAGGCTTGCCGCTCGTCCAAGATTCGAACTCGCGGCGCTCGCTCGACGTCACCGGCAGCAACAACGCCGCGCGAATCGCCTTGGCCACCGTGGATTTGCCCAGATCGTTCGGTCCGTGCAGCACGTTGAGCCCCGGACCAAACTCGATGCACGCGCGATCGATGGGCCCGAACGACTCGATCTCGAGCGACACGAACCTCATGGGCTGGTCCGAGCATCCTTCGTGAGTTGAAGCAGGTGACTAAGTGCGCGCCGGGCCACCTGGCCGCGCACCGGATCCTGGCCGAGCGCCAGCAATCGCTCTGCCGCGGCGCGAACAGATTCGGGCAGGCCCTCGAGATCGGGAGGCGCATCCGTATCGAGATCCAAGCCCTCTCGATCCAGGGGGAACAGGACGGCGGCGCGTCCAGGTTCGACATCGCTTCCGCTGAGCTCCGACAAGAGGTGCTCGGCCTGACGGTAGTCGTCGGCGGCCAACCGTAGGGCCAGTTGGATTCTCAGGACCGTCTGCCGCAGATCGTCACGGCAGAGCGCCCGCAGCTCCTCCAACGATCGAATCGCGACCTCGCGCCAGCGAAAACCTGCGATCGGCTGGCCTTGCACGATCGGCGGTGCGCGGCGGGAGAGCAAGGCCAGCACCACCTGACCGGCGGCGGTTTCGTCGAAGCGCGTGGGCTCAGGCGTGCCGGGGTATGCCAACGTCGACTTGCCGCTCGCGACGATGCTCAACGAGTGCGTGTCACCAAGGGCAACGTAGTCGAATCCTAGGCGCGTACCCGTATCCTCAGGAATGTGAAAGTTGTTGGCGAAACCGCGGATCGACAGGGTTTGCCCGTGGAGGAGCGCAATGCGGATGCGCTGATCGCCGGGTTCGCGAGCGGGCAACTTCGCGGTGATGTCGAGTTGACCGGCTGCGCGGCGACATGGCACGGCGTGAAGCACCGCCTCCTCGCCGAACGAGTACACGAAGTCATCTCTGTCCACGACGTGGACCCACGGAGGAAGGCCCTGGCGAAAGCGTTGATCCTTCCACACTGAGGTCTCGGTGAGGGGATCGTGATTGCCCGGCAGAAGGAACAGCTGACGGTCGGTCCACGCCTGCTCGCGCAGGGTCTGGGCCAGCGCCCGCCACCAGGACTCCTCGGGCTCAGGGACGTCGAAGATGTCGCCGGCGACGACGACCGCGTGCACACGACGAAGCTCGGCGAGACCGAGCACCTGCTTGACGGTGGAAAGCCGCTGCTGGCGAAGGCGCCGTTCGTCGGCCTCGGCAAAGGCCGGGAAGCGGGCTCCGAGGTGCCAGTCGGCGGTGTGTAGCAGCTTGATCGCCACGTCGTCCTCGGTTGCGGTCATGGCGTGGTGAAGTCGGCGGTGAATAGCCGCTCGATCTTCGGGGGAGCATAGCGCCGTGCGTAGGCCTGCTGAAGCCAGGCAATCGCCTCGTCATCCTCGCCGCTGCGCAGGCGTGTGAGCGCCCGCTCGCAGCGTTCGATCCCTGCGTCGAGGTCGGCAAGGGCGCGCTCGGCCCGGTTCCGTGCGTCCGCACCGCCGGCGAGCTCGCGGCGGCGTTCGGCCTCGCGGCGGCGTTCACCGAGGTCGGCCCGCTCGCGTGCGAGTACCACGCAGCGATCGCCGATGCCCCGCTCAATGCGGAGGAGTACTTCGACGAAGTGGGCGTGCTCGACGCTATCGATGTCGCCCTGGGCAAGGAACACGGCGGCCTCAATGGCTTCGTCGATCGCGTCGGGAGTGACTCGCGGCGCTGACATGCGCTCGCTGGCCTCCAGGGTCGTGTTAAAAAGCGCGAGCGCATCCGACTCCGGCAAGCGGCGGCCGTCGGGTTCGCAGACGACGACCGGCAACAATACGCTGATCGGTTCGAAGCCGCCGTGATCGAGCCGCACAAGTACGATCGTGCCGCGGACCGATGCCGCCCATCCGGCAGGTCTCGACTTGGCCCGCACGCGAAAGTGCCTGCCTGTTGTCGCCTCGCGACTCTCCGTCACGGCGGCGTGCACAAGCGCGTGGCCGAGGTGGAGGCGTTCTGCGTTGGCGTCGCCGGAACCGAGTGAGAGCGAGACGCCAGCACGCAGCTGTTCCGGGAGGTTCGGGTTTGCCCCAATCGTTAGTAGAACGCCACCGTCCACGCTAGCTCGAGTGCACGGAGCGCCGATCGCTGCGGCGTACGCGGTGACGACCGACTCGAGGGCCCGATCAAACGCAGCCAACCCATCGGGCAACGCCGCTGCTAGGGACCGAAACGCCGATCGCACACTCTCGTCGAAACGGGTCTCGATTAACCCGGCAGTGCGACGGTAGGTGTCCTCAAACACGGTGCGGCTGCCCGAGATCGCCGCGTCCACCGCGAGCAAACCGGCTTCGATCTCGGCGGCAGAGCGGGCCTGCTCATAGACCCGACGAAGTTGCGACTCGAGCTCCGCCCCGACGGCGCTGACCAGGGCCTCGGCCGCGTGTTCACCCGCTTCGTGGAGAATCTGGTCCGACGCATCGAGCACGGTTCCGAACAAATCGAGCTTGCGGCTGAGAATGTCGAACAGCATCCGATCAGCCGCGTTATCGCTGGCCAGGAAGTTGACGACCGTAACATCACGCATCTGCCCGTAGCGATGGCACCGCCCGATGCGTTGTTCGATGCGCTGCGGGTTCCATGGCAGATCGTAGTTGATGACAGTATCGCAGAACTGCAGGTTCAAGCCCTTCGCGCCGGCTTCTGTCGCGATCATTATCGACGACCGCGTGGCAAACTCGTGGACGAGCGCGAGCCGGGTTGCGACCTCGACGCTCGGCCCACGCGGACCAGAGAGCCCACTCACCGCATCGCTCTGCCAGTTGCGCAGCGCCTCACGTGCGCGAGGCCCATCGTTCGTCCCAGAGAACAGCGTGATGTCGCCGTCGCGCCAGCCACTGGACAGCAGAACCTCGCGAAGGTACCGCTGCGTGGCCAAACTCTCGGTGAAGATGACCACCTTGCCCGAGCCCTCGCCGGTTTGCTGGCGTTCTCGTGCGAGGCGACAGGCTGCGACGAGCTGGCGGGCTTTCGTATCCGCGCCGATCGCGTCCGCGCGGGCGATGAACCCCTCAACGAGCGCAAGCTCAGCGACGAGTCGCGAGGCCTCACCTTCGACCACCAACGCGGCGTTGTCCGCGGAGATTTCCTCACGATCGTCTGGGTCGATCTCGAGGTCGTCGGCGAATAGGTCCGCCGTGTCATCGTGACCCTGAACGCCAGCGATCCGCTTGCGGAGACGTTCTGCGACGTTGCGCAGGCTCGCCGCCAACGCCCGTTGTGACGACGCCATGCGCCGATGAAACCCAATGATGAGCAGTCTACGGAAGGCGCCGCCAAAGGAAGCTGACTTGGGATCGAGCAACCAAGAGCTGACGTCCTCGTACAACGTGCGCTCCTGCGTGGACATCTCGTAGGTGAACAGGCGGGCGAAGCGGCGTCGGAACGGCTGCTTCATGAATTCCTGGGCCTGACGGCGAAGCGTCCGCTGACACACCGTTGCCAGTCGCCGACGCAGATCGTCTTCTCGGCCGTCGCGCAACCGGCGATCGTCGCCAGCACAAAACAGCGCGCGGAACGTTCCAAGATCGCCGAACAGGCTTCCGGTTGGCTCGACGTATTGCACCAACCCCCATAGCTCGGTCAGGGAGTTCTGGATCGGCGTGGCGGTGAGGAGCAGCACCGGCACACCACGGAGGATCTGGCGCACACGCATGGCCGTCCGCGCATGGTTTGAGTCGCGAAGTCGACCGTGGGAGTCGAAGCGGCGGTAGATTCCGGAAAACACTTCATGGGCCTCATCGATCACGCAAAGCGAAAACGGCGGCGCAGCCTGGAGCCTTGCTGCGCCGTTCTCGCTGCCGGCCCATTCACGACCGACGATGAATACGCCTGCGCCATCGAGGTCGCCCGTGCCCTCGCGGGCCTCGATGCCGAACAACGCGAGTAGTTCGTGCGTCCACTGTCCGACCAGCGGTTTGGGCGTGATCAGCAGGATCCGCGCAGCCCCTTCGGCACGGAGTTGAGCCATGACGAGGCCGGCCTCGATCGTCTTGCCGAGCCCCACTTCGTCAGCCAGGATGCAGCCGCCCTGAGGCAGTCGCGATAGCGCGAAGATTACGGCGTCGATTTGATGCGGGTTTGCGTCGATGTGGCCAGCTCGCTGGGACGCGATGAAGCGCTGCTGCTCATCGGCGCGGCGCTGGCGGACCAGCTCCTCTGCGAAGTATCGGCGCTGAATCGGGTGCAGCACGGTGCGCGAGCATACTACTCACGCGCGACTGTGTGGATGCCGAGGCAGACGGCCGTCCCAGTTCGTATCGGGGTGAGGCTGCCGTGGTCGAGGTGGTGGGGATTTGGCGCACGGACCTAATTGCCGCTAGGCCGCACGATCTCGCATCACTCACGCTACGCGGCAGCGTCGGTCCGTAGACGTCGTGCCTGCTCGAGAATGTCGATCGCGGCGATCCGGTAGGCCTCTGCCATCGTTGGGAAGTTGAAGGCGTTCTCGACGAAGTCCCGGACGCGCGCGCCCCCGACGAGAATCAACATGCCCAAGTGCACAAGCTCAGTCGCCCCCTCGCCAATGATAGCGACTCCGAGCAGACGCTCGCCTGTCGAGTCGGCCACCAGCTTGAGGCCGCCATCGGGATCTCCGGCGATATGCCCACGCGCGACTGCGGCGAAGTCGGCCCGCCCGACGAGAACTTCGCCGTAGCGTTGGCGCGCCGCGTCCTCTGTCTCGCCAACAGCCGCGAGCTCTGGCACCGTGAAGATCCCGGTCGGCACGAGTTCGGGAGCTCGTGCTAGCGGATGCCCGCAGGCATGCGACGCCGCGCGCCGCCCCTGCTCCATCGAATAGGAAGCGAGGGCCGGTGGGCCAGTCACGTCGCCGACGGCATAGATAGACGGTACGTTGCTACGACAGTTGTCATCCACGGGGATTCGTCCGTGGTCATCGAGTTTGACGCCAACTGTCTCGAGGCCCAGGCCGCGAGTGGTGGGTGTGCGGCCAAGCGCGACGAGGACCTTCTCGCAGAACAGCTCGTCACCGCTGTCGAGCCTGACCCTAAGGGCTGCAAAGCCGTCGTTGCTCACATCTACGATTCGGCGTCCGCCGAGGTACTGCCCGCCGCTTCGTTCCAGCTCGCGCACAAATCCAGCCGACAGGTCCTGGTCGAGGAATGCCAGTGGGCGACGGGCGCGATCCACAATCGTTGCGCGAACACCGAGGGTGGCAAAGATCGACGCGTACTCGCATGCGATGACTCCGCCGCCGACGATCACAAGCGAACGGGGCAGGTAGTCGAGCCCAAGAACGGAGTCGGAATCAAGGATCTGTTCGTGGTCGATGACCAGGTCCGAAGTCGCGCGGGGCCGCGAACCGGTGGCAATCACGATGTGATCAGCGACAATCGAGGTGCTGGCGCCGGAGGGGGATCGTACTTCGATTTCATTGACGCCGACGAGTCGAGCGTGACCGTGCAGCAACGTCACGGCGGCATCCGCGAGGGCGGAACGCAGCTCTTTCACATGACGGTCGATCACCGCATCCAAGCGCTCGCGGACGTGCGAGAACCTGAACTCGGTGGAAATCGACATGCCGAACCTCTCGGCCTGCTCCCGAAAGCGGCGCAGTCCCAGGGCCGCTTCGCGCATGGTCTTGCTCGGGATGGTCCCGCGATGGACGCAGCTCCCGCCGATTCGCGGTTCCCGCTCGATCACTGCAACCCGCCGGCCCATTTGGGCCGCGCTCACCGCAGCGCTCTGGCCCCCTGGCCCGCCGCCGATGACAACGAGGTCGAATCGATCGCTCATGACATGGCCTCCAACGCGGACTTGATCGGGCCGGCGAACTCCGCAAGACGATCGAGATCATCGGGATACAGGTTGAGCGCGACCGCCGCGGGTGCGCCGTGCAGCGCCCTCGCATCAACGGTTCCGCTACTCATCAAGCTCCCCGACGCGTCCGCGGCGAGCCGTGAGGTGTGGACCATGTCGGCACACTGATCGGGGACAGCTTCGCTATTGCAGTACGTGACGACGGCGTGAACATGGGCGGAAAGTTGCCACGCTTGGCAAAGCAATAGCCCTGCCTCCACTTCGTACGCCGCAACAAGGCGGTCGAGGAGGTCCGGCTTGATCGGCCCCGTCGCGGTCAGTAAGTTGATGACAACCGGCGCACCCACACGACGCAGCAGCCCCGCGAGAAATGCGGAGTCAACCGCTTGCCGTCGCATGCGAGCGATCTCCTTGGCGAACAACCCGGTTGCGAGCGAGCTACGCCACCAGGTCAGCAGAGCGGCTTGGTATGGCCCAGGTTTGACCAACGCACCGTGGACCGCGGCGGCCATCGCCAGGGACGCGACCTCGCCCATTCCAATGCGAGCAACGGCTTGTCGCACCGAAACGATCTCGACGCGCGAACCGTACATCACCGAGTTCGATGCCCGCAGAACGCGAGCGCACAGCGCTGGATCGCGCTCGACGAGGCGGGCAACGTCTGCGGCCCCTCGTAGCGGATCAGACGCCGCGAGAGTGACCTCTTGGGCCAGCTTGGGCAACACCGGGAGCTCGAGATCTCGGGCGGCAAGGCGCTCCGACACCAGATCCTGCGGTGACGACGTTGCAGTCGGAACGACCACGAGCTGGGCGCGTGTCACGCTTGGAGAATCGACCGAGCGACGCGCGATCTTTCGTCCCGAATGCGTCCTCCGCTCGCGACAGCTTCACTCTGGGCGCCGCGAAAAGCGGTTGCGGGCGGAGATGGCGAGCAGGCGAAGGGCGAAGGGTATGTCGTCGACAAGATAGCGATGGGCCAGTTTGCGAGGCTCTTGCACGAGGCGGTGGAGCCATTCGAGTCCATAGCGCTGCATCCACTCCGGAGCGCGTTGGACCTGGCCCGCGATGAAACCGAGACTGATGCCCACGCCGATGAACCAAGCGTCAGGAAATCGCTCGCGCAATCCGCGAGCGACAAACTCCTGCTTCGGCGAACCGAACGCGACGTAGACGATATCGGGGTTGCACGGCTCGATTACGTCGCCGATGGCTTCGAGCTCGGTCAAAGTGGCCGGATTCGAAACGCGCGGGCTCGATAGCCCGCAGATCCTGAGCCCGCGGTAGCGCTCTTGCAGCACCCGCGCTGCGCCTTCCGCGGCGCCGGGATCGCCCCCGAGCAGATAGATCGAGCGACCCTCTTCCGCGGCACGCTCGGCGATCAGCCACGACAGCGTTGAGCCAGCGACGCGCTCTGGAAGTGGATCGCCTTGCAGTCGCGCTGCCCAAACGAGCGGCATGCCATCGGCGACGCGGAGATCTGCCGCCCCGTACAGTGCCTCCATGTCGCCATCTATGGCGTAGCGGCGAAGTATGTCGAGGTTCGCGGTGACGATCCAGCCGCCGGTGGCCTCAGCCAGCGACTCAAACATCTCGTCGAGCAAGCCGCGATAGTCGAGCGCATCGATCGACATACCCAAGATTTCGACAGTTCGCGTCATGACTCAGGGGAATCCGGCTTCACGAGGGTGACCGCGATGTGTCGTCGCGATCCCAAACACGCTCCTGGCGCTTGCGCAGTTTGTCATGGGCGCGGAGCTTGGCCAAGAACATGACGCCGAGGTAAACCGGAGCGTCGAACCATAGCGATGGCGTGGTGGCGATGATGCGGAGGGTACGCCCAGCGTCGGTGTTTCCATTGCGCAGCAGCTCGGGGAACTTCTCCCGCAGCTCATAGTTGCCGGCCCGTGCTCGCGTGTTGATCTTTAGCACGCCGGCAATGGTCCGAGGGGGATGGATCGTGAACGTCGCTCGGTTGCTGGCCTTCCGCTCGTGCGGTGCGGCGGTCAGCCGTGCGTACTCATCGTCAGAAATCACGTCTGGAAAGCGATCAAAGCGCGCTCGGCCGCGGCGCGAAAAGGCGTAGACGCCGGAGCCGATCATGTTCTCGCGAAAGTACGGAAGAGTGGTCCATACGCGATAAAACGCGCGCACAAGCCACGCGCGGTCTTCGTAGGCGACGAGCGCTCTCGGAGCGGCGACGAGGATTGGCGAGTCATCACCCAAGATGCTGGCGACCTCGCGGATCGCCGGCGCCGACAGTTGGACGTCGGCGTCCACATAGAAGCGGGGAAAGCCGTGTACGTGTTCGTCGCCGAGGTTCAGCGCGCCGATCTTCGAGCCAACAGGGGTCTCGACCACGAGGACGCCGCGATCGGTGAACTTGCGCGCTCTTGCGGCAGTATCGTCCTGACAACCATTGCAGACCACGACGATTTCAAATTCGCCGGGCCGGGCATCTGCCAACATCGCTTGCAAGCAGCGCTCGATGACGGAGCCCTCGTTATAGGCGGGAACGACGATCGAGATCACGTTAGTGGCTCCGCCGTTGATGTTCTTCGGCGACCGACGCACGCACGTGTTCGGCCAAGCGAGCCGTCTCGGTGGGCGTGTAGTGATGAAACCGCACTGCGTCGCGTCCGCGCGCGGCCATGCGTTCGAGATCGGCCGGGTCGGTGCGAAGAATCTCTAGGATCGCGCCGGTAATGGCGTCGCGTGAGCCGGCGGGAATCAGCCAGCCGTTCTCGCCGGCCTTCACCAACTCGGGGATGCCTGCGATGTAAGTCGTGAGGACCGGCCGGCCGAGCGCGAACGCCTCCATGATCACCATGGGCAAGCCCTCGGCGAAGCTCGGCAGCACGAGCGCCCGCGCGGCGAGGATCTCCTGGCGCACCTGCTGCCCGCTGATCCAGCCGGTGACGCGCAGGCGCGAGCCAAGTCCTCGCTCGGATGCGACTCGTTCGATCTCCTGCCGCATCTCGCCGTCGCCGGCGAGCACCAGCTCGGCATCGGCGCCGCGATCGATGGCGTCGGCGAAGGCCTCGACCAGAAGCAGCTGACCCTTCTGCGGTGAGAGACGGCCGACGCACACCAACCGACGTGAGTCCGGCGCGATCGGCTGTGACTCGCGAAAGAATTCGTCGCCCACGGTGCAGTGGACGACGCGGATCTTGTCCCAGTGCTCGTGTGACACCCAGCGGCGGAGCTGGGCGGCACAGTAGTTGGTGATCGCGACGACGAATGCCGCATCTTCGATCTTCGTGCCGAGCTTGAGGCCAACCGGTGCGTCGAGCTCGTCTGGCCCATGCACGGTGAACGAATAGGGCGGGCCGCCCATCGCGCGCATGATCGTCGCTACCGCCGTAGGGTTGGTGCCGAAATGCACATGCAGATGCTCGATGCGTCGCCGCTCGACCTCGTCGAGAAGCATCATCGCTTCAAGCAAGTAGGCGGCATGAACCGGCAACCCGCGGCTGCTCTTGCGGCCGAGGTTCAGGGCCTTGCGCACGCCGGCGAGGGTCTCGCGTGGCCGGGTCAGCGCGCGTTTGGCGACCACCTGAAGCCAGCGAAGCTTGGGTTGTGCAAGCAGACGGACGGTTTGAGTGTCCTCGCGCGCATCGTCGGGATCGACGATGTCGTACGGCGTGTGGCGAATCGCGAAGCGGGTGATTTCGCCGATCTGTCGCTCGAGTTCGCACAGCTCACGGCGGATGAAGGTGTGGCTGACCGAGGGATAGGTCGTGGTCAGGTAGGCGATCCGCACGGTCTTACCTCTGGACGCTGAACACCTTGGCCGCTTCGTCAGCGTCGTATACGTGCTTGGTGTCGATCTCGAACAGCTCGGTGACCGTGCGATCCCCTCCGACCTCGAACACCTCAAGGTGCGTTACTTCGACGCCACGACCGCGCAGGACGATCCGTTCGACCATGCGGTTGGCGGGGGAACCACGGGGGCGCAGCGCCAGCACCCAGGCCTGCGGGTCACCATCGGCCGCGGGCGAAAACCCGATCGCCCAGGTGTGACGCAGCCCCTCCTCATCGCCGGCGAGGACATCGAGGAAGCTCTCGACAAACAGCGCGACAACCGGGTTGCGGGCAAGTTCGAGCGAATCAGCGCCGAACTCGTCGGCGAAGCGAAGCTTCCCCTCGGCCACCACCATCCGCGCTGCGCCGGGCGTCCGCTGATGGCGGGCGAGTCGACCGAGCGGCGCGAAGTGAAGCGTGCCTTCAGAGATGAGCGGCGCTGCCAACAGGGTGATGTGGCGTGTCTCGCGATAGCGGGCACGCACGCCTGGCACGGTGCGAAGCGCCCCCAGCAGATCGGAGAGCGTCATCGCGGGTGAGGCCGCCACCGTGGGCGTCGCGCCGGTCGTCGCTGGGGCGGGTGCGAGGACGAGCTGGAGAGCTGTGGCCAGCGTTGCGAGCATCTCGAGGGGGATGCTAGCACGCGGCGGGGCTGGCCTCGAACACCGCAGCGTGGCTTTGAACACGTGGCGGTCGCCAAACTGGAGCCGGGCTGGCTACTTCGGCGCGATCACACGGTCACGCAGTACGGGCGGCACTTCAAACAGGAGGTTGCCGGCCGCGTCGGTCACAACGAGCACCGTGTGCGCCCGGGCAGCCCGTCGTGCCGCCGTCACGTTCATCACCTCGTAAGCGAGGTAGATCCGCTGCTCCCATTCGCGCAGCCATCCGACGACGCGCACGCGATCGCGGTAGCGAAGGGGCGACAGGTAGCGGCAACGTGCATCGCTGATGTACATGCGGTGCCCGCTCTCGATCAGCTCCTGCCCGTCGAGTCCAAGCGGCTGCAACATCGCCGTGCGTGCGAGCTCAAGGTACTTGTAGTAGTGCCCGTGCCACACGACGCCAAGTGGATCGACGTCGTGGAATGGGACCGTCAACTCGACAACGGTCTCGTGAAACCGCATGCGCACGAGAGGCTAGCAGATGGCGTCACACCACGCTTACGCCCAAAAATCGAAGAAGTTGAACCAGCACAGCGGCGAACGCCGGGCAAACAGCTCAAGGCGATCGGCGTAACGTTGTGCCAGCGCGGCGAGAGCAGCATCACGATCGGTGCGCGGGAGCACCACGCGATCGGCGAATGGTTCGCAGTAGAGGGCGTAGTGCCGAGGCGCGTGGTAGAGTCCGAAGGTGAGGTAGATCGGGCAACGTAGGGCGGCGGCGAGGGCGTATGGGCCGATCGGGAAGCGGGCATCGCTGCCGAGGAAGCGCGCGCGGGTCTCTGACTCGCCGAGCCCTACCCGATCGCCGAGCACCGCCACCAGCTCGCCCGCCTCGATCCGCTCTGCGACGGTGAGCACGTAGTGGGGCGCGGCCGGATCGATCTCAATCACGCGAACATCGAAGTTCGGCGCGACGGCCTGCAGCATCGCGGTGATCTTGCGCGCGTTGGCGAAATGGACGAGCACGTTGAGTGACAGGCGTTCAACGTTGCTCATCGCCCGCATCGCCTCGAAGCTGCCAAGGTGGGCGCCAAGCAGCAGCGCTCCTCGGCGCGCTCGCGCGAGCGCCGCAAGATGGTGCTTGCCGTCGCGGGTGATCGTGAACTCCTCGATTTCGCCGGCAGCAAACAACACCCGATCGAACGCACAGTCGGCGAACGTGTGCACATGCCGGACGGTTCGCCAGAAGCTAGGCCCCTGGCCAAGGCGGCGAAAGTAGTCCTGCGACGCTTGGCGCGCTCGCGTGGCGAACATCGCGTAATAGAGCGACACGATCCGGAGAATGAACCGGACAGGCGGGCGCCCAAACCAGCGATAGACGCGCAGCAGAGCCCGCAGAGCGAGCATCGAGCCGCGCTCGCGCTCGCTCAGCCAGGCGGGGCGTGCCTGCGCTTCGCTCACCGATGCCACCGCCCGGTGAGCCACCTCCAGAACGCGAGATGACACAGTCGCGTGTGCAGCCAGCTGATCCGAACGTTGTCGCGGAACATGCGAAAGTGCGAGATGCCGCCGGCAACCGCCGGGACATAGCGGACCTTCGTGGGCAGGTTGATGACGGGAACGCCTTCCCAGACCAGCCGCACGGCGATTTCGATATCGAAGTCCATGCGATCGGAAGGCACGTGCACGCGAGTTGCAGTGGCCAGCGGATACACGCGGAAGCCACACATCGGATCGTCGATGATGCCCCCGCCAGTCTCGAGGTCGGTCCAAAATTTCGTGATCTTGCGGCCGACAAGGCGGCCGCGTGGCGCCGTCTCGTCGTATCGCGGCGACGATAGTACCAGCGCCTCGGGTCGGTCGCGTGCGGCAGCGAGCATCACCGGGATGTCGTCGGTGTCGTGTTGACCATCGGCATCGATCTGCAGTGCGTGGGTAAAACCGAGGTCCGCGGCGCGGCGCAGACCGGCCTTTACGGCGGCACCCTTTCCGCCATTGTGGTCGCGGCGGACAACCAGCGCGTCTCCGGCCGCTCCCACCTGGTCCACCGCTGTGCGGCCGCGCTCTCCGCTTCCGTCATCGACGACGATGATGTCGCGGATGTGCCTCCGCACGCACTCAACGACTGCGGCAATGGTGCGTGGATTGTCGTAGGTAGGAATCACTGCGCATGGCCGGACGTCGGCCGCGCCGATCGTCACGTCCGTGCGCGTCGGCGACACGGCGGTTAGGGCCGCGCGGGCTGCGACGCCGCGCTGACCATTTCGACCACGTCCGAGACGGTCCGCAATGCGCGGAGCTCTTGCTCGTCGACACGGCGATGGATGAGCTCTTGCAACTTGACGACCATGTCCAGTGCATCGATGCTGTCGAGTTCGAGATCCTCGTAGAGTCGCGCCTCAAGCGTGATGCGCTCGGGCTCGATCTCGAAGGTCTCGGCCATCATCTCGGAGACGTTACGAATGATGTCTTCGCGGGTCACACGCGTCCTTTGTCGCGCTCATTCGCGACGAACGCCGCCAGACTGCGGACCGAGGAGAAGATCTCGCGGTTGCGTTCGTCGTCGCCCTTGGTCTTGATCCCGTAGCGGCGATGCAGTGCCATTGCGAGCTCGAGCACATCGATCGAATCGAGGCCGAGCCCGCCTTGCCCGAACAGTGGCGCCGCGGGGTCGATGCTCGCCGGGTCCTTGTCCTCAAGCATGAGAGCCTCGATGATCAGCTCACGGATCTCGCGTTCCAGGGCGACATCAGGTGTCCCGTCGTCGGCTCCGGCCATGGCGACCGGAAATACCAAGGGCTCGACCCGACGACAAGCCCCGTCGTGCCACCAACCTCGAACGCGGGGGGGAGACGCGCGACGGCGTGCGCTCGGCGGCGCCACGCCTGCCGGGGTCGCCTGGGGTGTGGCCTCGGTCACGCTTGGGCCTCGGTCGGCACCACCGCCTCGCTGGCAGCGGTCTCCGTGAGGTTGAGCTCGCGGCGATACATGTCCTCGACGTCTCGTGCGACCGTGCGAGACGAGCGCCCGTCGGCGTTGATGGTCGGCATCACGCGCATCCGAAAGTCTACGACGCAGTCGGCAACGTCGAACCAAGGTTGGTTCTTGCGCAACATCGGCGGATCAACCTCGAGTATGACGGGCACAACCGGGACGCCGACCCGAGCCGCGGCTTCGAACGCGCCGCGGCGGAACGGCAGAAGGCCCTTGCGCGGCGATCGCGATCCTTCCGGGAATACCAGTAAGTTACGGCCGGCCTGCAGGGTCTCCATCATGCGCTCAAGGGCGATCGCGCCATCGGCCGGCGTGGTTCCGCGCGGCACGCCGATATGACCACATGCGCGCAACATTGGGCCAACCAAGAACCCGCGCACCCACTCCTCTTTGGCGACGTAGGTGATGCGCGGCACGGCGCCCATGATAAACACGACGTCGAGCAGGCTAGGATGGTTACATACGACAACGCGGGGTCCGAGCAGCGTGGCAAGCTGCTCGGGCGGTGGCAGATGCACGCGTAGAACCCCCAGCAGTCGCATGAATCCGAAGTAGCGCCGGGACCAGGCGTGTAGCACGCCCTGGGCCTTGGCGACCCGGCGATCGCCTTCGCGCACCCCGAGCAAGGCGATCGGCAGGCGCACGTAGGCCATGAGGAACCCAAACACCCCAAACACGAGGTAGCAAAGGCCGACGAGGATGATGCGTACGAGGCGTGGCACGGCCGCTCCGCGATCACACGCGCGAGAACACCAGTGACGTGTTGATCCCGCCGAACGCAAAGTTGTTGTTCATTACGCGGTTCAGTCGGGCTTCACGTGCGTCGCCGCGGGCGTAGTTGAGTGGTGCGCAGCGAGGGTCCACCTCGACCAAATTGCGTGTGGGGGCGATGAATTTTCCCTGCATCATCGCGATCACGAAGATCGACTCGATCGCGCCGCAACCGCCGAGAGTGTGGCCGGTGTGGCCTTTGGTGGATGACACAGGGATGTCGGGGCCAAGTGCGCGATGCGTTGCCGTGGCCTCGGCGACGTCGCCGACGTCGGTGCCCGTGGCATGGGCATTGACGTAGTCGATCTGCCCCGGTGAAAGTTCGGCGTCGGCCAAGGCTAGTTCCATTGCGCGCGCCATGCCGTCGGGCGATGGGGATGTCAGGTGCATGCCATCGCAGTTGGTGCCATAGCCGAGTAGCTCCGCGTAGATGCGCGCGCCCCGTCGTTGGGCAGCATCGAGGCTCTCGAGCACCAGTGTGCCGGCGCCCTCGCCGACGACCATGCCGTCGCGGGCGGCGTCAAACGGCCGCGGCGATGCTCCGGGCGCGTCGTTGTAGCGCACCGAGGTGGCGAGCATGAGGTCGAACACACCGGCCACGGTGACGTGGAGCTCTTCCGCGCCACCGCAGACCGCGATGTCCTCGCGGCCGCTCGCAATCGCATGATAGCCCTCGCCGATTGCCTGGCTCGCGCTGGTGCACGCGCTGCAGATCGGGACGACCCGCCCGGTGATGCCGAACACTTGGCTGACGTTGGCAGCGCAGGTGTGGCTCATGAACTTGAGATACATCGACGACAACAACCCGCTGAAGTTGTTGGTGGTATACAATTTGCGGTAGTAGTCCTCGGCCGCACCCGTCGAACCGTCGGTCGACCCATAGAACAGTCCGGTGCGTGGGTGACTGACCTGTTCGGCGGAGAGGCCGGCGTCAATGATCGCCGCATGGGTGGCCGATACCGCCAGGCGCGCTACCTTGCCCATCGAGCGCAGCTGCTTTCGCGAGCACGCCGGCGGGTCGACATCGGCGACCACGGCGCCCAGACGCGTTTCGACCCCGTATGCGCGCCAGCTTTCGACGTTGACGATGCCGTGTCGCCCCTCGCGCAGCGCGTTCGACACCTCCTCGAGGCTGCTGCCGATCGGGCTATGCAGCCCGAGTCCCGTCACGACGACCCGGCGTCTTGCCATCCGGGGCAACTGTGTCACACGCGAGGGCGCGCTACCACAGGGCTCGTGCCCGGCGGGAACCGTTCGGACACTAGGTTGTGGCCGCTTCCGCACATCCGGCGGGCCCCGAGCGGTTGTCGGGCTGGACGCGTTCCCGTGGGTCGCCCGAACTGAACGCGCACGACGCCAAGGTTCCGATCTTGTCGCAGCTCAGCGTGAGCAGGCGCGCGACGGAGTCGGCCGAACCGCGTTCAGGAATGCGGGGTATCTGCTACGGTGCGGGGCGAATGTCCGCGCGCGTAGGCGGCAAGCGCCCGACCGTTTGCATCCTCCATGTCGGAGGCACGATTGGGATGACGCGCACGCCCGACGGTCTTCGTCCGGTGCCTGGCCTGCTCGAGCAATACCTTGCGGTGATGCCCGAGCTGCGTGGGCCCGAGGTCCCGCTGCATCACGTCGAGCGGCTCGATCCGTTGCTCGACAGCGCCGAAATGGGTCCGGCGGACTGGGTTCGGATCGCGACGGCGATCACCGAGCGCGATGACGAGTTCGACGGTTTCGTTGTGCTCCACGGCACCGACACGATGGTTTACACCGCGTCGGCGCTCAGCTTCCTCCTCGCCGGGTTGCGTAAGCCGGTAATTATCACCGGCTCGCAACTGAGTTTGGAGCATGTTCGTAGCGATGGGCGCGAGCACATCATTACGTCGCTCATCATGGCCGGGACGCTTGCGATCCCCGAGGTATGCATTTACTTCGCGTCGCGGCTGCTCCGCGGCAACCGTACCCAGAAGATCCACAACAGCGACTTCGTCGCGTTCGGTTCGGGCAACTTGCCGCCGCTCGCGACGGTAGGCGTGGGAATCGCCGTTGCTGAACACCTCGTGCGCCCGCCCGGTGGTGGATTGTCCGAGCGACCCAACTGGCATCGGCACCCCGAGGTCGCCACGCTCCGGGTGTTTCCCGGGATGTCGCCCGCGGTGCTCGATGGGCTGCTCGACACCGGCGTCGAGGGACTGGTCCTCGAAACCTACGGCGCCGGGACGTTACCCACGGGGAGCGGTTTGATCGAGGCGCTCAGCCGGGCGACCAGCCGAGAGCCGCCGATCGTGGTGGTCAACTGCTCGCAATGCCATGGTGGAATCGTCCGGCAAGATGTCTACGCCGGTGGTCGCAAACTCACCGCCGCCGGCGTCGTGTCTGGCTACGACATGACGCCCGAAGCCGCACTCACCAAGCTCTACTGTCTGCTTGCGTCGGGGAAACCGGTGGCTCAGATTCGTGAGCGCATGGGCACCGATTTGGCGGGCGAGCTCGACCCGCGAGCCGCCGAGCGCGAGGCGGGTACATGAACTGCCGTGCGCTTGCGTTGATCCTCGCCCTTGGCTGCGGCGGGGGAGAAGCTGCGCTGCCGCCGAGCAAGGCGACGGCTGACGCGGCAGCGGATCCCGACGCACCGATCGCCTACGACCTTCGCCGCCTGCGACCGCGCGACGGCGAGACACTCGGCGAGATGTTTGATCGCAACTTCGCAAAGGCCCGGGGCGAGGGCAAACAAGTCGCTGTGTTGTTCTCGGCCGACTGGTGCGAACCGTGCCGTATTCTCGATCTCGAGCTCGGCAATACTCACCCGCGCAAGGCAATCGGTCACGTCCGGATCTTCGAGATGAAAGAGGAGGATTGGGGGGCGGCGACGAGGCTTGATGAGCTCGCGGCTCTCCGCAAGCGGTGGTATGGATTTGACGATTCGTATCCTGTCTTGGTTGTGCTCGACGCCGACGGCAAGCCTCGCGAGGAGATGAAAGACGCGATCGCTCGGTTGCAAGCGGCGGGCGTCGATGCGAGCCTTCCCAACTGGTTTGCCGGGTTTGCCGGGACGTAAGGGCCACCGGTGCCGCTGTCAGCACCTGCAGTCTGCAGCGAGCCCGGCACTCCGATCGATGCCAGTGACGCGACTTCGTCGCGGAAGATGGCGATTCCCCGACTTTGTACGCTAGTGCAAGCCCCACTACCGCGCCAAGCTGACGATGCTAGGCGCGTGGTCTAGGACGAGCGGGGCCGCTTAGCTAATGAAGAGATAATGCACGCTGTCGTCTGGCGCGAGCACGTAGACGCCATATCCCGAGCGGGTATCGCGGATCGTTGGGATTGCCCAGTACACGATGCCACCAGAGATCTCAGACTCGGCCTCGGTCACTGCGTCAGACAGAGACATCGACTGCGTCTGCACGAGCGTGAGGTCTCGAGCCGAGCGATTGACATGCTCCTCATCGGGGACATCGAACTTCGTCTCGGTGGCGACGTAGGTCGCTGCCGTGGGGTCACCCTGGAGCTCGAAGAACGTCTGGCGCTCGGCATCAATCGAGAGCGGCTCCTTGACTGGATAGATGCTTAGGACGAGCTTGCCGTCGCCGCCGATTTCGTACTTCGCTTCGATCACGCCTGGATATTTTTCCAACGTTTGGTTCAGCGCAGTCGACATACTGACTTGCGCGGTGCGTACTACCGTCGGATCGGGCAGCTTGGGGACACGAAGATCGGTCGCCTCGGGGCCGGGACCCGTGCCCAGATCGATCGTTTGGTGGGCGCTGCTGCCCGCCCCGTCGATGAAGGAGTAGAAGGGTTGGTCGTCGACCAGTGCCCACACGCCATAGCCGGCCCGCATGTCCTGAATCGTCGGGATCGCCCAGTACACCGTCCCAAACGGGTCGACCTCTGCCACCGCATCTTCAAGCGAGAGCTGCGAGAGTTGGATCAACGTGAGATCGCGCGAGGATCGAGTGAGGTGCTTGAAGTCGTGGAACGTCTCGGTCGGCGGGGCCCACGGTTGGGTCGCGTCGCCCTTGAGTTCTAGGAACGTGGTCCGCTCCGCATCCAACGCGACCGAGGTCACTGGGTACGTGCTCAGCAAGAGCTTGCCCTTCTTTACCTCGAACTTCGCCTCGATGACCGGGCCAATGCTCGCGGAGGCCCTCAGGCCCTCGGCCATCGTAATCGTGGCGGTGTTCATGACCGTCGGATCCTCGCCGAGCTCGGGCCGTCGCGCGTCCGTCGCGCAGTCCTCGTCGAGACGGAGACAGAAATCGTCGCAGACCCCGTCGCCGTACCAATCGAACTCCTCGCAGAAATCCCGGCTAATGTCGGTCTTGCCGAGCCCGCTGTCCTCCTCCTTGGTGAGCTCTGATTCTGAGCCCGCCGCGGATTGGGTACACGCACCGATTGCAAGTAGAGAAACAGCCAGAAGGAAGTGTTGCGAAGTCATTGTGGTTTCCTGGTTGGTTTGCCCGCAAGGAGAGGTCCCGCGGATGGGTCGAGCGGCGGAGTAGCCTCCGTGCCAGCGACTCGGTATTTGTCATTTCAACACGATGAGTGCACGAGCTGAGGTGGCTCGATGGGCGGGAGATGAAGATCAGCGCCCGCGTGAAAACGAGATGAAGGGCGCCAGGCCGTTGCCGCCTCCGGAGTGGCCTGGCGCGGCTTGCCGCCGACTCACTGCTTTACAGCGAACGTACCCATGTTGACGTAACTGCCGGGATGCTCCTCGAAAGGAGTCCACGAGTTGTCACACACTGGTGGCGGCACTTGAGAACGGTAGTAGCCAAAGTTCGAGCCGCCGTTGTCCCACCGGACCGTGCCATCCGGCATGTCGATCCGGAAGACAAACTTGAAGAACTGCAGGTCGGGAACAGGGATAAACGTACTCGAATGTTCCGTCTCTGCCGACCAGACGAAGGGGGCACTGGCGGGCATCGTCTCGTGCTCTTCAAACACCCACTCAAAATGGGTGCTGGTCTGAGGCTCGCAGCCGAAACAGTTATTTGTCCCCGAGAACGCTCGCACCAGTGTGACGCTGGCACCCCATGGAATGCTGTGGTTTTCGTAGGAGATCTGATAGTCGACACTCTCGCCCGAATCGCACGTAGAAGGCGAGCCCTCCCCGCGATAGAACGACGAAACCCGGCCCTTGACGGTGGCTGTGCCGAGGGTGATGCCGCCGTCGGCCTTGCCCCCTCGGATGACTTTTCCGTCTAGATGCGGACCGTGCCCATCGACGACAGCTTCATCAGAACTGGGATCGCAGGCTGCAACCGTTGCGATCACGGCGACAGTGAAAACAAGGCGATACTCGTGGCGCATCTGCTAAGAGTCCTTGGTAGGCGTTTGTAGGTGCCAACCTAGCTCATCGGAGCGATTTGGCCACGCCTAAACACCTGAAGTTTCCTTCATTCTCGCACGCTGCGGCCATGGAGCTTGCATGAATGACATTGCGCAGCGCGGACGCGCGGTGGGCTCCACCGTAACCGACAATCACCCGACCAAGGTCCGGCGAACAATCAGATCGTCGAAGTCTGTGACCGAATCGCCCTTGGTCCACAAGCCGGTCCAGCCGTGATCAATCAGCAGCGCTGCCGGGGATACGCCTGAATATGGCGACCCATGGCACAACACGAAGGGTGTGCCATTCCCCCGGCGCCATCACAGACCCTCCGCCCGAACGGCAAATCCAACCCCACGCACGGTTTGCAGCAGCTTGATACTGTGACCATCGTCGACCTTGCGGCGCAGTCGGGCCATGTGCACGTCGATCACGTTGTCCAGCGGAGTCGCGCGGGCCGACGCTCCCCAGACTTCCTGCGCGAGTGTCTCGCGAGAGGCCGGTTCGCCCTTGCGACGGAGCAGGCATTCAAGCAGGGCGAACTCACGGACGGTGAGCTGGATCTCGGCATCCGCGCGGGTCACCCGGCGCGTCACGAGATCCATCTCGAGATCGGCGACCTTGAGGCGCATGACCTGTGCACTGTGGCCGCGCCGGAGCAGCGCACGGATGCGCGCCAGCAACTCGCTGAACGCAAACGGCTTGACCAGGTAGTCGTCGGCGCCCGCGTCCAGTCCTTTTACACGTTCTTCCACGGCATCGCACGCGGTCAACACGAGTACAGCGATGTCCGATCCGTGCTTGCGGATGCCGCTCAGGATCTCTAGACCATCGCGATCTGGAAGCATCAGGTCCAACAGGACGAGGTCAAGGCGCTCAGCGTTCAATATGGCGAAACCGTCCTCGCCGGTCAGCGCGACGCGAACCTCATACTGCTCCTGAATAAGTTCTTTTTCGATCGCTTGGGCGACCTTGAGCTCGTCCGCGATGACCAAGATCCGCATGTGCCAACCATCGCTTGGACGCACGCAATTCGCCGCGTTAGGCCCGGGCGCACTGGCGATCCTTGGCACGTGGGCAAGCGCCCGTCCAACCGAAGCGCAACCCGAGTCGCACCAGCGTCGATCCCGCTTGTTCTTGAGTGTCGATCTCGCCCTCAACGAATGTCTCGCAGAGAGTTCGCGCAGCACATCGAGGCGCTGTGTTGGGACGTGCGTCGACGAGAGCGGCGTTTTGTCGTTTTCGTTTGGCTCGTCCTTCGTTGTCGACATCGGTGTCCTCAGCGTAGGGTCATCAGATCGCGAAGACGTGACGCGTTTGTCGCCCCAGGCGGGTCTCCATCCGCCCGATCAACGCCTCTCGCCTGCCCGTCGTCGAAGGCCGCCTGCACGTGGTTGCCCGTCACCACCAGCCAAGGGCCGTTGCCGCGGCGGTGCTCCCAGCGCAGGAACACGTTCGCGCAGGTGCGCGTAAGCCGAGGACGCGGGGACCACAAGAGCAGGAGGAGGAGTCGCACCCGCTGGTACACTCCGTCCGCCAGATGAAACCACGATGAAGGTGGCTGATTCGGCAAAGGGGCGGGCGACACGGCTCGCCCGGCGACCTTCACCGCGGCTTCATCCAGGCCGCCCACCGACGATCGAGTTGCCTGGAGCCCGATTCCGCCTCCTGCTGGTGGATCCATGCGGTTGTCGTCGTCGCAGATCGCGGGACGCTCGCCGAGCGGGTGATCCCATGGTCGACACGGTCGATGGCGGCGCCGCCGCGCTCGCAGCTCGCGAGGATCAGGTCAGCGGCGTGATCGACGGATTCCTCGTCTGAGGGGTCCGCGAGGGGGGCACCGCGTTGGGCCGCGGCAGGGGTACGCCCCCGAAAATCACCGCGTCGGCCGCACCGAGAATCGCGCGGCGAGGCTGTTCCGATTTCCTCCTCCGCGCGAGGGACCGGGGGCCGCCGACGTCATTCCGACGCCGTTGGTGCGGACCCGTCCCGGCCCCAAAGCGTGCGGCCCCGCACCCTGATGGCCCGCCCGCGACGGAATCTTTCCCCTCGGCCGCGCGTGGGCTAACAACTGCCTAAGCGATGCGCATCCTGACCGCGAGCTTCGCCGCTGCGATCGGCCTCGTTGGCTGTGACAACCAGGGCAGCGCCCGCGGCTCGGCGCGCGCGGAGTTCGAGCCGCGCAAGCCAGACCCGGGGGCCGCGGAGGCGCGCCCGGCCAAGGCCGCGGTACTCGCCGATCGCGCCGGAACCCGGGACGAAGCCCCTCCCGAGGTGCTCGGGGACGATCGCCCCGACGACGCACCCCTCGCAGATGAACCGGCGCCCCCTGAACCGCCACCCGACTACGGCTTCATCCACCCGAGTCGGCCGCCGCCCGAGGCGAGCGCGCTGACCGTCCATGCGCTGGCAGGTTTCGAAGTCGTCGCCATTCACGACGCTCCCGACGCCGAGTCGGCGAAGCTCGGTTACCTGCGCATCGGCACGCGCGTGAAGGTGGCGGACAAGGTCGAGGGCCCCGGATGTCCTAGGGGTTGGCACGCGTTGGCACAGGGAGGGTACGCGTGTGCAAGCAAGGGACTTGTCGTCGATCGCGCTCGCGAGCCGTTCATGCAGCATGCGCCGCCACCGCCGAAGGTGGACGAGCCTCTGCCGTACGAGTACGCGTACGTGAAGCGGTGGAACACTCCAATGTGGTGGCGCGTGCCGACGCAGGATGAGGTCGCGTCGGCGGAGGCGTTGCGCGAGGTTCGAGAGCGCGAACGCATCGCGGCGGAGGCCGGTGTCAGCGGCCAAGCGGCGAAGCCTGAACCGTCGGAACCTTCCGTTGTATCGACGAGATCCGACAAGCCCGACAAGCCCGACAAGCGGCCGCAGCTGCGTATGCCGGGGGAAGGGGCCGACGACGTCGCCAAAGATGACGGGGCTGGCGAGTTGCCTTCGGTCGACGACGACGACCCCGGAGACAAGGCAGCCACGAAGCCGGCCGCGAAACCGGCCGCGCAGCCATCAAGCGCGTCACCGCCGGCGGCCAAACAGCCCGCTCCTGAAAAGGAACTCATCCCTGCGGACCGGCTTCCACTGAGGCCCGAAAAGTCGTGGCTCGAGCGCGGCTTCTTCATCAGCGTCGGCGACAAGCTGAGCGAGGAGGGGCGCACCTGGTGGCGAACCGCGCGTGGGGCCTACGTCGAGGCGAGTGCGACCTACAAATACGGCGCCAAGGATTCCGCCGGCGTGCCGTTGCCGGAGGGGGCGACATTCCCGTTCGGCTTCGTCATGGCCGATACCACCAAGTTGCTTGAGCTCGGTATCGACAACAAGCTCAAGGTTGTCGGTACCCTGGAAAAGCGGGCCTTTGTCGATCTTAGCGAGGCGATCGAGATCGCGGGCAAAAGCTACATGATGACCGACGAAGGCAAGCTGATTCGCGCGGCGGATCTCCGCCTCGCCGATCAACAGGTCCTGCCCGACGGTCTTCAGCCGTGGGAGCGCTGGATCGATGTCAGCCTCGACAAGCAGATCCTCGTGGCCTACGAAGGTACGCGTCCCGTCTTCACGGCGTTGGTGTCGACCGGAAAAAAGGGTACCCAAGAGGAGTCGTTCGAGACGCCGACGGGTCGGTGGCGGATCCGCAGCAAGCACGTCACGACAACCATGGACGGCAATAGCGCTTCCGACGGCAACTACTCG
Organism: uncultured Myxococcales bacterium; assembly: GCA_902826865.1. Lineage (GTDB taxonomy): Bacteria > Myxococcota_A > Polyangia > Nannocystales > Nannocystaceae > Xiheibacterium. Next base: position 43,166 of record CADEGN010000008.1, read on the forward strand.
ATCCAGGACGTTCCGTGGACGATGTACTTCGACGGGAACTACGCGCTGCACGGCGCGTTTTGGCACCAAGGCTTCGGACGCGTGCGCAGCCACGGCTGTGTGAATCTCGGGCCGAGCGCAGCAAGGTGGCTGTTTTTCTGGACCACGCCCTTTTTGCCAGAGGGCTGGCACGGCGTGCACGCGCACGCGGGGAGCCCCGGCACCACAGTTATCGTGCGGCGCTGATCCGTCGGGGATGATCGGGCCGTCGATTGCCCCGTCGAAAGACCCGGGGGCGCTGACTCGTGGCCCGCGCGAGCTCGATCATACCGGCTCGGCGTAGCAGAACCATGGCGTGTTCCAGCACTGCCCTCCAAGGCAGTTGCCGCAGCTGCAGTCCGAGTCGCGCTCGCACATGGATCGCTGGCAGGTCTTGTCTTCGCAGTCGAACAACTCTGGGCACGCGAGCGCGCCGGGCTCGTCGCATGGGATGATCACGCAGCCGTGGGCGTCGCCGGTGGGAGCGCCTCCCTCACAACGCGATCCCTCTGGGCAGTCGTAACCGTCAGCGCATGGGATCGCCTCACACGTGACATTTGACCCGCAGCGCATGCCTTCGCCGCAGCTGGTGTCTGTGCATCTTGGCACGCAGACCGAGACTTCCCCGCAGCAAGGGTCTGTGCCCGTGTAGCAGGCTCCCGGAACCCCGTCGATGTCGGCGCACTCGTCGTTGCTTTGGCAGGCCGTGCCCATGGTCCACGGTTCGATGCAACCCCCAGCACCACCGCAGGGACCGGCGGCTCCGGGTGGCCCGCACACTTCAAACATCTCCGGGTCGCAGTCGGCGTCGGTCCGGCATCTCGTGCCATCGGGTTTGGTCGCCCCCGGGCAGTAGTCGAGCGTCGATGGTTCCATCGTGTCGCTTTCGGCGACGTTGCGACGCGATAAAATCGCCCTTGGCCCAACTTACTACCAGCTGCTAGCCCAACCATCTCCTCTACCATAGCCGCCGCCGAGGACCGGCTCAAGCATGCCAGCAGCCTTCGCACCACAGTTGAGGGCCGGCGCCGGCACCCAGCCAGACATCTCCCTTCACGTCGGCACATGCTCGAGAAGCCCCAGTCAAGGCAGCAGTGCGGTTCTGGCCATTCCAGGTGAGGCCCGCGGGCAAAGAAACCGACGAGAGCCAAGTTACGGGAGCAAGGGCATTGCTGGCGAGCAAACGCCAAGCAGCGAGCGGATCTCCATGATACGCCCGTTGTGACATCGTTGTCGCAACGCGCTGGGTTTGCGACGTACCATGGCACTCGCGAGCCGGACTGCTCGCGCGACGTCACGTGGCCGATCAGCTCGTTATCGAGGGACTCGAGATCGACTGCATCGTCGGCGTCCTGCCGCACGAACGCGAACACACGCAGCTCTTGCGCGTCGATCTCGCGGTCACGCGCGGATTGGCCCTGGCTGGCCGTAGTGGTCGCATCACCGACACCGTCGACTATGCGAGGATCGCCGATGAAGTCGCGGCACTGTTGCGTTTTCGTCGCTACCGGCTGCTCGAGAATGCAGCCGAAGAGCTCGCGGCGATGATCCTGGGCCTGCACGAAGGCAGCGAATCGGTGGATCTCAGGCTGACAAAGCCCGAAGCGATCTCGGGTGCGCGCGGGGCTGGCGTGAAAATCGAGCGACGTCCGAACGATTATCCGCGACGTCGAGAAACGCCCGATTGGGGCGAGGTCGAGGTGCTGCTCGAGACCCGCGAGGCGGGGCTGTACCTCCTTCATATCGCCGCCGGCCACGAGATCCCTGCGCACCACCACGCCGTCATGCGCGAGCTGGAGTGGTTGGTGGCCGGCGAGCTTCTGATCGAGGGTGAGACGCTGGTGGCGATGACGCCGCGGCAGTGGGACCACGGCCAAGTCCATGCATATCGCAACGCCAGTAGCCTCAAGGCGACGCTGTTCTGCTGCGACTGTCCACCCTTCATCCGCGACGACGAAATCGTGCGAGGGTCCAGCCGATGAGCGAGGCGAAGACGACCCGACAAGTGGCCACGAACGGCGCCCATTCGGACGTCCCGCCAGGGGCAACGATTGTCGTGACGGGCGCCACGCGGGGCATCGGCCGCGAAGTTACGCGCCTGCTCGTGCGATTGGGTCACGACGTCGTCGGTGTCTACCGACAGGACGTTGATGCAGCAGGCCGGCTACACGACGAACTCGGGAGTTCGGTGCGCATGGTCAAGACGGATCTCACCGATCCCGAACAGGCCAATGCGCTAGCCATCGACGTCTCGCTCGGCGCCGCTCCGATCGCAGGCGTTGTGCTCGCGGCTGGAACCACACGAACCGAACCATTTGCTTCGTCCCGCGCGCCGGATCCAATATTCGAGCAGATCCGCGACAACCTATTGGCACCGCTTTGGCTGTTGCGATCGCTCTTGCGCGAGGGCGCGCTGGGATTTCCGGCGGCGGTCGTGTTCGTGGGCTCGAACGTCGCCCGTCGCGGCCTGGCCGAGAGGGCGAGCTACGCCGCGGCCAAAGGCGGCATCGAGAGCGCCACTCGATCTCTCGCGCGCGAGTTGGGTCCCCGCGGAATCCGCGTGAATACCGTCGCCCCGGGGTTGCTACGTACCGACATGACCAAGCGGATCGGCGAAGATGCGTTTTCTCGCTACGCAGCCGAGGTGCCTCTTGGTCGCGTTGGGCTGGCGTCCGACGTTGCCCCGCTGGTGGCGTTTCTCCTGGGAATCGAGTCGAGCTACATCACGGGCCAGGTGATCGATGTCGACGGCGGTTGGGCCTGCTGAGGGGCGCGCGAGCACCGAGCGGTGAAGCCCCGACGCGATAGTGGCGCGTTCCGCTCCGCTGGTACCGCAGGACTCGCAGCGGTACGCGACCACCCTACGACCGATCAGGTTGCCCGGGATGCGCGTAACCCTGGGGCGACGTCGTATGAGCCACCCAGGGACGCAGCCGGCTTCCACAAACCTCGCGGATCGCTGGTTGCGATCCGTGGTGGATCGCTGTGGCGGACGGCTTGCCGGCCGCTATCGGCCCGTGCACGTGCTTGCCCAGGGCGGCATGGGTGTGGTTCTGCATGCGATCGACGAACGGCTGCAGCGCGACGTCGCAATCAAATTGTTGCGGCCCGAGTTCGCCGGTGATCCCGGGTTCGTCGAGCGTTTTTCCGCCGAGGCGCGTGCTTTGTCTCGGCTCCACCATCCGAATGTGGTGCAGATCATCGATGTGTCCGAGATCGATCCCGCCACGCCGTTGTACGTGATGGAGTTCGTGCCCGGCGTGACGCTATCGCGTCGGCTCCGTCAGCGCGGGCGCATGCCCTGGGCCGAAGCCTTTGAGGTGTTGCAGCAACTCGCGGGCGCACTCGCAGCGATCCACCGCGCGGGTATCGTGCACCGAGACATCAAACCATCGAATATCATCTGTCTTGATCTCGACGACGATCGCCTGCACATCAAGCTGATTGACTTTGGGATCGCTCTCCATGGCGGAGCCCCAAGATTGACTGCACCAGGTGAGATGATTGGGACGGTGGCGTACATGGCACCGGAGCAGTTCGCTGGCCTTGCCCTCGATGCCCGCACGGATGTCTACGCTTGGGGTGTGCTCGCGCTTGAAGTCGCCGCGGGGGCGTCGCCCGCTGAACTCTCGGGGGATGAGGAGCTCTGGGGTTCTCCCCTGCGTGAGGCCGCCGTGACGCTATTGGACGAGGCTCGTATCCCGCAGGGGGTCGCGGGCGTCATACGCCGCTGCCTTGCAGCTCGCGCCGAGGACCGCTTCACCGATATGGCGGAAGTTGCCCGCACCCTCAAGGCGCTCGACAACGGGGGCGCGCCGACGCTGACGTTTCAGCGCGACGACGCGGCGATCTGGACCCCCGAAGCCGCCGATGGCGCAGTCGCGGCCGCATCTACGAGCATCGAGGCGACCACGGCCGACGCTGTCGGCGAGTCGCAAACCCAGGTTGCGCCGCACGTGCCCCGCGACGTGCTCGCGAACGCGAAAGGCAGCTCTGCCGCAGGTCGCCCGCGATCGACCATGGGCGAGGTGTTCGCGGTGACGATGCTCGCGACCATCCTCGTCGGTGGTGCCGCGTTGCTCGGGTATCAGCATTTCACGCGGCTGCCCACGCCGGTGCGCTCGGGCGCTTTCGCGGGGTTACCTGCGGCCGTGACGGCTGCGATCGACCCCGCGCGCGGAGTCCAACCGCCCGCCTCGCTGACCGCACCTGCCACGCCGCTGCCGCAGCCCAAAAGTGCGCCGCGCAACTCACCATGATCGTCACTCACTGCCGGCGCGGTTTCGCGGACGCAGCGGTGCGCGGATCTTCGGGCCACGCGTGCTTCGGATAGCGACGCATGAGCATCTTCCGGATGTCGGAATAGTGCCGATCCCAAAACCCCGACAGATCGGTGGTGATTTGCACGGCGCGCTGGTTTGGCGCGAGTAGGTGGAGTGCGAGGGCAACGCGGCCCTCGGCGACCGTCGGGCCGCGAACGCTGCCGAAGAAGTCTTGCAGGCGTGACTCCGCCCAGGGTCCGCGATCGTGCGCGTAGTGCACGCGCAGGCGTCGACCTCCGGGGAGCTGTACGTGACTCGGCGCCACGCGCTCGAGCCGAGCGCGTGCGGCCCCCAGCCGCGCAAGGAGGCGGTCGAGCATGTCGGCTTTGCGGAGCTCGGCGAAGCTGCGGCAGCCGTTGCACGCTTCGCGAAGCACATCCTCGACATCGGAAGCATCGAGTCTGGCGATCTCCGGATCGTGGCCGTGCGCGAAGCCGATGCGCGCCAGCAGATCATCGAGCTCAGCCGGATCGTCAACCCAGGCGGACGGCCCACGTGTACGCGCAGCTTCGAACAAAGCGAGCGCCGCTTCGGGGCCCGGCACTGGCTCGGCTCGCGACTCGAGCAGCAGGCCGTCCCAGCGCGTCTCGGTGGCGACGTCAACCCGCTCGCGGTTGGGATCGAAGCCGGCGACTTGGCGTTCTTCGAGACGATCCGGATCGAGCTCGAGCAACCACAATGGATCGATTCGTGCGGCCGATCGCACGACCACGCGGGCTGCTCCGCCGCCCTCGCGACGCTGCTCGGCCGCGAGAGCCACCACGAGATCAGCGTCGGCGACCGCCGATCCCTCATCAAGCTCCGCTCGGCCGCCGCCCGCGAACGCCAACTTGCGCCGTTCGCTTCCACTGCCCCGCACCGATGCCACGCGATCTGGGAAACCGGCGAGAAGCGCACGACTCAGTTCGTCATCGTCATCGTCATCGTCATCGTCATCGTGCGCGTCGCGTTCGCGCCTGCGAGCGCCGAGGGCCCGCGCAGCCTGCAGAACGGTCCGGCACGCCTGCGGGTCGAGTCCGAGGACGCGGGCCCGTGCCGGGTCGCGGGCAAACGCGCGGAGGTCGTCGACGTCCACGACAACATCGGAGGCAGCCGTGACCCGCGTGGTAGTTCGCGTCCCGAACACCTTGCGGCGGATCGGTCGCTCCGATAACAGGGCGACCGCGAGCGCAGCCGTGTCGCCGATTCCCGCGGCGCTGGCGGCCTCGAGGACGCGAGCGAGTCGAGGATGCACGGGGTGTCGCAACATCGCTTGGCCGATCGCCGTTAGCGACCCGCTCGCATCGATCGCGCCGATGCGCCCGAGCAATGCCTCGGCTGCATCGACGGCGGCGCGTGGTGGCGCCTCGAACCACGGCAGGTGCGAGAGGTGACGAAAGCCCGCGCCACGGATCGTCAGCGCCGGCCCGCTGAGATCGCTGCGTAGGAGCTCGGGCGTATCGTGTTCGGCGCGGCGCTCAAAGTCGTGACGCGGGTACAGACGCACGCAGCGACCGGGGCGCGTCCGTCCGGCCCGGCCCGCGCGCTGAGTTGCTGACGCGCGAGAGATCTTCGCTAACACGAGCCCCGGCATACCCGTCCATGGATCCCAGGTCGTTTGCCGAGCAAGCCCCGTGTCGATCACGGCGACGACGCCATCGACCGTGATCGACGTCTCGGCGACATTGGTGGACAGGATCAGTTTGGGGCGCCGCCCCGCCCGGACGGCGCGGTCTTGCTCGTCGCCGGGCAGTTCGCCATGAAGCAGGGCAATCTCGAAGTCGTGGCGCTCGGCGATCGTGGCACACGCCTCTTCCGCTTCGCGGATCTCGCGGGCACCGGGGAGAAACGCCAGCACGCTGCCGCGCTCGAGCTCAACAAGTTCGCGAAAAGCAGCAGCCACCTGCTGGCCAAGCGGGCGATCACTCAGCGACTCGGCGTGGGTTACGTCGACGGAATGCACGCGCCCCGGGCAGTACAGCGGATCGACGCCGAGCCAGGCGGCGACGCGGGTTGGCTCGAGCGTCGCTGACATCACCGCTACGTGCAGATCCGGGCGTGTGCGCTGCGCTGCCCGCGTGAGCGCCAGCGCAAGGTCAGAGTCGATGTGGCGCTCGTGAAACTCATCAAACACCACCGCCGCGATCCCGCCAAGCCGCGGATCCTCAACAAGCCGCCGCGCCAGGATGCCCTCGGTAACGAAGCGAATCCTCGTTGCCTTCGACGCCGCCGACTCGAAGCGCACCGAGTAGCCTACGCGCGCGCCGACCTCCTCGCCGAACCCGGCTGCGACCCGGGTGGCGGCCATGCGCGCCGCGATGCGGCGAGGTTGCGACACCCAGATCTCGCCAGCATCGCCCCAACCCGCGGCGAGTAGAACTCGCGGCAGCCAGGTTGTTTTTCCTGCGCCCGGCTCGGCTAAGATGACGAGATTTTCGCCCTCGCGGGCGTGGGCCAGCACCTCGGGCACGATCGCAGCGATCGGCAGGTCGGTGGCGAGATCGATCGAGACCTTTCCGCTCACCACTTGCCCTGGATCCGCGCGATGAAGTCGTACGGATAACCGAGGTCGGGGGCGGAAATTTCGTCGAGCTTGCGCACGAAGTCGTCCGGGAGCTGGACATTCGCGGTCTCGAGGTTGTCGTCGAGCTGCGCGAGGGAGCGGGCGCCGAAGATCACCGATGTGACGCCTGGCTTGCGCATGAGCCAGCCGAGCGCAACCTGGGCCGGCGTTGCCCCGAGCTCAGCCGCAATCGTCACGAGGGCGTCGACGATGCGCCAGTTCTGCTCGGTATCGAGTCGACCCCACCGATCCTTCCACTGCTCGAGACGGCTGCCGGCTGGAGGGCGCTGACCACCGCGGTACTTGCCGGACAACAGTCCGCCCGCCAGTGGCGACCACGGCAAGATCCCGAGGCCGTGGTTGCGGCAGAGCGGCACGTGCTCGCGCTCGATCTCTCGCGACACCAGTGAGTACTGCGCCTGCAGCGAAACAAACGCAGACAGCCGTTGCTCGCGGCTGGTCCAGAGGCTATCGCATAGGCGATACGCAGCGTAGTTGCTCGCTCCGATGTAGAGCACCTTGCCCTGGCGCACGAGGTCGTCGAGCGCGCGGAGAGTTTCCTCTTCGGGCGTGTCGAAGTCCTGCATGTGGATCTGGTAAAGATCGATGCGATCGGTCTGTAGCCGCCGCAAGCTATCCTCGCACGCACGAATGATGTGGTAGCGCGAAGCACCGGTCGCGTTGGGCCCCTTCCCCATGCGAAAGCGGAACTTGGTCGCAAGCACGAGCTCATCGCGCCGTTTGCTGCGGGCGAGCCAGCCGCCTATCACCCGTTCGGTCAGCCCCTCCTGGCCGTACACGTCTGCGGTGTCGAAGAAGTTCACGCCGCCATCGAGCGCGCGGCTCATGATTGTCCCGGCCGTCTGCTCATCGCACCCTACGGCGTGCATGAACGAGTTCTCGTCGGCCTCGCCGAACGTCATCGTCCCGAGGCAAAGCGTCGAGACTTGCAGGCCGCTTCGGCCCAGGGTGCGGTATTGCATCTCGTACGACTCCGTCGAGGGACGCCCGAACCTACAGCTCGCGCCCGAGCCTCGCAACGAGACGATTGCCCGGATGGCTTACATGCGACAGCCCGGAAGACGGGTGGTGCCATGGGGCGAGGCCCGGCGAATGGTCGGTCCGTGACCCTGCTCCCATCGCGACGGGTGCTTGACCGGCTTCCCGCGCCCACCGATGCTCTCCTCATGCCTGAGCGGACGCTGGCTGCGCTTTCGGTAGGCGAGGCCGCTACCGTGCGCGAAGTTGGAGGAGATGGCACATTGGCCGTCCGCCTGCTCGAGATGGGGTTTGTTCCCGGCACGTCGGTGAAACTCGTGAAACTAGCGCCGCTCGGCGATCCGATGCAGTTCGAGGTTCGCGGCTACCATCTCTCGCTTCGCCGCGCGGAAGCGGCGCGGATACGGGTGCTGTGAGCCGGGAGGTCAAGCCAATTCGCGTCGCCCTCGCCGGCAATCCCAACGTCGGCAAGACGAGCCTGTTCAACGAGCTCACCGGTTCGCGGCATCGGGTTGGCAATTACGCTGGTGTGACCGTCGAACGCCGCGAAGGGGATCTTGCGGACGGGTTAGCTGCGTCCGCCAAGGTGACGCTGCTGGATCTTCCCGGCACATATAGCCTGTCGCCGACTTCTGAGGACGAGGCGCTTGCGTATCGCGTGCTTACCGGCGAGGGGGAGCCCGCGCCCGATGCCGTGTTGCTGGTGGTCGACGCCACGAACCTAGCCCGCAACCTTTATCTTGCGCTGCAACTGCTCGAGCTCGGTCGTCCGCTCGTTGTGGCGCTCAACATGGTTGACGATGCTCGGGCCCTTGGGCTTCCGAGCGATGCCGCGTCGCTCGCCGACGCACTCGGTGTGTCGGTGGTCGCTACAGTTGCGCGCACTGGCGAAGGAGTTTCGCAATTGGCGGCCGCCCTGGCTCAAGCCGAGTCCGCCGAGCACGAACCGCGGCTGGCCGCGCCCGGGCCTGATCACGTTGCGCTGTGCGAAACGCTTGCATGCCTCGGTGGCGACAGTGCCCGGGCACGCTGGTTGCTAACCGCGGGGGTGGCCGGGACTGCCGCACAGTTCGGTGCCACGGCTACGGAACTTGAGCGCCTGGCTGCGGTGGATGACGCGAAGGCGCGGCGAGCGTGTCAGGAGCTCGTCGCCACCCGCTATGCCGAGATCGAGCAGATGCTCGTCCGGCTCGGCTCCCGGCGCAGCGACGCCGGCGCGCCCGCGATGACGCGGTCGCAGCAGATCGATCGGGTCCTCACCCATCGAGCGCTTGGGCTTGTCATCTTCGCCGCGGTGATGAGCGTCGTGTTTGTTTCGATCTTCACGTGGGCACAGCCACTCATGGATGCGATCGAGGCCGGCTTCGGCGCTCTGTCGAGCTCAATCGGCGATGCGCTCGGGCCAGGTATGTTAACCGACCTCGTCACCCAGGGTGTGATCGCCGGCGCCGGCAACGTGGTGGTCTTCGTTCCACAGATTGCGCTGCTATTTCTGTTTCTCGGTCTCCTCGAGGACAGCGGCTACATGGCTCGCGCCGCCTTCTTGATGGATCGGATCATGGCCCGACTCGGGCTGCACGGCCGCGCTTTCATTCCGCTGCTCTCCGGTTACGCGTGCGCGATTCCAGCGATTCTTGGCACGCGGACGATTTCGAGCTTCAAGGATCGTCTCGTGACGATCCTTATGATCCCTTATATGAGCTGCTCGGCGCGGCTGCCGATCTACAGCCTCGTGATCGGTGCGCTTTTTGTCACGGCTGACGAAGGAGCCTCCGGGGATCTGGAGCGCGGCGGGATTCTCCTAGGGATGTACGCGCTCTCCACCGCGTCGGCATTGTTCGTGGGTTGGTTGTACAAGCGAACGATCCTTACGAGCCCAACACCACCCTTGGTCCTCGAGTTGCCCCCGTATCGCTTGCCGCGGGTGCGCAATACCCTGCTCATCGTTTACGATCGCACGGCGGATTTCGTTCGCAATGCGGGCACGGTGATCGTCATGCTGACGATAGTGTTGTGGGGGCTGCTCAGCTTTCCCCGCGACCAAACAGGTGCCGGTGGAGAGGGGCCGACCCGGATCGCCGAGAGCTGGGGTGGCCGGGCCGCCCGGACACTCGAGCCGGCACTCGAACCGATCGGCCAGGATTGGCGGATGGGCGTCGGAATCATCGGGAGCTTCGCCGCGCGCGAGGTGTTGGTAGGGACGCTTGGGCTTGTCTATGGCATGGAAGCCGACGACGACGATCCCGTCGAGCTGCGGCGAGCGATCCGCGAGGACCGCGATAGCGCAACCGGCAAACCCCGGTACACACGCCTTTCGGGCCTAGCGCTCATGGTCTTCTTCGTCTATGCGTGCCAGTGCATGTCGACGCTGTCGGTTGTCCGCCGTGAGACGAGGTCGTGGCGGTGGCCGGCATTCATGTTCGTGTCGATGACGGCGTTGGCTTACCTCGCCGCGCTGGTCGTGTATCAAGGTGGTCGGTTGCTCGGATACGCCTGAATGCTGCGCCGCTGAGCGTGCGGCGCGCCCCAGCGCACCGTGACGGGAACTGGCCGCGTGTTGTTCCGGCGTTCCACGGTTGTGATGAAACCCCCCACACGCGTACGGTCGCGTGTGGATCGTGGGCCTTGCTCGATTCCGCCAAGGTGGCGCGAAGCTGCTCGCTCTCGACCCGTCGAGCGCGCAAGGGCGCGCCAGACCGGCGATCGCGGCGTTGTCTCGGTCGCCGCGCTTGATCCTGGAAGCGGGCCTCGGCATGGTGTTTGGCGCGAGGTGGTCGCCGAACGTAAATTCGCCTGGGCGTCCGATGAAGGGGTGTTCGGCGGGCGAGGCAAGCTGAGGCCGACGGCCTCGCGCCCGGCGAGGTCCGCAAAGAACGGTGGGGATGGGCGCGGACACCGACCAACGAGCTGAGGCGATGCGCAAGCAGCTCGTGGTCGGTGACGAGCTCCACGGAACTGTGGAGTCGATCGATGCCGCCGGGGTCGTCGTTGATCTCAACGGTCTAAAGGGGCTCGTTGACCTCGCGGAACTCAGCGACCGCCCCTTCGTTTCCCCATTCGAGGTGGTGTCGGTTGGTGAGCGCGTGCGTGTAAAAGTGCTGGCGATCGACCCCGGTGAAGGGAGTGACAAGCGAGCGCGCCTCTCGATGAGAGCGCTCGCGCCCGCCCTGCTCGCGCGAACCACCCCGTTTGCTCAACTCCTTGGCTTCGCCCGGATTCGCTACATCGTGCTGCTTCTGCCGGGCGTGATCCTCGTGGCCGCGCTGCTCGTGGGCTATTCCGCCAGCGATAGCAACTGGAAGTCCGCGCAAGCGGCCCTCGAGCGTGCCCACACGGTGTCCAATGCGGCGCTCGAGCTCAAGTTCCAGAGCGCTGACCTCAACGGGTGGCAGACGGCCTACGCCCTGGATTTCGCGAGACGCTCTCCGGCCGCCGTGCCGCTCCTCCGGCGGCAGGAGTTCCTCGCATCGACGCGGAGGTTCGGCAAACAGATGGACGAGGTTCGTCGTCTGCTCAGGACCCGCGAGGAAGAGGCGACGATGGCGGAGCTCGTGGAGACGTTCAGGGCCTTCATGGCCGCCGACGTGGAGATCTTCGCGGCTTTTCAGAGCGGAGACCCCGAACGAGTTCGACTCGCGCATGACGACGTGTTGGGCGCGGAGATCGACCGGTTCGAGAAAATTGCCCGATTGACCGACACCCTGGTGGCATTGATCCAGGAGCGAACCCAAGAGAGCCTTGACGTTTCCGATCAGACTTCGGCGCGCATTCGGATGCAACTTTGGGGAATAGGCGCACTCGGGCTCATCTTTTCTGCGGTCCTGACCCTGTTGTTGCTGAAGTCGATGCGCCGGACCGATGCTCTCGTCGTCGAGCTACGCAAGGAAGCTCATACGGATGCGTTGACGGGCCTACCCAACCGCCGCACCTGGGACCAGCGAATCGGCGCAGAGCTGGCCCGTGCCGAGCGGCTTTCTTACCCGCTTTGCCTGGTGGTTATCGACTTGGACCGCTTCAAGCAGTTCAACGATGAGCACGGTCATGTCGAGGGTGACAGGCTGCTTCGGTCCGCTGCACGAGCGTGGAGCGAGATGATCCGCGAGGGTGACCTGCTTGCGCGCCTCGGCGGCGAGGAGTTTGCGCTTCTGCTGCCAGGGTGCGGCCTAGCCGATGCGCGGATCCTCGTCGACCGGCTGCGGTCAGTCACGCCCTCAGGTGAAACCTTCTCGGCCGGGCTTGCTTTGTGGGCCCGCCAAGAGACCGCGGTTGAGCTGTTCCTGCGGGCCGACGCCGCCTTGTATCAGGCGAAGGTCCTCGGGCGGGACCGAACAGAGATCGCGCCAGAACCCAGCTCGTCGGGGGCGCCGGTCACACCGATCCAGAACTTGGGTTGAGTCGCAGTGTGACGGGGTACACGGCAACTCAGAAGCGAGCCCGCACGTACACGCCGGCCTCGCGTGGACCGACGAGCAGGGAAACCTGATGCTGGGGACGCACGACTTCGCGACGCCGGTTGAGGATCAGCATCGTCACACCGGTGGTCACGGCGACACCTCCGACCACAAACATCCCGATCGAAGCACCGCTCAACGAACGCGCCTGCCCGCGAAGATCTCGTACCGTCTCCGGGACGTCAGCGGCGTTGCACCCCTGCGGGCAAAGATCGCTGATTTCTCGGTCGAATCGGCGCGCGCGCGCGACTGCGGAAATGCGCAGTGCGCCGCCGATAACGCCCACTGCGACGCCTGCGGCGAGCGGCAGGAGCGGAACCCATACCTTCCACCTACGTTCGAGTCGGGTTGACGCCTTGGGCGGCCTGAGCTCCACGAGCTCGCGCGTGCTTTCGCCAGCTCGCAGATCGAGCGAGCGCGTGAGGGGAACATACCCGGGTTTCTCCGCGACGATCTGATGTTCCCCAGGAATGAGATGCTGCTCCGTCGTCGCGGGGCATCGCAGCAGGTGTTTGCCGTCGAGTGTTACGTCGACGCCGGCTTGAACACATCGAATCTGCAGGCGGGCGAGACGGCCTTCCAGGAGTTTCGCGTAGGTTTGCGCCTGCGTGCGAAAATCGCCACCGAGGGTTTCGGCGCTGCGCTCGAGGGCCTGACGCAGATGCGCAAGCGCCTGCACTGGCTGATCGAGGTTGATCAGGCAAACGGCGAGGTTGAAGTGAATCGCCGGGTGTTCCCACAACGCTAGGGCGTCACGGTAGTAGCGTGCCGCATCCGCGAATCGGTCGCGCTCGAACTCGCCGTTGCCCATCAGAAACAAGCCGCGCGCCTTTTGCCGGTCATCTTCCGGCGCTTCAGGTTCCGCGTCGGGCTCGGTTGGTGGAAGCGCGGGCTGACCATTTGCTGGGTCGCTCGCTGACGCGTGCTCGGTGGCATCTTCCCCGAAGATCTCGGGAGATGTAAGTGCAGCCAGCACTCCTCCGACCCAGCTGGCAACAATCGTGGACATCTGAGCCCAATATAGGGTTTCGAGGATCCAGATTGAAGTGTCACACTGAGGATCTCGGGCTGTTGATCCCCAACCCCTCTGACGCCACCTGCGGACGCACGCAAGCACAAGGGTTCTTCCGCACAGGAGAGCAGGTCATGTTGACTCAAGTTCGACCATCCCTGGCCGAATTAGACGACTATCCCCCCGGGGGTTCGCCCTCCCCCGAGCTTAGGTGTTGTATGCACGAGGCTCTGCCGCAGAGATCATGGGAGCCACCTGTCGCGCGTGCCGGCGTGCTGGCGGTTGCTTTCGGCCTCGCCGCATTGGTTGGCTGCCAAGCGTCGGAAGCAGGGTCCGACAACAAGGTGATCGCGATGACCACCGCGGGCATGAGCGCGATGGAGGGGACCTCGACGGGCGAGTCGAGCGGAACCGTCGCGGACACCGTGGGTGCTCAGCCCTGCGACGTGAACGAGGACTGTGACGACGGCAACCTCTGCAACGGCGCGGAGGTCTGCGCCCCGGCCGGGGTATGCGAAGCCGGCACGCCGCCCGAAGGGCGCCCCCAATGCGGGGATGGCATGCTGTGTGTCGACGGAGAGTGCGTTGCAGCCGTGTGTGGGAACGGTCAGCTCGAAACGGGCGAACACTGTGACGACGGGAACACCGCCACCTTCGACGGTTGCGACCAGTCCTGTCGCTACGAGTTGTTCTACCGCATGTACGAGGTCACCGCGCTGCCGAGTCCGGCCGCGAGCTTCTGCTCTCGCCCGACCAGTGCCGTGGGCGACAGCATGTCGGAGTTCGTGCTCGGGGCGCATAACGCGGGCACGCAGGACGATATCGACATCGGTGTACGCAACTCGCTCTTCCAGCTGCTCGATCTCGATGACATGAGCGGGCAGAGCGACGAGACGATCGAGTTTCGGATGGTTGGCGCGGTTACCGATCCCGCGCGCGGCACATGGCCAGCAGACGGGTCGAATCCGATCGATTGGTGGTTTCTCGCCAATCCCTGGGATCTCGCTCCCGACGGCGGCATTGGCATCCGCGTGGCAGATACGGCGCTTCAAGGCGGGACATTTATCGGCGGGCCGTCAACGATTCTAAGTGAAGCGCACGACCTGCTGGACGTGTCGGTGCGGGCGCACTTCAGCGACACTTTAGATCCCAACGTTCCAGCCGGCCCACCCGAGTCCTTGGCGCCTGGCCTGCAGGTTCCGCAGGAGATCATCGGCGAGGGCGACGACGAGGGGATCTGCGGCACAATCACCGTTTCCTACTTTGCGAGTCAGCCCCTGAGCTCTGGCCTCGCGGACTGTCTCGACTGTCCTGGCCGCTCGCGGACCTACAACCCCTGCGAAGGCGAGATGCTAACCGAGACGTGCAATTCTGCCCTCGATGTCGTTGTCGGCGGCTGCGTGCTTGGGCCGAGCTGCGATGCGGGGATCGAGATCATCTTTCCCAGCCAGCCGGACGTGGACCATGGTGGCATCGCGGTGCTCACCAACGACCCCGCGAATCTCAACAAGATCCCGACGGCGCAGACAGACGGAAACCTCAACGGGTACTCGTACTACTATCACTTTCGAGCTCGTCGGGTTCATATTACCGGCATCAACGAGTGATCGCCGCTCATTCGCGGCTTTGCCCGGAGCCTTGAGAACGCCCGGTGTTCCTCTTCGCGTGCCTTCGCCGGAGTCTCGGTCTCGGCTCCGCGCGGGCTTCCCCAGGATGCTCGTGCTTCGAATCGATTCCGAGCCCGCGGAGCCTAGTATCACGGCCGTTACGGAACGATCGCCCGGAAAGTTGAGTCTGGGCGTCGACGACGTCGCCATACACAACACCGCGTTCGGCGGAACTCGGACCGTGCGCTGCGGCGGCTCAGCGGGAAGAACAGCGTAGAACAGCCGTTCCGCGTGCCTGCGGTGGGGACGAGCGTCGTCGACCCGCCTCCGGCTGACGCGCCTTGCTCTGCTTGCTCTGTCCCCGGGCGTGGTCGTGCTCGGTGATATCATTGACGTCCAAGTGGCCGAGCTTGCCGAGACGAGTGCTGAGGATCCAACAGTCGCGCCCCTGGATCCGAACTGGCGTGCGTTTATGGCCGAGCAGGCGACGCTCGAGCCTGGGCGTCGCATCGAAAGCTACGAAATCATCCGCGAACTCGGCCGCGGTGGCATGAGCGTCGTTTACCTCGCTCGCGACGTACAGCTGGGCCGGCGCGTTGCGATCAAGGTGCTCTCGATGCGCCTCCTTTCCGAGGCCACGCGATTTCTCAACGAGGCCCAGGCTACTGCGCGGTGCCAACACGAGAACATCGTTGTCATCCACTCAGTAGGGACCCTCGAAACGGGTGTGCCTTACATGGTGCTCGAGCACCTGGCAGGGTCGACACTCAAGGACTTCCTCAAGGAACGGCGCCTGCCAGCGGCCAAAGCAGTCGAGCTGATGGTTCCCGTGGTACGGGCGCTCGTCGTTGCCCACGGCGAGCGAATCGTTCACCGCGATCTCAAGCCCAGTAATATCGTCCTCACGCGCTCGGGGACGATCAAAGTTCTCGACTTCGGCATCGCGAAAACGCTAGATCCACTGGCCTCGTTCGCTGAGCCAGAACGCCAGCTCCCGCACAGCATTCGTCGGAGCGGCGCAGGTAGCGATGCCTTGTTGACCACGGACGCGGAGCTCTCCGCGATCGGCCAGCAAATCGGCACGGTGCAGTATATGGCGCCCGAGCAGTGGGGCGCAGACGAGATCGACTACCGCGCCGATATCTGGGCGGTCGGTCTCATCTTGTACCAAATGGTTGTCGGCGCTCCGCTCTTGGGGGGGCGCTCAGCTGAGGAGATCCACGAAGAAGTCTGCGACCTTGAGCGGCCGTTCCCGAGTGTCAGCCAGGCCGCGCCGACCCTGCCCCGCGAGTTCGTCGAGATCGTCGATCGCTGCCTGCAGAAGAAGAAGTCCCAGCGCTTCGATTCGGCCAAGGAACTCCTCCAAGCGCTGGAAGCGCTCCTGCCCCATTACCGTGGGGCCGCCTCCGACCAGTGCCCCTACCCCGGGTTGGCCGCGTTCGATTCATCGGAAGCGAATCGGTATTTCGGCCGCCCGACCGAGATTCGCCAGGCCCTCTTGTCGCTCGACCGAAACCCATTGCTGGCGATCACCGGTCCGTCTGGGATCGGCAAGTCGTCGTTCGTCCGTGCGGGTCTCATTCCGGCCCTTCGTGGCTCAGGCGAGAACTGGGACTCGTTCGATATTCGACCTGGTCGACGTCCATTGTCGAGGTTGGCCAGCATCTGCCAGCAAATCTCCCGCACGAACACGGTCACGGCTAGTCCGACGACGCGCAAGCGTGACGTGGAGAATCGCGACGAGATCCTCACGCGGCTGCGCGAACAACCCGGGTATTTCGCGAATTCTCTGCGTCGGTATGCGAACGAGGTCGGCGTTCGGATTGTCCTGTTCGTCGACCAGTTTGAGGAGGTCTTCACGCTTGTCCCGGACCGAGATGAGCGCATGGCGTTTGCTTCCTCGCTGCTTGCGATGGCAGACGACGCGGGCTCGCCCCTGCGCGTCGTGCTCTCGTTGCGCTCGGATTTTCTCGATCGGGTATCAGAGCACGAGGAACTGTCGCAAGAGATGACGCGGGGCTTGATGCTCCTGCCTCAGATGTCCCGCGATGCATTGCGCTCCGCGCTGACGCAGCCGGCGGAGATGGCCGGCTACCGCTTCGAGGATGCGGCGATGGTCGAGGCGATGCTCGACGTACTGGAGACGAGTCTGCACTCCCTGCCGATCCTTCAATTTGTGGCGGGGCGCCTGTGGGAGTTGAGGAACAAGGAAAGCAAGGTTCTCCCGCGGGCCGCCTACGATGAGCTGGGCGGGATTGAAGGCGCCCTCGCAGCCCATGCGGATGCCACCTACGATAGTTTCTCCCAGCGCGAGCAGGGGCTCGTCCGCAAGGTCTTCCATCGGCTCGTCACGCCCGAGCGTACGCGTGCTCTCGTCGATGTCTCTGAGCTCGAAGCGCTGGGCTTGTCCGGCGAAATCAACCGGGTTTTCGATCGATTGTCGAACTCGAGGTTGATCACGGTGGACGCGCGCGGTGGCGACACCGCGGTCGTCGAGCTCGTTCACGAGTCACTCATCACTGGGTGGCCGCGGCTCAAACGGTGGCTCGACGAAGATGCAGAGCACGCGGTCCTGGTAGCAGAACTCCGCGATGTCGCTCGACAGTGGGACAGCCGGGGCCGCCCGCCGGGGCTGCTGTGGCGCGCCGATGCGCTTGCGGATGCGCAGAAGTTTGCAGAGCGCTACCGCGGGAGATTAGCGGCGCGAGAGCAAGACTACCTGGATGCCGCGTTTGCTTTGCAGGCGCGGTCTGTACGAATCCGACGGGTGGCGATCGCCGGCGCCTTTGTGCTGGTGTCGAGCTTCGCAGCTGCGACCGGCATAGGATTCGTGAAGATCCGGAGCGCGGAGCAGGTCGCTCGCGTGGCCGAGAAAGACGCGCGCGAGGCGGAGCTTGTCGCCCGGAAGTCGGAACAGGCGGCAACCGATCAGGCCGGACTTGCCAACCAGGAAGCCGCTCGCGCCCAGGAGGCCGAGCGCAAGGTGAGCGAGCAGCTCGAGAAGCTCAAGGCCGAGGAGAACGCACGCATGGCGGCGGAGCAACAGGCGACGAAAGCGGCTGAAGAGTTGCGCGTGACCAATACCGAGCTTGCGAGTAGCAACCGGCAGCTAGGCGATGCCCTGGCTCGGGCAAAGAAGTCCGCCGAGGAGGCCGCGAAGTCCACCCTGGCCGAACGAGCGCTCAGCCACCGGCTCGAGGTCTTGCTCGAGGAAGAGCGGCAACGCGTGCGAGAGCTAGAGAAGAAACGCGGAAAGATCATCGATGACCTGCACTGACATTCGCGCGCGCGACGCGTTTGTATCGCCGGTGGGGCCGGTCGGGCTGGCACTGGGAGTCGCGGTCTCAGTCGCATGTTCCGCGAGCGGCGAAGGGGGCGCAACGTCCCACGTCGCCGCGTCCGATGGCACTGAGCAGACGACCGCAGCCGAATCACTCGACTCGAGCAGCGGCACCGGGGGCGGGCCTCCACCGTGTCAAACGGACTTGGACTGCGACGACCTAAATCTCTGCAACGGGACAGAGGTTTGCAATGCCGCTAGCGTGTGCGATTCGGGTCAGCCCCCTGTCGACTCGACTCCGTGCGGCGAAGGCATGGCGTGTTTCGATGGCCAGTGTGTCGCCACCGTGTGCGGAAACGGGGAGATCGAGCCGGGAGAGGACTGCGACGACGCGAACTTCGAGGTCCTCGACGGGTGTGATGATCGTTGTCGCTACGAGATGATCTTCCGTCTGTTCGAACTCACCATCTTGCCGAGCCCGGCCGCGAGTTTTTGCGCGCGTCCTACGAGTACGCTTGGCGACGCGCTTGCACCTTTTACACTTGAGGCCCGGAACGCGGGCACAAAGGCCGACATCGACGCGGGTGTCTTCAACTCGCTCATCCAGTTCGTCAACGTGACGGATTTTTCGGGGGCAACGCAGCAAACAATCGAGCTGCGCATGGCTGATGCAGTCCTTGACCCCGCGCGCGGCGCTTGGCCGCAGAACAGTTCAAATCCGGTCGACTGGTGGTTTCTTATGAACCCGGAGTCGATGGCACCTGATGGTGGCTTTGGGATCCGGGTACCTGAGGTCGTGCTAAGCGGGGGCATGCTTATCGGCGGACCGGGGAGCACCCTGGCTGCCGCCCCCGATCTGACGGATCTCGCCGTGCACGCACGGATCAGCGGCGTGCCAGAGGCCGATACGCCAGCCGGCCCCCCCGACGAGCTGGCCGACGGCCTCCTGATCCCACAGGAGTTGATCGGCGACGGACCCGACGAAGGCGTCTGCGGAACGCTGGTGGTCCCCAGCTTGGCGGGGAACCCGATCGGGCCGCCGCTTGGGGACTGCCTCGAGTGCCCGGGCATGTCTCACGCCTACATCGAATGCCCTGGGACCGAGGTGCCCGACACCTGCAACTCATTGCTCGACACGCTGGTCGGTGGATGCGTGCTGGGAACCAGCTGCGAATCGGGGCTTCCGGTCATCTTTCCCACGCAGCCAGACGTCAACCACGGTGGAGTAGAAGTCCTAACTAACGACCCGGAGAATCTGAACAAAATCCCCAGCGTGCAGACCGACAAGAACCCTAATGGTTATTCCGTCTACTTTCAGTTTCGCGCGCGGCGTGCTCACGTTACGGGTGTGAACTAAGGAGGGCTGCGAACCAACTTCCAGGCTTCCCCGCCTTGCTGGATGAAGTAAGCCGCGCGTGGGTGGACCCAAACGGAGTGTAGCGCGAGGTCGAAAGGAGAGCGCACCGGAGCAAGGCCGGTGGCATCCGCGTGGAGGATCCCTCCGGCTGCGCCAACAACGAACAGATCTGTTGCCGATGTGCCTCCGAGAGACGCGAGCGTCTGGGTTGTCCCTGTGCCGACCGGCGTCCATCCTTCGCCATCGTAGTGCAGCAATATGCCTGAGCTGCCGCACGCAAAAACATCGTCGGTGTCGAAGCCGGTGATCGCCAGCAGCGATTCGGTTGTCGCGGAGTCCTCCAGCGACCACTCGACCCCATCGAAGCTCAGGATTGTGCCGTCCGTCCCGACGGCGAACGCGGAGGTATCGTTGGCAGCCCAGACTCCATTTAGCCACTGACTAGTCGTGGAGTCCATCTCTGTCCAGGTCGAGCCGTCATAGTGGAGGATGGTGCCTTGCGTCCCGACGGCGAAAACCGACGTTGAGCCCGCGCCAGAGATCGCGCGAAGCCCACGCTGCGTCGGAGTTGGCATAACCGCCCAGTCGGCACCATTGAAGCGCACGACCGTGCCGTTATCGCCTACCGCGAAAACGTCGTCTGCTCCAGTCCCCCAGATCCCGTAGAGCCATTCGTTCGTGGGAGAATCGACGGGCGCCCACTCACCGTCCTTGTGACGAACGATAACCCCGTCCTCGCCGACGGAATACACGTTGTCCGAGTCACTTCCCCACGCAGCTAGAAGTTGGGCGTCGGCTGCCGTATCGGGTGCCCAGTCCTGCCCGCCGAACTTCATGACATCCCCGGTGTCGAGGATCGTGAAGGTCTCGTGCTCATTGGACCAGAACTCGAAAAACACGCCAGGAGCGCTCTGCAGGTTGGACCAAGACAGGCCGTCGAAGTAACTGACCTTGTCTCCACCCACGAAGATCTCGCCTGGGCGGCCACCGACAGACCAAAGCGGTTGCGCTGTCCCGCTATCGAGCGGTGTCCACTCGTTACCGTCGTAGTGGAGCAGCGTGCCGCCCCAGCCGGCCGCGTAGACCGAATCTCCGCCGGTGCCCCACACTGTGTTCAGATCTTGGTCCGCCGGAACATCCATCGGGGACCACGATTGACCATCGTAGTGAATGATCGTGCCACCCGAGCCACAGGCAAAGACGTCGTCGGGCGCACTACCCCACACCTCGAATAGACGTGCGCCGGTCGGCGAGTCCATCGGCACCCACGCGTCACCGGCGTAATGGAGAACGAGCCCACCTATTCCGACCGCGAAAACGTCGGTGGCGCTTGTGCCCCACACCCCGTGGAGCCAGGTCGCGCCGCTTGAGTCCATCGGCGTCCAATCTGTCCCATCGTAGCGAAGGATGGCACCGGCGGCGCCGACGACGAAGGCCGTCTCGTCATCGAACGCCCAGATGTCTTCGAGCAGCTGGCTCGTCCCCGAAGCCATGTTCGTCCACACGTTGCCGTCGAACCTCCGAATCGTCCCGTCGCCACCGGCGACAAATAGCGTGCCTGTAGCCGTGCCGGTGATCGACCGGCCAAGAAAGTCGGCAGAAGCGACCCCCCGCCAGCCGATTCGCTGACACGCGTCGAACGCCGGCGTACAAACCTCAGCACATCCAAGCGTTCCGAGATCGAAGCCGTAGTCGAGGCAACTCTCCCCTGGGGGCGGGCCGGCGTCGCAGAGCTCATTACCGTTGAGGACTCCGTCCCCGCAACTGCCCGTGCACGCGCTGGTATCGTAGCGGCAGACCGGTTTGCACAACAACGTGCCGCCGTAGAAGCCGAGATCAACGCAGGACAGCTCGCCGAGATTGCTGCCGTCGCATTCTTCCGGTGCGCGGACTTTTCCGTCCCCGCAGCCGTGCAACTGACAGTCCGCGCGACAGCTGGCGCCGAGCTCATCGCCGTTGGGTTGCGTGCAGCCGATCGGCAATGCCTCAGCATCAGTGCCGCAGTCGCACGCCTCCCCGGCAGCGGTGTCGATCACTCCGTTTCCGCAGTCCTCGAGCGACTGACAGTTCGCACTGCAACCATCACCCGAGCGCAGGTTGCCGTCGTCGCAAAGCTCTCCCGACTCGACGACAGCGTTGCCGCAACCGCTCGGTACGCAGAGCCCGCCATCACACACGCCCTTCGGCGTCCCCGGAAACGAACACGGTACGCCCTTCGGCCTGCCCTCACACGCCGCGAGCTGCTCGGGCAGGACGCAACCATCGTGGAAGCAGATCGTTCCCTCCGGGCACAGAAACCCGTCGGTGCACGTTGTCGCCTGGACGTCGACGCAAGAGGGAGCGGCGACCGCAAGGCCCGCGATTGCTCTGCGCCACCAGGTTCGCATGCGATCGAGCTTACCGGGCTTGCCAGCAGGATCAAAGGTGCGCGACGCTCGTCGTTGCTGAGCGTCGCGCACGGTCCATGGGTTTCTGCCGGCACGCAGCCGTCGCCGCACGCGCGAACTCCGAACTCGGGTGATCAAGAGAAAGCCGTGTGAGCGTTAGAGCGCATCAGTCCAGGCACGGCCAGCCCGCGTCGACGCAGTCCGTGGGGCACTGGCCGCAGACGATGCAGGTCAGCATGGCCCCAAACGGTGCAACGCCCTCGGGGAAGCTCTCCTGGCATCCCGCATAACACTCCGCGTCCCCCGGGTCACAACTCATTCCGCAGAAATAAAGCAGGCCGCACTCCTGCGAATCGGTGCACGCTGCGACCTCCTCCGCGCAGTCGCCCGCGGCTGCACAGTCGGAGCACGTGTCGCAGTCGCCCGACCCATCGCATACACCTCCGCCCGTGGTCGAGCTCACGACACTCGTCGATCCCCCGCTATCCGCAGTGGCGCCCGACGAACCGGAATCAACTCCGCCGCTGGAAGCCGTCGTTTCGGCCGCTGTGCTGCCGCCACTGCCTTCGGAGGCGGATGCATCGCCGACGGACTCGCTTGCGTCATTCCCCGAGCCAGGGCCCGCGGTCGTCTCGTTGGTCAGACTCGATTGCGTGGTTGAGTCGGACCCGGCGCCTGTCCCTGTATCTGACGTTTCGTGGCCATTCGAGCCTGAACTTGGGCAGCCGGTGAGAATGGGAGCGAAGAAGAAGGTGAGAGCAAGCAGAGGACGTCGAAGTGCCATCACTCCAACCATGCATGAGCCGTCTTCTGTCTGCAAATGTTCGGACCGACCACGTCTTGCGTGCATGTGGCCATTCGAGCACGGTGTGGTTTCAGTGGTGCCGCGAGACGAGTCATGAACCACGACATGCCCGAGTTGCGGCGAACGAGCGATCCAGACCCACGAAACGTGATTCGCCGCGCCAGCGCGAGTTGGGCTGGAAGGCGTTCGTGAAGGTCGAACACCCGTGACCGATCGCCAGAGCGCAGGTGGCCGGACGCCGGCGGCGAGGGCGTGCGCA